>NZ_LR134318.1:2425000-2754500 GCF_900636825.1 Pseudomonas fluorescens | reverse complement strand
CGCAAGTGTTTTTTTCGTAGTTACCTTCTCAGCGGTGACTGTCATCATTGCCTCTCTGGTGATGCTTTTGATACCAAAATTCTGGGCAACAGTAAGGGACACCGCTAATCAAGCTTCACCGGCTCAGAATGCGAAAAATAAATGGATGGCAACAGTCATTGGCCTGATCGGGACGGTGTGGGGGACGGCACTGTCTGCAATGTTTCCAATGCTCCTCCTCATCAAAACCTACCCGTGGCCCGCAGACAGGTACGAACTGTACAAATTTGCTGGTATCTGCGTGACCGTATCGGGACTCAGTCTCCTACCGGCTGCAGCCTTTTACATCTGTAAAGATGGGCTGTGGCCGCGTACACGCTATACATTGGGTGGAATGATGCTGGTGGTGGCAAGCGCGCTTTACTTTGCCCCTGCGACCATACCGAAGGTGGTCGATCAAGCCGCAAAAATCATCGGCATCAAGAGCCTTGAGGTTTCGTCATACATCATCAAGGACACCTATGCTGCCGAAGATTTCGATTCGCGGTGGGGGGAAGTCAGAACGCTTAGAGGTTATCCAGTCGTCGAGGCATTTCCTTTGTTTACCCTCGGTGACCTCCTCCTGCTTTGTCCCAAGTCGCTTGCGCCCACCGAATTACTAGATTGGCCAGTGGTGACCCGAGCGTGCCTGCTGTTGGACGCCAAGACCACGAAACCGATGCCGGAGAAGACAGTGAAGGCGTCAAAGACCTAGACAAAACAAAAGAGAGTCCAGCAACCAGACCGCTACCCGAGCTTCGCCAAGGCTTGGACGCGCCATCTTTCATCATCCGACGAGCCAATCGCTGGCTGCCAATTAGGAGTACAGAAATGCTTAGCCGTCCCGATAAAGACGCCCTCCGTGCGTTGCTGGAATCGCAAGTCCAAGAAAAGCTACAGCACGACCCAGACGCGTTAACGACTTATGCAGCCAAGCCTGAACCAGAACGAAAACCATACACCATTAAGCCTACCGTCCAGGACAAGGCATTTCACAAAGAGCTCGAGCAGATGCGTGTAGATGCTGAAGCTGGAGTGATACACACGCCTAAGCGCGAGCCGGTGGATGGAGGCGCTCCGAGCCTTAAGCTTGATGATTATCCGGTTCTGTAAACGTGCCACTGAGAATCTACAGGCGGGAACGCTTGCCGGCTCATAGCAGCGGAGATCACACGTGAAAACCCACCTATGAAAATCATGATCGAAGAATAGGATGGAAAGATCAAAACTAGGCATCCATGCAATGAGCATTCAAGCAAAGCTTCATCACCTTCAAGCAATCCCAAACCTCCTCGCGCCATACCGCTACCTTTATTGCGTTGACCTTGAGGCAACCTGTGATGAGGTTGATGACTCGGAATCACCAAGGCCGCTCGTTGTCGTTCCCGATCAGATGGAAACCATCGAAAATTGGCATGGTGGTGATCGATCTGGAAACGCTCGAAGTCGTCGATGAGCTCCAGCGTTTCGTTCGACCGCAGATCAATCCTGTCCTCACCGACTTCTGCAAAGGGCTGACATCCTTCAACAAGCAGATCTGGACAGTGCAGGAACCTATGCGGAGGTTGGCCAGGAGCTGGGAGCGTTTATTGGGCGATATCCAAACGCTGCTTGGGCGTCCTGGGTTGATTATGATACTGGGCAGCTAGAGTGCGATGCTGGATTCACCGTGTGCCCCTCCCTGTTTGAGGGCGCATCATGGCAGGCAGTGGAGTAATTCGCCTTGGGCATGAGAAGACTTTGGGTCGAGCCGGGCTTAAGCCCGAAGGAGCGATAGCCAAGCTAGCTTTAGCTCCGCAACCCAACAAGTCGCCTATCGAATCTCACACAAGCCCCCCGCTCCAGTTGGCCGATAAGATCGAAAACGGCCTTCGATTCCACCCTCCTCCTCATAATATCCAGTGGACGATCAAGGTGAGCGACTTTGAAGCTCGCTGATCCATAGTGTCTTTCAGCCCGCGCTTAAGGAATTGATGGGGAGTGATGAATAGTGTTGATGTCTCGCAATTCGGACTATTTTTTCGAGAGCTCAGAACTCCGGACGTGGGCGCTCTCAGTGGTTATGAGCTATAGCTCGATCAGTTCGTATATGCAACCAGCATCATCGACGGTGCTTCTTTGGTGTACATCTAGAAGGCATTTTTCCGATCAATAGCTCTGCGGGCGCCATAGCTCAAGCCATTTAATTGTCGGATACTGCCATTGCGCCAGCCCCCATCTTTCAAGGTTGAAATGACTCATGGCAAGGAAGAAGGCAAAAAACTCCAGCGGCACCGGCATTCTGATTATTATGGCACTGACTTTTGGTGCACTCGCTTCGATCCCGAAGAACGCCTGGATCGCTGTTGGCGTCGTCGCGTGCATCGGTGCCATTATGTGGTTTTTAGCCACTCGCTCTAAACGACAGCTTGAACAGCTGCAAAAGTCTGCTTCAGTGACAACGCACCTGCGCGAGGCGCGAAGCAAAGACGTAACCTTCTCCATGCATGAGGTTTCGTTGAGCAATACGTCTGAAGAAACCTCCGAATTTTATACCGTCCAACTCGACTCCCCACCTTCTCCTTCCTTTAAGATTCCAGATGCAAGCAAACAAAAATCCGATACTCGCTGGGTGCCGGCGGGCGAATCGGTCACTGTGTCTGGTTTTTCACTCCCCGGCGGAATGCTCTATGTAGGAAGTGCGTTGGGTCGATACGATGCACAAGAGCCGTCACTGATCAATCCAAAACTGCCGATAGCCAAGTCGTACGTCGACATCGAAGAGCGGTTGATGTCCTATTGGCCGAGTTTTCATTCCATCTCGCCAGAGGCTCGGCGCGGATACCTGCAGTGGCTTGAGAGCGGACGTCGTGATCCACTGGCAGACACCGGGTATGTCTTTTTGTTTTTCTATGGCCTTGAGCGGCGGGCTCTCGTTGATGCCGTAAGCGATCCGCAGTTGAAGATTGAGATTCCTCTGATCGTCAAAGAAGTCCAACGATTGCTGAGTATCTATGGGGACAACAGGTCATTCAGGGGGTATGCAGAAGGCTTTCTGGAATATTTAAGTAACACCACGGTGGATCCAGACCTCTACCTCGGCCCGCCTCCCAGCGTTGCCGCTTACAGCTACGAGATGCCACTGCCGCTACGCGTAGGCCTAGGCCAACACGCCTCCAAAAAGCACCCCCTTAATGCAGACTGGGCATTAGCCTGGGCACTGGCTGACCCCAACATTAGTAAACGCACGCCAGTGACGCGCTGTAAGGAGGTCTTTTCGAGACTGTTCAAACTCAAATACGCAAATGCCCATGCTTCGGGTCTTACCTTGGCGCAGAATAAGACCAAGCTTAAGACCAGCTACCGGCCGGCCTCTTCCGTCCTGATCGCACCCACGCTTAGCTTGGGTGATCTTCCAGATGTCATGGCGAGCTCGGGGACACGTAAAAGCCTGCAGTTGCTAGTTGAGCTATGCACCAGCGATCTCGAACCTTACAGCCGCTATTTGGGCCGAAACCCTGACAGCGCAGAAGCCCTTGAAGGCCTTTTGCAGCTCCCAGTCACGCTCTGGCCGGCGGCAGCCCGTACTGAATTGGAAGAGCTTCAGTTCAGGATAGGTGACGACCTGATTGTCATAAGTTTTGGTGAACTCGCAGGCCGGTTCAGGAGCGCCGGTGCCTTATCCCGGGATAAGGTACTCGCGCTGGCCCGCGCGCTTGAATCGCTTCAGATCGGTATGGAACCCGACGTACTGGCCGGCAGCAAGACCCCGAAGGCAGAAGATCAAATCGCGCTGTTCGTGACTCAACCTGAAGACGGGTCACTGCGAGCTTCTGCAGCCTACAACGCGGCCTCGGTGACCCTTGACCTTGCCAGTGCGGTGGCATCTGCAGACGGTGATACCTCCACCGAGGAAATCACGCTGCTTGCTCAGCACATCGACTCCTGGAGCCACCTAAGTGTGGCCCATCGCAAACGACTCAGAGCGCACCTGCAAATTCAAATCCAGCAACCCCCAACGCTCGCCAGTCTGAAGAAAAAACTTGATCCATTAACGGTCGAAGCCAAACGCACGATTGCCAGTTTCCTGGCCCATTTGGCGCAAGCCGATGGCATCGTCAGCCCAGCGGAAGTGAAACTTCTTGAGCGCGTTTACAAGGCGCTTCAGCTGGATAGTCAGTTGCTGTACAGCGATCTTCACGGGGCGGCATCTGGAGCGAGTATTGCGTCCGTTAAACCAGCAGCCAGCACTGCTCGCTCAGAGCCTGGCGCCCCTATCACCGCCACTGCGAATCAAGGCTTCGTGCTCGATCACGACCGGATTGCAGAGCTGCAACGAGAAACAGCTGACGTCTCCGCCCTCCTTGCCCAAATCTTCACTGATAACCAGGGTGAGGAGCCGGAACAGCTGGTTGAAGGGGCAGAATCGTCCCCAGAATCGAGTGCGGACGTCGACGGTCTCGATTTGGAGCACTCTGCATTCCTTCGTTTGCTGATCTCACGCCCCGAGTGGAGCCGCTCCGAACTTGAAGCCGCCGCCAGCGACATGGAACTGATGCTTGATGGAGCTCTGGAGCAAATCAACGACATGGCTTTTGAACGATTCGACATGCCCGTCACCGAAGGTGATGACCCCATCGAGATCAATACAGACATTCTGGAAGAGTTAGCCCTATGAGCACTATCAGAGCAAAGGATCGCGATGCGGTCATTCAGTCGTTGCGTGCCGGCGTCGTTCCTCGTATTGGCCAACATCTTATTCAGGTGGGCCGGGTAGGCGAACTTGATGCACTGATCAAGGACGTCAATAGCCTCGTCGAAAGCGGATCGGCATTTCGTGTCGTGATTGGTGAGTACGGTGCAGGCAAAACATTCTTTCTGAACTTGGTGCGAGCCATTGCCATGGAGCGCAAGCTCGTGACCATGCATGCCGACCTGAACCCCGATCGCAGACTACATGCCACTGGAGGACAAGCACGTTCTCTTTACTCCGAGTTGGCCAAGAACATGTCGACGCGTACAAAGCCCGACGGTGGGGCCATGCAAGGCATTGTTGAGAAATTCATTTCCCAAGCCAAAACCGAAGCCAAGGCGGCAGGCACTGACAGCGAGACCGTCATCCGTGCTCACTTGGTCGAGCTGACCGAGATGGTCAACGGCTATGATTTCGCTGAAGTGATCGCAGCTTATTGCCGAGGTTTCGAGGAAGGCAACGAGCAACTCAAGGCTGATGCGATTCGTTGGTTGCGTGGCGAATTCACTACCAAGACCGATGCCCGAGCGGCCCTGGGTGTACGAACCATCATTGATGATGCCTCCGTCTACGATCAGCTCAAGCTGCTATCGAGATTTGTCAGGCTCGCAGGTTTTGGCGGTCTGATGATCTGCCTCGACGAACTGGTCAATCTCTACAAACTGGCCAACACACAGGCACGCAATGCAAACTATGAGCAGATCCTGCGCATCCTTAATGACTCATTGCAGGGATCCGCTGAGGGGCTTGGATTTGTCCTGGGTGGCACCCCCGAATTTTTGATGGATACTCGCCGAGGACTGTTTAGCTACCCTGCCTTGCAATCGCGACTAGCCGAAAACTCGTTTGCCAAATCAGGACTGGTGGATCTTTCGGGGCCGGTCATACGCCTCACCAGCCTCACACCAGAAGACTTCTACGTGTTGCTTCAGAAGCTCCGTCACGTCTATGCCGGCGGCGATGCTGAAAAGTATTTACTGCCTGACGAAGCGCTTCCGTTATTCATGGCGCACTGCAATCAGCGCCTAGGTGAAGCTTACTTCCGTACGCCGCGCACGACGATCACTGCCTTCATCAACCTGCTGGCTATCCTGGAGCAAAACCCTGGAGCAGATTGGCGCACCCTGCTTGGGGCTGTCGAAGTGGCGAAGGACTTGGGTGGTGACGAAGATACAAAAGTCGACGCGGACGATGAACTTGCCACCTTCACACTCTGAATCATCGGGCTTCGACCAGCTAGAATCCCGAATCCAGCGATGGATTTGGGCTGAAGGCTGGACGTCCTTGCGCGACGCCCAAGAAAGGGCTGTGCCTGTGCTGATCGATGCCGATCAGGATGTCATTATCGCCGCAGCAACCGCGGCGGGGAAAACCGAGGCCGCCTTCCTCCCCATACTTACCAATTTACTCAACAGCAACGACACGCCCGGTTCGGTGTTGTACATCAGCCCGCTCAAGGCCTTGATTAATGACCAATGGGACAGGTTAGGCCGCCTCTGTGAGCAGCTTGGAATTCCCGTAGTGGCTTGGCATGGGGACATTTCATCGAGCAAGAAACATCGCTTCCTGAAGTCACCTGAAGGGGTTCTACTGATCACGCCTGAATCCCTTGAGGCACTCTTCGTCAATCGAGGCTCCAGCCTTACGGGGGTATTCCAAAATCTGCGCTATATCGTCGTGGACGAAATGCATGCGTTCATTGGAAGTGAGCGAGGCAAACAGCTTCAGTCTCTGATGCGCCGTGTAGAGCTAGTTGCCGGGCGTCGACTCCCCAGGGTTGGGCTTTCGGCCACACTCGGCGATATGACGTTGGCGTCAGAGTTTCTGCGTTCAGGAGGCGTCGACGGGGTGACTGTCATTGAGTCCAAAAACTCAAACCAGACGCTCCAGATGCAAATCCGCGGCTACATCCAGCCGCCGATGAGCGAGCTCAAAAAAACTCTCGTCCAACCTTCTGACCTGGAAGGCGATGAAGACGAGACGGAAAACAAAGCAAGCCCTGACTTTGCGATCGCTGATCATCTCTACAAGGTATTACGCGGCAGCAATAATCTGATTTTTCCGAACAGCCGGCAGCAGGTTGAATGGTACGCAGACCAACTGCGTCGACGCTGTGAGAAAGATGGTGTGCCCAACGAATTCTGGCCTCATCACGGCAGCCTTTCGAAAGACCTGCGGGAGCAAGCTGAGCATGCCCTCAAGGAGGGTAATGTGGCGGCATCTGCCATATGCACCACGACGCTTGAACTCGGAATAGACATCGGCAGCATCAAGACAGTGGTGCAAATTGGCGCCCCACCATCGGTGGCAAGCTTGCGCCAAAGACTGGGCCGTTCGGGCAGACGCCCGGGGGAAAACGCAATCTTGCGCGTTTACTGCAAGGAGTCTCCACTCAAAGATGGATCGAGCATTTCAGATCAGCTGCGCCAGGGATTAGTTCAGACCATTGCCATGGTTCGTCTTTTAATTGGAGGGTGGTTTGAACCTCCCCGGGCTCAGGGCATTCATGCCTCCACTCTCGTTCAGCAATGCCTCTCCATAATTGCTCAGTGCGGTGGCGCTTCCGCTGCTGATCTCTGGAATTGCCTCATCGCTGAAGGAGCATTCCAAAACGTCGAGAGGTCAGACTTCATCAAGCTGCTCAAGTCTCTAGGGGAGCATGAACTCATCGTTCAGGACAGCTCAGGATTGTTGCTTCCAGGGACAGTTGGAGAGCGCCTGATCAACCACTATGAGTTCTACAGCGCATTTACCAGTGATGAGGAATTCCGCCTGGTGTGTGATGGAAAAGCTCTTGGCTCAGTACCGGTTAGCCGACCGCTGACCAAGGATCAACGCATCATCTTCGGAGGCCGGAGGTGGCAGGTTCGTAATGTTGATCTCCAATCCAAGGTCATCACTGTTTCTGCCGCACGCGGTGGCGCCCCTCCTCAGTTCGATGGTCTGGGTGCGATGGTGCATGACAACGTGCGCCTAGAAATGCGAACCGTCCTGGCAGATCCTGCCCCCTGCCCGTTCATTGATCGCGATGCCCAAGCTTTGCTCGACGAGGCTCGTAAGTCTTTTAACGCACTGGGCCTTGGTAAACGTTACGTCATTGAGGCTGGCGGTAAATGCTATCTGATCAGCTGGCTGGGTGATTTCGCCAACGATGCGCTGCGCCTGTTACTCAATCATGTGGGTCTTTCGTGTGAGTGTGCGGGCTTGGCGATTGAGGTTGACGCCAACATCCATCAGACACTGGCTGCACTCAAGGATGTAGGTGACCTGGATGCAAACAATCTCGATTCGATTCTCGCAGATGTAGAGAATATGCTGCGGGAAAAATGGGATTGGGCATTACCGGATGCGTTATTGATGAAGTCGTTTGCTTCAATATCACTGGATATCTCAACCGCAATCGGCTTTGCGCAGAATCTAAATTGGGATGAATAAATTGATAATCCTTGAATGTACGAACTTCATGCTCACTAACATGCCGGCTGGGCTTCGTTACGAACGTCGATGATTTCGCAAGCTCTCGTGAGTGACGGTCGAAATCGCACGCTTCGCCGATCAGATAACGTCCACATCGATTTGACCTACCCGTAGTTGCGCTTACAGGGGTTTTGCGCACTAGATAGGAGTGCTGAAGTAGGCATGAATGGGAAACCGATAATCGAAACGGATACTTAAAGGCCGGTCAGATGGCAAAGAAACCTCGCTTTTACGCAGTTGTATATGGACGTCAGACCGGTATTTTCAATAAATGGGATGACGGAGCCCGCCTTGCTATCGACCATTACCCCGGCGCCGATCACCGTGCATTTAGGTCACTTGAACTCGCCGAAGAATGGTACCGGCAGAACACGCGTAATCCGCATTCCCTCCATTCTCCGATCTATCACTTTGATACCGGAGCGATTGCTGAAGCGTCATTAGAAGTCCCCCGCCATACGGCCCTGGACAGTAGTAGCTCAAAACGAATCGTTGTCTATGCCATCATCGAATCGGAAGAGCCGTTCTATGTCGGTGAGACCATGCATTTCCCTCGTCGTCAGCGAGCCCACCTTAGAACAGCGCACGAGAGAACGAAACGAGCCGCAGCCAAGATCGCGCAGATCCTTGCCAAAGGGCAGGTGCCGATATTCAAAGCTATAGAGTTTTGCGCATCCAAAGAGGCGGCGTTAGCTGCTGAGACCAAGTGGATCAAGCACTATGTCGAGAGGGGATGTACTGTTTGGAATCGCCTCCGAGAGCATCGGGAAATCAAAGAACTCCATCGTGCCCCCAAGATGCATATGGACATGATCATCGGAGACGGCCCTTTTTTCCTCGGCCCTCACCATTATCGCTCTAGATTTGACCTCAAAACCAAGTTGCGGAGTTACCTTTCGCGAGTTCCTTATGGTCGGGTGATCCACCCGCAGGCAGTTGAGAAGCTCAGCTTGATTTGGGAAACGACAAATCCGGATTTTCCAGCACTGGAATTCTGGGTCGTACAGGGGAACCCTTCCATCGACTTCAAGTGGTACGGGCAGATGAGACTGCGGTCGATTTTGATTATGCAGCCGCTATCGATCAGATATTCTGAAATTCAAAATTCCGTCCCAACGTGATGAGTACGTTCTGACAACCCGAGGCCCTCGCAACGGATTGATGGGAGGGTCATGCCAATCCCGGTGGCGCGAAAACTCTCAAGAAAGATATTGATCAGCCTGCAAGCTGATGTCGTTGCCGCTCCTACGCGATCAAGTTGACGGGGTTGAATCTTTATAAAGCTCAGTACGCTCAGCTTCGCGTGCTAGCTTCTCAACAGGCTGGTAACGAATATTAGGACATCCTCGCCATGAGCGTTGAAGCGAAGCTACATCTCCTCCAGTCCATACAAACCCTCCTCGCGCCATACCACTATCTGTATTGCGTAGATCTTGAGGCAACATGTGATGACGTTGGCGAGTCGGAATCACCAAGGTCGCTCGCAGTCGTCCCTGAGCAGATGGAAACGATCGAAATCGGCTTGGTGGTGATCGATCTGGAAACGCTTGAAGTCGTCGATGAATTCCAGCGATTCGTTCGACCGCAGATCAATCCTGTACTCACCCACTTCTGCAAGCAGCTGACATCCATTCAACAAGCGGACGTGGACACTTCAGGAACCTTTATGGAGGTTGGCCAGGAGCTAGCTGCTTTCATTGCGCGATATCCAGATGCTGCTTGGGCGTCTTGGGGTGACTACGATGCAAGGCAGCTAGAGCGCGATGCTGCATTAGCTGCGTGCCCTTCCCTGCTCTCCGGTCTGCAGCACTTCAACGTCAAGAAGTGGAATAAAGGCCTATACGTGGATCAGCCGAAAAGTCTGAAGCAAACAGTAGAGTCGTTGGGCTTGGTTTGGCAGGGTACCTATCATCGAGGGATAGACGATGCTAGGAACGTCGCGTCCATCATTAAGGAGATGCTCGGCTGATTCATCGAGCCGGGCCTTGCCCGAAGGAGCGATGCTAACCAGCCAATGAGACGCTGCTTAACAACGTAACTACATACCCTGCATCGTAACTACCTAAGCGGTTGACAAGGTCTGACTCCCGAGCGAATGCACGACTCCGAACGTGTGAATGGTTCACTGGCTCATCAGTGAGTATTTACACCAACTCACGCATACGCTCTTCATCGAGTATCGCTCACAGAACCGCGAAAGGCTGTGCGGTTCGGCCTTAACCGGTTTTAAATACGCAAAAATATCTGAATTTTTGCGACGTTACTTTCCGTATAACCCAAGTACGACGCGGGATACAGGTCTCAATCAAATCCGCAAAACTGGTCGGTAAATCATGCGTGGAAATCCTTCCCTGACGGCGGTGTATGCTTAGTCAAGGGCATATGTAAATCTGACGATCGAGGGCAGCAGTGAAGAAGGCTATTCGAGTATCTTGGCAATGAAGCATGTGAGGCTTATACGCCACGGAGAAAGCTCCGCGAATGCCGGCCAGCCTAGTGAGGATCACGCAAGCATTCCTCTCACGCCAAGGGGTATCGAGCAGGCGAATCATGTAGCTCGATCATTCATCCAGCCCCCAACTCTAATAATCGCATCGCCGTTCTCCAGAGCGCTGGCAACTGCAAAAGCGACAGTAGCTGCTTTCCCATTTACCCCGCTTGAAACTTGGCCTATACAGGAATTCACGTACCTTGAACCTGCGCGGTGTACTAATACGACCGTCGCTCAGAGACGAGAATGGGTGGAGGCATATTGGGTCAAAGCAGATCCCGGTTTCACGGCTGGTGAAGGCGCTGGGTCATTTCTAGATTTCATAGCTAGAGCTCAGTCATTCCTCGAGCGTCTTGCTGAACATCCTGCCCAAGACATCGTAGCGTTTTCGCATGGTCAGGTTATCAATGCCGTAGCCTGGCTGATTGAGCGCAAGCCGTTCGGCATTGATGACAGAGCTATTGTGGACTGGCGTGAATATGAGATCGCTAACCACGTGCCCAATTGTGGTGGTTACCAGCTATCGAGAGATACGGTCGAAGCCGGTTGGAGAGTAAGCCGCTTCGCACCTGAATAATCTCGAACGGATGCCACTTGGTGCGTACCTGGCAGAGCCTACCAAGCTGTTCGCGATTCCGAGCGTCTGCTCATTGAAGAGCGCGCCGCAGTTCTCTCAGCCGCAGGCTTTCCGCTGCCAGATGACGATTCGGCTATGCACGCCGAACAACGGCTGCAAAAGGCCAAACGGGCTGCTTGTCTGACGCCCTTAAACATTCCCGCTAGAAAACCATTGGGAGCTGAATGACTTGGGGAGGAAAAGCTCTGTTGGTAAATATCAGCGTCACGATTTGAGCCCAATTGCATCCTTCCCGCATCAAGGTCGCCGATCAATTCCTTCGCGTTGGCCAACCGCTCCATGACAGCCTCTCTCGTCACATCATCCAATCGTTGCGCTGTTTTTTCGATATCGGTGAAAAACGCGCGAATATTGTACTTTTGCCCAGGTCTGGATTACGGCTTCGAGTTGTTCGCGGCTTTCCTGTACCTGCGCCGACTAGCTAAGCGCGCCGAGCCACAACAATGGGTCGGGATCTCCCAACTCATGACTGGTTATCTCTCAGTTGCTGATATAGGTCAGCAAGAAGCTTGGCATCGAGTAGTGCATGGTGCGGAAGCTCCGGGAGATCGACGTCACCGAGGTCATTGCCTTCTAGGTCTCGGTACAGATGAATCAGGTTCGTGGGCTCGTTGATCACATGACTTGGCCATTCATGAGCCGAACCGGCAAGCAGGCAGAAAAAAACCCAGTCCCAATTTGGCGCGTCTGAGCAAACCTCGAGTTGTGTCTCAAAACTGTCGAGGTAAGACTTCACAGCAGCTTGGGCGGAGGCGAGTGACTTGCCATAACGGTTTAAGTCCAACTGCGGCAAGACGTTCTGAATCACGAAGTCGCTGCAGTCTTCCACTCGGTAGGTATCCATCAGCTCAACGTAAAACTCCTCTCCAACCTCAGGCACTAACGCCAGCGATATCAGCTTCGTTTCACGGTTGAGCTGAGTGAACTCACAATCCAAAAACAGCTTCATCTCTTCCACCTTGGATGTACCTGCGTCCTGGCTCCCAGTGTACCTTTGAGGAAACGACCAAAACCGGCTGGTTTCTTTTATGGTTTCAAACGACTGCACTGACGAATCTATGCCTGTACTCACAGCAAGGGAGGTTTGCCAGGTACTGCGCGATGCAATCTTCGAGCGACGCGTGATGGTTAGGCTAAGCGCTCAGACATGGGAGGAGCTCTATGCCGGGATGTTCTTGGTCGACATCGAAGGATGGAGCATTACGATCTTCAACGACTGCGATGAGCTTGACTACTCCTAAGGATGTGTAAGCCCAGAGAGACGGCGTTGGTCGTTCGATTCGGGAGACCGGTTCGGCACGGATCCCATTGCGCTGCTGTCTGTGCGGGAGCACCAAGCGCTTGAGAACCAGCTGAAGGAGCCCTCAGGATCAAATACACTGGCGGGCGCATTCGAACCGGCGACTGTTGAACCAAGCAACTCGTGACCGGTGGGCTTCGTACTAGCTCCAATACGTCGGCTGGGTCAAAGTCAATTTCAATTATCGGCATGGCAGATTTCCTTATTATTAGATTGCAAGCGGTATCTGATTTTGCACACCGGTATTTGATTTAGGATTAGCGGTGCTGTTAAGTTTCCCTCAACATGAAGCGGATCTGGCTCTTTAAACGATAGTCCGAGGGCGGACAGCCGAAGCTGCATTCGCGCACCAAGGCGCGCGACCTCCTCATCGGTAGCTTCGCAATCGTTGCCCCAGCCCCACCGACTGTGCTTGGGCGGTAATGACCATCGCCAAGTAATGATTTGCGATCATCGGGTCGCGGATCCGAAATTTTCGATGCCGAGGACACTTCCTCGCCTCCGCTGCATGTATCCAAAGTCGCGAGACTAAATTCTGCGAAATTGAGTGGCTGCAACAGGCCGGCGATATCGGTTGCAGATAGCTACCGCTAGATTGTCTGGGTCAATGCGGCAGGAAGTTTCATTGCCATTTCCAGCCCACCAAGCTTCCCGGCTTCGCGAGTTCCAAGTCGTAATGCGCGACGTCAACAAGCAGCCAGCCGCCATTTGGTTGATTACAGCCGTCTAGGATGGGGCCCTGCACCATCATACCGTGCGGCAACATCACACGTAGCGTGTTTGCATCCTTGGGGCCTTGCAAATAATGCTGCAGTTCGACGTGAACTCGGCCCGGGCCGGCGTTGTGTAAGCGCACCGGGCATTCCAGCGTGGTCAGTTCGAGTGGCGCTTGTCCAAAATACCTGGCCATCACAGTGACGGTGGCCAAACCTTTATAGACATACGGCATAAAGAGCATCCTTTCAGTTGAGTGGCGGTCGATGCAAAAGGTTGGTTTGAGCGCGGCGTTTATCCAGTCTAGGGTGAGCGGAGAATGAGAGCATTGATCGAGATTCTCCCATTCTGATCAATCGTGGGTGCCCTGAACATTACGCTTGCAGCAGGCGTCAAAAACTAACCCTACGCGCGCGGGAACAGCCTGGAATCACCCAATTAAATTCGAAACACGCCAGTTGAGAATAGCTATGCTAGAAAGGTTCGCTGTCTTTTTTCAGCAAAGGGCCGTGTATGGACGTCCGTACTCCGAAATGCCTCAACCCAGTGGGGAGCTGTAAAAGGGAAAGACCTCACCACTCCATTCCGGATCGGTGACATCTCCAAAATGGAGTCATCACAATGATTGAAGAGCAGTTCGATCCATCCAATACATACGAACTTCATTTTGATGGTGATCGTATAGGCTATGTGCAAAAAGGTTTGTATTTCGAGGGGGCTAAGCAGCAGCAGTGCGGTGAGATTCGAGACGGTTTTTTTTTTTACAACGGCAAAGCGGCGGGCACCGTAGATGGCTTGACGCTGCTGCGAACTCATCCGGAACCGATGACCATTCTGCAACTCATCCCGCTGGAAAGATGAACCCATGCCTTGGGGAGAAAGAACAACCTGAGCGTGTTCTGGCGCGCGTGTCAGTTTAGTTTCTCCATAGCAATGGGTCGGCACTGTAGGCTTCCATCCTGCACGCGTGTTACGCCGTCCGCCCATGCCAGCAAACGCTCGATTAACGACGTCTAGTGGGCAAGGATTCCACCTCTAAGCGAGCTACTACTCAGTTGTCGGCACGTCTGGCAGGCGCGTCGGCCAGCGAGGCATTTGCGATCCTCCGACCCTGGGACGTCCAACGTAATCGTCGTGTAGTCCGCCAGCGCGCACAGGGTATCGAACGTACGAACCAACCCTCCAATGCCGTTAAGCAAAAGAATCGGCGGGCCGTACTCACAGATCGAGTTATTTACCTGAAAATCTTTGATGGTTAGCCTGAATGTCTTCTTCGACCTGGGGTTGGAGGCGTCTTCTCGACATTATTGGGGCTCATGGATCGGGCATCCGTTATGTTCCCCGCGAAAACGCGCAGACATTTCATAGGTAGACTTTCGTACTCGCATCACCCCACCCAGAGGACGATGCGCCGCGAGCCCATGCCACGGACTGAATGACATTCCGTCGTCAATTTCTTCAACATTTTCGCTGTCCCAGGCATCCTGCGCGTCGACTTCGATTCGCGCGACGATGAGGTAAGGGCTGAGTTTTTCCGACCACTCAACCGAGGCGTCTTCAATCGGCATTTTCTCAAGGTCTGTGGCCAGTTGCACCCGCACCTCCCACAACCCCGAGTTCTGCGCAAAATACGCTTTGACCGCTGCCCGCAGACCATCGGGGTTGTCGGCAAAATCGACGTGCCGATTAGTCAATGCCGTCAGTGAGGGAGAAATGGGCACGACTGCAATTTTCCCGTAATAAGCGCCATACAGGATCGGTACGACCGTGCTGAAACTTTCGCCAAGAATGTGCGTCTGCGGGTGACCACCGAGACTCTTCAGCGTGCCACTTTCACCGCCAGCTGATTCAATCGCCGCCTCCATACCGCGCAGCAATGCAGAAAACGCTTTTTTCAGCCCGGGCGCTTTATCAGTCGTCTTCGCAAGCAACTTCAGCGATTTAAGAAATGCCTTAGGCGTGGCTGACGTAAAGGCTTTCGCGTTGATCATCACAAAGTCCTGCGTCACCGCCCCATGGCTGCCCGGCAGCCGTTGGCCGTCAACGCCAATGATCTTGAACGCCAACCCGCGCGGGGTCGACACCTTGTCATCAAGCATGTCTCCGGGGTTGGTCGAGAAACGCATGACTACTGGCAGTGTTCCGGGTGTAGCGAAGGCTCCTTGAGAGAGCTCAGCTGGCAGATTGTCGAGAACCGTGATGCGCCCGCGCAGCAGTCCATGAGCTTTTGCATGCACGCTCCGCGTAGCATGACCGTTGTCCTCGAACGTGGTTTGCATAATGGAATGTAGCGCGTGCGACAGCTCCTCACTGGTCTGAGCCTCATCATCAGGTATCTGCTCAAAGGAGGACTCGAAGGGTAATGGTCTGAGTTGAACGCTAGTTATGGGCAGGTCATTCATGAAAATTATCTCCGCTCGGAAATTGGATCATGGGTTAGCGTATTTTATTATGTGTAATGCTCGAGCTAGGGCAGATCTAATTCAGATCTGCTTTCAAACGCGCACCTGCGTACGTTTGTGCTTCCTGAGCTTTTTCAACGACCGCAGCCGTGCCGAAAAACTCGTGCGTTACGCCAGAATAAAGCTTGCGTTCCACGCTCACACCGGCGTTGCGCAGTGCTTGTTCCAGTTGGGCACCGTCATCCCGAAGCGGGTCGATTTCAGCGTTGATCAACGTCACCGGCGGCAAACCTTCCAAGTTAGCGTGTACCAGATCGATGCGCGGATCCTTGGTGTCTGCTGCACTGCTGGTGGCTTGGGAAATGAACCAAAGCATCATCGGCCGATTGAGCGGAATCGCATCGGCGTATTTCAAGTACGATTCAGTGGCGGTGCTTGATTGCGCAACGGGATAGACCGATAACACATGCTTCGGAGCAGTCAGCCCGGCTTTGTGAGCCGCAATCGCCGTTGCGACGGCAAGATTACCGCCAGCGCTTTCACCGGCTAGCGCGAGACGTTTCGAATCCCCATTCACGGTCGGTGCCTTCGTGGTCAGCCAGCGATAAGCGGCCAAGGCGTCATCGTGGGCGGCGGGGAATTTGTGTTCTGGAGCGAGTCGATAGTCAACAGAAACCACCACCGTACCAGCCTGTTTTGCCAGTCCACGTGCTCCCCCGTCATAGACTTTTCGATCAGCAAAAACCCACCCTCCTCCGTGAAAATACAGCACCACTGGAAACGGCCCGCTGCCCTCCGGCGTATACACCGTCGCCGGCATGGAGCCAGCGGCCCCGGGAACTTGGATTTCGTGGGTAGTTACGCCGGAGACAAGCGCGGTAGGCGAAGCGTCGCGTTTTTGATCGGCGAGCACACCGTTGACGGCGTCCGTAATGGTCGGTTGCTGTCGTGCTTCAACGGGGGTGATTTTTTCAATGGCCTTGCCATCGAAGCTGGCGAACTTGTTCAGGACTGTCTGCATGTCTGAGTCAGTGCGAAGCATGCTCTTGGTGCCACTTACGGCGAGCTGCGTGACTGACGGTTTTTCCGGGTCTCTGGCACAACCGTTGATCAAGGTAATGGCCGCGATCGCGGATAAGGCGAAGGCAAGTTTGCGTTTATTTTTATTCATTATTTTCCCCTCGCACCAACAGGTAAGTCGGTGATTCGGTTTTGTAGGTGAGAATACATGCCGGCTGCCTCGCAACAGGCTGAGAACAGAACCGCTTAAGTCGCAGGTTTGAGCACCACCTTTGTCCAGCCGTTATCACGCGCATCGAAGTGTTTGTAGGCGTCTGGGCCTTCGGCAAGTTTCAGGCGATGCGAGATGATTTGTGCAGGGTTAGCGCGGCCGTGATGAATCAGCTCGGCGAGGCGACGGTTGTAGTGTTTGACGTTGGCCTGACCAGTACGGATCTGTTGGCCCTTAAACCAGAACGAACCGAAGTCGAAGGCCATCTTGCCCTGTTTGGCCAGTTCGTTTTCGGCCCCCGGATCCTGTGGGACAAAAACGCCGAGGACGCCAATGCCGCCCGTAGCTTTGGTAGAGGCAACCAAGTTGTTCATGGTCAGGTGATTGGCTTCATGGCCGCGGCGATCGCAGCACTGGTAACCCACGCACTCGCAACCACGATCGGTGCCTTTGCCATGGGTCAGATTGAGAATCTGATCCACCGCTTCTTTATCCACCGCATTGATCGGGGTCGCACCCAACTGCGCAGCCAGTTTCAAACGGTCGGGATGATTGTCGACGACGAAGACTTGGGACGCACCCTTGATCATTGCCGAGTGCGCCGCCATCAATCCGACCGGGCCTGCGCCGTAAGTCGCGATGCTCTCGCCCGGCAGAAGACCCGCCAGTTCAGTCGCATGCCAGCCTGTTGGGAAGATGTCGGAAAGCATGACGTAATCTTCCTCGCGCTCCTCGGCATCTTCGGGCAACACCAGACAATTGAAGTCGGCATAAGGCACGCGCAGTAGTTCCGCCTGGCCACCTTGATAACGCCCCATGTCGGCGAAACCGTAAGCGGCGCCCGCGCTTCCGGGATTGGCAGTTAGGCAGAAACCGGTGAGGCCTTTTTCGCAGTTCTCGCAGAACCCACAACCGATGTTGAACGGAAGGCAAACCCGATCGCCGACTTTGACGCGATCAACGCCCGCGCCGACCTCGATTACGTCCCCGAGATTCTCGTGACCAAATACTCGGCCGGTCTCCATCGAGGTGCGCCCTTCGTACATGTGCAAGTCCGAGCCGCATATGTTTGTCGTGGTGATTCGAACCAGCACATCGGTGGGCTTTTCGATTTTGGCATCCGCGACACTCTGCACGCTGACATCACGCGGGCCGTTGTAAACGATTGCTTTCATGTTGTCCTCCCGTTAGCCAGACGAAGGAGAAATATCGTCTGCTCAGACTTATGTGTCACGGAGGTAAGAACGTACGTTCCATTCGTTGAATCGCATGTCGGACGGACGGTTAAACGATGCCCTGCATGTAGAAAAGAATGAATTAAAGAAAGTCGCAGCTTTCTATTTCCGAGCGCTGTAATGGTGAAAAAGCCGACGAACTTCGAAGGCGGTGTCAAATTGATGTATTCTCAATACAAAACAGCTGCTGCTTCACGCAAAAAAATGTCGACAGCTTTCGGGCCTATCTCTAACAATCCAGAGAGGCGTTTTTCAAACCCTGGCGGTCAGCGATTTCCGTCGCGATGTTGCTAAATTTACTGTCCTAATCAACATTTAGCTTGTTCGTCAATGTCCAAAGCTGCGATGCCGGACTCTCGTCGTACCGTATGTAATAACCCTAACCAAGCATCACCACAAGATGGCGGTGGGTGCAGTGCGCGAGTTTCTGCGGAGTATCTCTTTGGTGTTGCTGAACAATCATCTGATACGCCCTGGCGGCTATTCCCCCTAGATTTTCGCCCATCAAGACTGGCTGGCAGCCATCTGAAAGCCCGCTTCGTTAGCACCTTGAACGTCAATTCGTCAGTCAGGTGCGGTGATGATTGTGCCCAGAGGTCATTCCTTCAGCTTTAGTCTTAATCCAGGCCCAGCTCTGTTGCGAACGATACAAGGCAGCGATGCAGGGATAACGGAACCCTCATTCATACGTGGCGCCTAAAGGTTGATCAACAGAATTTGAGATGGACGAAATGCAATTATCCGACACAATCCAGGTCATGGAAGCTCTGTCTGCTAACGAAGCAAACCTTAAGCTTCATCAGGGCTGATCATTGATATCAGAGGTAGACACAACCCTGCCGTATGGTCAGCTCAACCCTTGCTACATTCTCGGAAAATCCAAAGTATCGGCCAACCATTAGAAACCCAATTGACTACCGTGGCATACACGCAGCCACTGAATTCACAGGACTTCGCTCGGAGGATACTTTGGCTTATCTGGATTGGGTTCAATGGCCAGCGATGGCTGTGACTGTCGTCGCCGCATGGTTAATAGGGTCGCAGCGACCGGGACGGCGAATGACCGGTTTCGTATGCTTCAGTATGAGTAACGTGTTGTGGGTCATTTGGGGGACGCATGCAGCTGCGTATGCATTGATCGTCTTGCAGGTTTGTCTTTTTCTCATGAATCTTCGTGGACTAAGAAAAAATTCGAGAGGCAAAAAAAATGAGCAGGCTCAGGGGTCACGGTGACCATCGAAGCTTTTTTGAAGCCTCGAGCATTCGTTACCAACAGTAAGCATTCTAGAACAATCTGCGCATCGACCTCAGCGTGGAGTCCCCATGCCACCCAAAGCGCGTTGCTGAGGATGAAACCCCAAAAAGCGATCATCCGTCTGTACACTCGGTGCGAGCCGATGAAGCAGGCAGAAATGACTGTCACAGCCATCGCTGGCCACTGCATCAAATCGAATCCAAATTGCCTCCTCACAAGACTCGTCTGCGATGAAACGCACAGCGGGCAGGGGCGCCGCACCCATAGGCTTGGGGAACTGGATTTAGTGAACGGTGATTTTGTAGCAATGAAGCACACGGAAAGGCTGCTGAAGGAGCATACTTTCATCAGCAAGTTCTACAATAATCACCAGTCAATCCCTTGAAGCTAATGTTCTCAAGCGCGTTACACATTTGATCGATAGGGCCTTCACATTTTTCAGCCCAGAGCCGAGATAGGCCGTATCTAAAAATTCATTGATGATCATCCGAGATGTTTGCCTATGTCCGGTGCACCCTTCCTACGAGACCTGCCAGAGCCATATTTCTCGCAATCATTCTCATATTTGAACGCGATTCAAAATGCTCCGAGTAGACACAGGTTGTTTGAGGCGTTGGACTTAGGCCTCAACTTCCTTCGTGAGCTGAGCGCTCGAGGTCTTATTAGTCCAGAGGATACAGTGGAAGCCGGACGCTTGTGGGGCGACTCGGCGGACAAACGTCTATATGCCTTGCCAGAGCTGGGCTCTCCGGCGCCCATCCATCCCTTCGCAAAAAATGCGACTTTGGAGCCAGTTTTGGATATGGCCACGCAGTCTGCGTTGGAACATCTGCTGGCATTGGCTGAGCGGGACACGATGCAGTCAAGGAAGGTGGCAAACTTTCTCTTGGCATGGTGGAACGCGACCGAAAACGGCGGGTTTGATTTCGCTGACCTACACGGTCTAAATGCACACACGGTCTCCTCGTGTAGCGCGGTTTTTAGCTGGATAGGTCAGAACGCGGCGACTCCAGAAGCAATTGGATATGCACCACGTTTCAGAGCGCTAGCTTTGAAGTGGCATGCAGTGAGGTAGTTGTTTTCAGCCCCCCATGATGGGCGACCCATTCCCAGCATCTTTCCGTCAAAGGAGATGCTATTCTTCTAGGTTATAAGCTAACCCCACATTGAGATTTGACTCATTTTTCAATAGGACGTAACGATTTCAGCAACGCTTTTAGAGTCGCCTTATGACTCTCGAGTCCCTCCCTAGCAAGTTTATATTCTCGTAACGCTCCGTTGCGCCCGCCGTCTGTACTGTTTTGCATTAGTCGCCCTAGGCGTAACTCCTTCTCATGCAAGGCTCTAATGGCCGCCCAGAGGGCTTCCTCAATCGTTTCACTCTGGGCTTGAAGTAACGCGGCGGCGGTATGGGCACGACCGGTATGACAACGAAAGCGTAGTGAGGGAACCTTTGTCTCCCACAAAGCGCCTCCGCATTCAGGACAGGACATGCCTGCGACGTGACCTATCTCGTTTAGAGAATGGGAACCGCCATTGCTGAAATCCTGCAGAACATTCTCAGTAACGAATGGCTCGACGCGCTTCGCCTCCGAAAGCTCTGTCGTAACAGGTTCTTGCTGATTAATGATCGCTGCCAGCTTCTGACTCAGTTGACTGGGGGACAGGCACCCGTCAACACTCACATGACGGAGAGCACACATCGGCATCGAAGGCGCTTCTGCAGTCTCAGGATCTTGTACGAACGCCAACCCTCCATAAGCCTTAATCGCTTGGAGTCCAACGACGCCGTCGTCGAGCTCGCCGGTCATCAACACTCCTATAACATGGCTACCGTAGCTGATGGCAGCCGATCGAAACATCGGATCAATCGCAGGCCGAGAATGATTTTCCTTGGCGCTTTGAGAGAGCTGAATTTTTCCTTTTTTGACCAAGAGATGCCTATTTGGAGGCGCAACGTAGACACGGCCCTTCTCTATCCGCTCTTCATTCAAAGCGAAGCCGCAGGGCAACGGACTCACATGGGCCAGAAGGTTGCCGAGCACGCTGGGTTGGTCACCGATGTGCATCGTGATAAAAACCGCCCCGTCCAAATCGGACGGTAGCTCCGCAAGAAACTCCCGCAATGCAGCAAGTCCGCCAGTGGAAGTACCTATGACGATGACTTGGTTGTCCAGGCGTCTTTGCTGCATGATTTAATCCTAGGTTGCGAGCCACTGCATGTTTCAGTTTAATTCAGCACCCTCATCCAACTTTATGGATGAATTCGTGCCTATCCTCACCACCAAACGATGGTCTTCTCCCTAGTTTCGATGGCTATGTCGAGAGGAAGGTTCGGAAAATACTCAACATTGGATCTAGATCAAGGATTGCTAGGTCGTATTCAGGTACTAAGCGCATGATGAGCCGATGTGGAGAGTGTTGGTGGGTGATGCGATGGGCCTAAACCGTCCTTTAATGCGCTGTATGGCCATCTACAGACACATGCCCTGAAAAAAAGGATACCGCGTGTGCTCCTAGCACCTGCACGGTACACACGATATTTGCGCTTACACTCATACGACCGCCCGTTTGTTAGGGTCAGGTTTCTTGCTAAGGGGGATTATTTGAACGTCAATTGGGAAGGGATTTTGCCGATTCTCGGAGAGGTCATCGTCATCGAGGACGATCCAACCTTGCAATCACTCATGACCGATATCATGGCTGAGATTGGCGCAAAGACTGTCACTTTCACCACTGCAGATGAGGCGTTGAGATACCTGCTCCAAGCCCATGAAAAATGCGCTTTAGTGATTGCCGATCATGGAGTACCTGGACAAGTCCAAGGTATCGAATTCATAGCGATGGTTAAAGGTAGGTGGCCACATATCGCTGCGATACTGACCTCAGGTTATCTGATCGAAACCTCTGCAGTACCAGCCCAAACCATTTACCTACACAAGCCATGGTCTTTGGATGCAATGCTTGTTGCAGTGGCGGAGCTTCTTCAGCCTGGAAATCCTATTAGCAAGCGCTAAATCGTAGCTCGCCAGATTTGAATTCTGAGGCTGACGAAAGCCGCAAATTTGCTTTATGGGTTTCACCTGAGATGGCGGAAGAAAACCTAGTTCAATTGCAGCTTGTAGCTCGAATCCGCAAAGCATGAGCTTCCTGAATCGGTGAACGATTACCGGTACATTTCCACTGCGGGGGGATCAGCATAACGACATAAGGCGTGCGAAACGTTCGCATCCTTTTGAAACGTGAGGTCGCTCAGGCAGGCGCGTGGATGTTTCAAAAGCGCGCCGACAACTCGATGTTTGGCGAAACCCCTTTCTTCTGAGTCAGACCGACTAAATTTGGAATTTTCTCGCGCTCCAAGACTCCGTTATCAATGATCAATGGAGTAACTCATGGACAACAATCTTTTCGTTATAAACTACAAGCTCCACGGCGTGCCTAAATCCTTCATCATCCGCAGCAAAACAATGCAAAACGCTGATGCATGGCATTGGGCTAGTTGCGATGCCGGCGTTGCCCCTATCCCCCGGCCAGGTCGTCCGCCGCTGAAGAAGGTCTCCAAACCTGAGGCTGAAAAATACGGCATTACTGACGTCACTTGGCGAGCCAGTTGAATTATTCAAACGACGCTACGCTACTTAACCTAGGAGCTTTTTATTCATGCCACAACCCGCTCACTCCCTTTTGTTCATGGAGGAATACTGCAAAATGTTAAAACGCAGCTTCTTCTTGAAAGGTTGCCGTGCGATTGGCTATTTATCCAACTAAGAGCGAGGACATGATGTCGCCCTTCGACATTCAGCGAATGATGATGGACGAATTTCCTTTAGAGTTTTTATTGGAAGTTGGTTTCCGAGCCACTTTAGCGTTCCTTGCGGTTTTTCTTTTTTTGAAATCCAGCGGTCGACGCGGAATTAGACAGCTATCACTTTTTGAATTGGTCGTCATCTTGACGTTGGGCTCCGCCGCGGGAGACGTATCTTTTTACCACGACGTGCCTCTTTTACCAGTCGCCGTAGTGTTTCTGACTTTACTATTGCTTTATCGAATCACAGTTCTAATCATGACCAAAAGCAAAAAATTTGAAGCCTGGATCGATGGTCTACCCGTAACCGTTATCAAGGATGGCCTTTATGAGCATAAATCTTTAGAAAAACTCAACATTTCTTCAACCGAACTACTTATGGAACTGCGACAGCAGGGCGTTGAACATTTAGGCCAAGTTCGATTGGGGCTTATAGAAACTGACGGCGATATCAGTCTGTACTTTTACGACGAGGAAGACCTTCGCCCCGGCTTATCTGTTTTACCACTGGAGCATCGTGCCGAATTTACAGTAGTACCCGCTTCAACGCACTATTGCTGCGTAAATTGCGGGCTCGCACAATATATGCGACAAGACCAAGGCGCAACTTGTATACGTTGCGAAGGTGAAATCTGGTCGACGGCCCTATGTACCCACCGCTGTCGATAAAGGATTAGGACGGGGTTGTGATAACAGCATTTAATCGAATCACTGAATGCTAACGACCGAGATGGTAGTTTTTCAGATACCGCCCAGTTTCAGCTGCCCCGTGCCTCCGAGCATGGGATGAAACGGAAAACCGATACGTTCTATCCGAAAAAGTCCGGTGCTGCTCCAGCAACGGTATGCGTGTGATGCTTTCGTTAAACCACTGTGGCTTACGCCATGGGAAGGCGAACGCTTCGATGCACGCGAGCCTTGAGACCGGTCTGAGTTTCTGCTTGGCAAATCCTGCGGTGGGCAGGCGCGGGCCGGTATCGGCGCGCACGCGATGCTTCCTCCTGCGTGCTCTTCTGCGTGTTCTTCTGCGAAGATACTTTCGAGAAGACATTGATTCGACCTTTTAACACTTCAAATCCATTCCCTCTCATTGGTTGCGTGTTCAGCCCCTGGCTTCTGGCCGACGGCGCGCCGCTGGAACTCAATCAACAAATCGTTTCCGCACCATCTGTGAAATCCGACACCGTTGGCGACATGGCGCACTATGGCAACAAAGTCGCAATCGTTTCTCGAGACCAGATTGAACGGGCCGGCCCTAGCGCCGACGTAAGTCGCGTCATGCAAATGTATATCCAAGGCTTGTACGTCGCACCCCAAAACGACCCGTTGTAAAACGATGTTGGCTCTTACCTGCGAGAATCTTCGTACTCAGGGCATGCACTCTCCTATTCGGAACATGTGCCCATGATCTGCGAAACCTTGGCGTGTTGTTGGCTAAAAGGACAAAGCCTCGCAACTGAGCGGCAGCTTGAACCCTGACCTCACGAAGGTACAGGCGATAATTGGTGATGGTGAGCCACTCTCGGTTTTTATCTGGATAATAAATCAAAGGACTTCACAGTGAGGGCGAGCGTGGTTTATTCGCCCATCTGTTGGCCATCGCCGGTGCGCGAAATTTGTTTAGCAACATCGCCCAATATCGAATGACCTATATCGAGAGACTCTGCTAATGAATCGGCCGGACGTGATCTTTGGCAGATTCCAAGTGGTCGCCGACGAGCCGTAAACGTGGATTATTGGAAGCGAATCCAGTCTTATCAAAACTCAGAGCCGTCCGAGGCGGCCATTTGAACGATATCCCATTTACCGATTTGTTGCCCGGCTTTGAGAGCGAAAAGATTGCGCTACATCTGGCGCGACAGTTAAAAAGCATGCGGTCAAAGTGATCATAAATTCCCGCGCGAACAGGGTTCACTGCTTATGTCGGAAAAACTGTTTCAACGTGACGCCCTTGCGCAATAGCTCAGGCTGTAGGCCGAAAAAAACAGCTTGATTTCATTTAACATTTGCGGCGTAGCCCACCAGCACATCTAACATTTTATCCAATGTCTGTTGTGAGATATACGCATTTCTATCCAAAAGCTACGTTAACCTCAAGCCGTTTTAGTCAATGGCGCTGCTCAAAAAAGCAAGAATCTCATTCGCGAGTTCTTGCGGAGCCTCCTCAGGCATATGGTGGCCACAATCCAAGCCGCGCCCCCACATTTTTGTAGTCCATGGCTCCCAAACGGCCAAAACATCACCATAAAGCAGCTCAAGGTCATCACGCAGTGACCAAAGTACAAGGGTTGGACAAGCAATTCGCCGCCCGGCTCGACGGTCATTTTCATCATGCAGCCGGTCGATTCCCAAGCCAGCCCGATAGTCTTCAATCATTCCATGGACGGTCGCAGGATCGTGTATAGCTCTCCGATAGTCTAGATAGGCCTCGGTGCCCATTAATTCAGGGCGGCCTCCATACCATGCGTCTGGATCAGCCAATATCGCGCGCTCTGGTTTTTCAGGTTCCGCGAAAAAAAACCAGTGCCACCATTTTTCTGCAAATCGCGCGTCACATCGTTCAAGGGCCTCGACTATAGGGACTGCGTCCAAAATGCCAAGCCTAGTTACCGCCTCAGGGTGATCCATTGCAAGGCGGAACGCGGTGTAACTTCCTCGGTCGTGGCCCACCACTGCAAATCGTTCATGACCAAGCTGACGCATAAGGGCGATGCAGTCGTCAGCTTTCGCGCGCTTTGATGATCCAACATGGTCAGAAGTGTCTGCAGGTTTAGAAGACAGACCAAAACCCCTGAGGTCGGGGCATACCACTGTATGATCCAAGGCTAGGAGAGGAGCCAGACGGTGCCATGTAACGTGAGTCCGCGGGTGACCATGAAGAAGTAAAACTGGAGTGCCGTGACCGCCGTGCCTCACCCGCAACGTTGCATCAGGGAGGGAAATGTTTTCAAGATGAAAATTTTCAAACATCCTTTTCGCTCGCTCATTTTAATGTTACTAACGATGTACAAAGCGCCGCGGTGCTTTCATCGCTCATGATACGTTCTACCGTGCCGCCAAAAAACTGCGTCGACACCTATAACCTCGGATCCTTTACGAGTCGCGATAGTGAGGTGATATGGAGTTCGTTACGTACATCTGTGAACCGCTTTCGGCCAGTCTGAGAAGGATAGTCCAGATTTCCGATGGCGTACGGTACTTCAATGCGGCTCGCTCTTTGGGATGCTGAGTTCGACTTCCTACGCACCCAATGTTAGAGAAAGCGAACCCTAGCCATACTTGGAGTTAGGTCATGGACGTGAGCAGAGCCACCCCGATTTACCGCTACTGATTGTTGAATCGCTTCTCTGGCGTGCAGACAAGAATATGATCATTATTAACAAATAAGATGCTTTTCACTTCTTCATCAGCCCGACTGGGTACGCTGCCTCTCGGCGTTACCGCCCCACTACGTCATTCAATTCGGCAATACTGATAGACTGAATTTACAAGACTGGCTGGCGTTCAAGTGGTCGCGAACGTTAACAGTAGCGAAAAGGAGCCGAAGGATCTGCCTGCGCTGTATCCATGATGATATTCCTCCGCAGGTTATTACTTCAGAGGGAAATCGACGCTATGATGTCTAGAT
This sequence comes from Pseudomonas fluorescens, assembly GCF_900636825.1. Taxonomy (NCBI): domain Bacteria; kingdom Pseudomonadati; phylum Pseudomonadota; class Gammaproteobacteria; order Pseudomonadales; family Pseudomonadaceae; genus Pseudomonas; species Pseudomonas fluorescens. The sequence goes on along the minus strand of NZ_LR134318.1, from coordinate 2,727,575 downwards.
CCAAGCTACCAATTTTGAGCATTCTAACGTTTCGCTGATGCATAGCTTTCTTCATATTGTTTGTTTAGGGGTAAGTCATGGCAGAAAAAGCACTTGATTTTTCAATGCACGAATTAATCGTCGCACTATTAATTGAAAGAAAAATCAGTACAGGTTTTTGGGGCGTAAGAATGCACTTCGATGTCTACGGCTCCAACATTGCGAGCGCTAAAGAGCCCAAGGCAAAACTACCAGGTATGGCAGTAGCCGTTACAGGACTAACGTTAGTACCTTTGACGAAGGAAGAAGAAGGGAGCGTCGATGCCTCAATGGTGAATCCAGAAGAAAAGCCCATCACGAAAAACGACCCTGAGCAGATTCTGCATTAACAGCCTATTACGAGAATCAGCGGAACGGGCGATCACACTGAGCCTATAAGTCAAATTCTCGACTTTTGGGAAGGAGCGCATTCGAAAAAATGCGCTCAAGCTGCTCACGAACTGAAAACACTTCATTCTGCCGCATCATGGCCGAAGAACACCGGATCGAGCACGAGCCGGCGCAAGGGTTTCAATCGTTTTTCAGCGGCTGCCGCCTGAGCAAAACATAACTCCGCATCAGCAAACGCACCTAGGAGCTTCGCCTGTTCAGCCATTTGACGAAGCAAAAGTATCCGTTCCTCAACAGCTCGTAGTGTATCCCACAAACCGGTATCGATTGCGGCATTAACTTCGCAAATAAGCGATTTTACAGAAAAAGCATGGCCGGTATGGCAACGGAATCTAAGAATGCTGCCTTCTCTTATTTCGATGAGTACACCGTGACAATCTGGACACGTGTACTTCGAAATGCTTCCGAGCTCCATCACACCAGCTCCCAAACCATTACCGCTCACAGCAATAGTATTTTCAATCTGATGCCGCGATTTATATATACTTCGAGACGGTTGTTCGACACAGCGCCCGATCACTCGCGTGATTTCCTCAGCAATTGCCGCCACAGTCCCTACCAAATCGACTTCGACATGTCGAATCGCGCTCTCTGGCATTGACCCTAGCATCGCCTCGGAAGGATCTTGGACGAACGCTAACCCCCCACCATCTTTGATTGCCCAGAGACCGGCCGTACCGTCATCTAATGCGCCTGAAAGGATGACTCCGATGACCCGCGCACCATAATTCACGGCGGCAGACCTAAAAAGAACATCGACGGCTGGTCTGACCCGGCTCTCCTTTGGCCCCCGCGTAAGCCGTATCCCCTGCTCCGTGACCATAAGGTGGCGGTCTGCAATCGCCACATAAACACTGCCATTTTTTATTAACTCACCATCTTGAGCGGCGGTGACCTGCATGTTAGTCGTTCTCGAAAGAATCTGATGAAGCGAACTAGGTTCATGGGCAGGGATGTGCAGCACTACGAGAAACGCAGCGGGCAAATCGTCGGGTAGGCTTTGGAAGAAAGCCGTCAGGGCTTGAACACCACCCGCGGAAGTGCCAATGACAACAACATTTCTTGCATTCACACTCAGCTTATCGGACACAAATACCTCCGGAATCATCTGGACTACTATAGACGCTCAGTGAAAAGGGATGCCACTTTATTAGCTGTGAAAATTGTAGGCGCACTCATAACCTGCAATTGCGTAGCATGGCGGCAATCACCGTAGCCTGCTAGGGTACGCTTTTGATCCAACAATTGATCTAACACGCAAAGCTTGAATGGCAGCTCAGCCCGGATTATTGCCAACCGTTAAACTCTCACCATGAAGCTGGCGCCGTAAAAATTTAAGCGTTTTTCATGCCAACTTAGCGAAGGTTTATATAAACTCAGCCGGCATCGCTACCTACTGCCTAATACAGAGAGCTGCACTCTCCCGTCGAGATTCTCGAGACCAATGCTTAAATCACCTGGCTTGTTTTCGGGTAAGCGCACCTGAAAAATTCGTGACAAGTTCATTCAATATCAGAGCAGCTGGAACTACTTTGTCCAGGCTGAGAAGAATGTTGTCCAAGTCTAACGCCACATCACAAAAGGTGGATCCTCGAAGTTCATTATTTACTGGTGGTGCCCCTAAATCACGACAGTGCTAGAGTTTCGCAGATTGCGACGGCGAGGTTAAGAGCTCATCAAAATCTGGTTCTCCAGGGATACCTAGGATTTCATGACTCCGGGACACGGCGAGGTGTTTTGCTGAGTCAGAAAGAGCGATGGGTCTCTGCGCAGTCATGACGGCTCCGGCTAAAGTAGCCAGGCGCATCGTCCTAAAGGAAAACCCGTTCGCGACAGGCTTGATAGATACTGTTTCAGCCGTGAACATAACGCATCCACCGAAGCCCATCGTTACGTCTTTCCGTCACGGGCGCCATCGAGCGCTCCGGCCGGGGCGGTATGAAACAAAGCTGCGTTTTCCTCTCTTCCTCACTCAAGCGGGGCGAAGTGACGCCTCGCTAGGCTGCGGTTAAATCTACTGATACCCTTTGCGCGAAAAGACTTGGCAGCCTTACCGGCTGCACTCTACGCATACTCACTAAGTTCTCTGCAGGCCCCTATTCAAACACTGGGGTCGTGCGTGAATACTCAGGAGCACCACAAATGGCTGCACTGCAACAGCGAACCATCGATCTACTCAGGAAATCGCAAGCTGGATTGATCGCACAGTGGAAGGCAGATCTCGATATGAGTGGTTCCACAAGAAGTTTGAACGCGAAAGATGTGGAGGCACAGACTGCGGAGTTTCTCGCCCTGTTCCTCGCTGCCTTACATCAGAGCGGAACGAAAAGCATCGCCACTGCAGACTGGAACGAAATACGCCATTTTTTGGAAAAGCTTTCTCAGACTCGGGCGCTCGCCGGCCAAGACTCTCAGCAAACCGCAAATTTCATTTTTTCTTTAAAAGCGCCCCTATTTGCTTTATTACAAAGCGAGTACGTAGAGCAGCCGCGCGCTCTGACTGAGCAACTTTGGGAAATATCGCAATTGCTTGATACGCTCGGCATGCACACGATAGGTACGTTTCAAAAATCCCGCGAATCCGTCATTAAACGACAACAAGATGAGTTGTTGGAATTATCAACCCCCGTGGTAAAGTTATGGGATGGAGTCTTAGCGCTACCGATGATCGGTACCCTCGATTCCCAACGCACGCAAATCGTGATGGAATCCTTGCTGCAACGGATCGTAGACGCGGGTGCCGAAATTGCTATTATCGATATTACCGGCGTGCCAACAGTCGACACTTTGGTCGCTCAGCACTTGTTGAAAACCGTTACCGCGATCCGCCTAATGGGCGCAGATTGCATCATCAGCGGTGTACGACCACAAATTGCTCAAACAATCGTGCATTTAGGGCTAGACCTTCAAGGCGTTGTCACCAAAGCTAACTTAGCAGATGCCCTAGCTCTGGCTCTGAGTCGACTCGGCTGCACAGTTAGCAAAGCGTCGGTATAAGCAATGGATCGCATTCCGATTTTACAAATGGGCGAATTCCTTCTCGTCACCATACAAGTAGACATGCATGACCAACTTGCATTGACATTGCAAGATGATCTTTCAGAGCGCATCAGCCGAACATCAGCGCGCGGGGTATTAATCGATATATCGGCCCTCGACATAGTGGACTCTTTCATCGGTCGAATGATTGGGATGATCTCCGGACTTTCACGAATAATGGACGCCGAAACCGTACTTGTAGGAATGCAGCCGGCGGTAGCAATTACTTTGGTGGAACTAGGCATGACACTGCCGGGAGTGAGCACAGCGCTGAACGTCGAGAGAGGCATGGCGCTATTGCGGAGCGGCGCATATACCGGATAAATGTACGCAGCAACGGCAGCCGGGGCGTACACCGCGAGCGGGACGTCGTGCTTACAAGGCAACTCTCTCGCAAATTGGTTCAAGAATGTGGAATGCGCTCAATCGATTTGACAAAGTTGATACCGCTGTTAGCGAGCTTGCTCGAAACATCGTCGTATATGGCGGTGGAGGTGCCATGGAATGGCAGATCGTTGACAGCGCGAAACAGAGTGGATTAAGGCTCACATTCCGAGATCACGGCCCAGGCATTTCAGATCTGAATCTCGCGATGACGGACGGCTGGACATCTGCCGGTGGGCCCGGTCTGGGTGTTACCGGGCCTAAGCGTCTCGTCGATAATTTCGAGATAAACACGGCGCCAGGCGCTGGTACATGTGTAATGATTTGCAAATGGGTCTAAAGTCACAATTGGGGTTCATGGACAATGCCGAAAGGATGAAATTAATCCGATTTCGAGCGGCCGCGCTTAACGAAATGAGATTTCCAATCCGCTTTCGCACAATGTCCCTCAAGGCCGTCTGCTGAAATCGTCTAGCATGCTGAGCCGAAGTGGATTTAGCCATGTCGCATGCAAAGGACTTTAAGGAAGAATTTCAGATCACGGTAGGTGCCTAGTGGTTACGGCCACTAAGAAATCCTAATCATCAAATGCGCACAGTTCAGTCAGTCACTTCCAAACTGCGCGGGCAGCTCGAAAACGTCTCTTACCGCTCTGGCGTTGATCGCTGCCTGCGCCCTAAATTGGGCCGTATGTTCATTACAATGACACATGGCAATTGATTATCAACGCCTCTACCACAATCATCACCGTTCTAATGGTTTTCTTGCTTCAAAATACGCAGAATCAAGACAAGGACATTGTGGATCTGAAAATAGGAAAGCTGATTCGAGCCATGAAATAAGCTCATACTGCAACGTTGTCGCTGGGGATAATATAGATGCCCGAGAGCTAAGAGAACTGCGGAAACAGTACAGGTGCCGCAGCTGAAATTAACGTAGCGTGCCAGAAGCGGATGTCACCATGTAAATAGCGGAACGCAGCGCAGTCTTTCCGCCGCTTCGACGGACAGCGACGAACCGAAGTGATACCCGAGTTCTAGGCGTCTGTTGGGAAAGCGAGCGCTAGCATACGAAGCGCCTCAACTGATACCCACCCATTCACAAGGATTCAACGATGGCGCTCGATAAAACTGCTGCTTGGGAAAAAGCTAAGAGTCATCTTAAATTTCTGACGGAAGCCAAAGACGAGCAAGCCTTAACGCAGCTTTTCAACGGTGCCGTAGGATATTGCTACGCACTCAGAGAAACTGGGTTGTTTGACGAGGCTGAAATTGAATTCCTTATCTATCAAACTTTTGATGCGCGTGCTGATTGGTATCGCCCCGAAAGCTCGAACGAAACGGATCAATGATCCTTCGTGGGGCCCTTGGCATCGACCTCGTTCACAAACGCGATCCACCTTTCGAAACATACATGCTGCTGGTTGACCGCTTCAAGCCATTCAGGGCCGGTTATTTTGTGTGCAGATACCAACATCATCATGCGACAGGTTGCTGCGTCCAGCTCTACAAGTAATTCGTGAGATCGAATCCGAAAATCATCAATCGTATTCATTTGCTGGCGTCTCGCCTTCGGGGTTTTGTGCAGCCAAGAGATGCCACCTCCACCGATGATAAACGGTGACTGCCAAGCGCCGCGCTTGAGACATCGTTAGTCATTTTAGCGATGATGGCAAAACTGCTTATTGAAGGAAATTCTGTACATACCATACCAAGCTACCACGCGAAAATCCATGACCCCTTGTCGCCATTGTAGATAACGGTTGCCCCTGTTTTGACTGCGATCTCTACGCTAATTCAATTCTTCGTCCGATCAAGCAAAGCGAAGTTAAAGCTCTCTTACTTCACAACCTCGCCAGACCTTGTGAAAGCTTAAAGTTATAGAAGCGGTTCAACATCCAAATCTTTTAATAAGATCATAATCACGACCGCCCATCGGATACGAAGAAATTCGGTAGAGCAATTTTCGATTGGACGTTTCAGAATAAACGTCCACTACGACAACTGGAAAGTCCAACATCAAGGCCGGTGCATGAAAACGCGCGAAATGAAATTACTAGCATTGAACTTTTTCGCCCACAGCCCAGTCTCATATGAATAAAATGAGGCGCGGGTTAAACGTACGAAACCACTAATGGCGGGCGGAAGTTACTAATGGTACGCGCCAATTTATGAAAAATAATTAAGGCAGGCATTCGGTAGAGGTTACCCTGGCATTGCCCTTCTTTTTATTTTTTGGCAAAGCACATGTCAGCCGCGCCTAAGGCTCGAAAATTTTGTCACTGGAGTTTAATATTTGTTACCGCCAGATTAGGCGAACGGAGGGAGGATGATCAGCCGTAGTAAAATGACTGTCTGGATGTTCGAGCGGGAAGAATCCGTGCGAATTGATAAACTTTTCATTGAAGCTGAGAGGTTGGATAATCTAGCTTATCGCCTCTTTCATGACAAAGCCGCGTGGGACATTTGCCTCGAAGCCCAGGCATTGGCGGATGCGCAGCGTACAGAGGCTTACCAAGCATGGATGGAAATGCGGCGTCATGCCAAAGAGAAATCTAGGCGCAAGTATTTAAATTAAGGCGCTATCAATTAAAATAAAAATCCATAACTTCACTATTGAATAGTATGAAATCCCATCTGTATGCTTAGCGACCATACCGCTACCAGCATCCAAAAACTCGAAAAAATCCATGGTAAGCGTATCGAAAATAGCAATGCTTTTCGGTAGCCTTTGTGCGTCGACTCACGCTCACAAAATAGAGGGAGTTCATCACATGTCATTCTCATTACCACCTCACTTCGCATTAGCTCGCTCTGCTTATAATACCAGTGGTCAATAATGTCATATGCCGCCCGTAGACCTGGCCAAGCGTTAATAGAAATAAGTATTCCGAGGAAAGCCAGCGATAGAGGAATGATAAGCGTGACAAGCCTACCCCACTCTGCATTTTGATTACACATACATATGGCGAATGCAATCACAAGAAAGGACTGGGCCGTTAAGTAGGAACTTGTCCGGCTGGCGAGTACGCTAGTTTCGTAGTGAATCTCGCGGCGGTAGAAACATATTTTTTCTACTGGCGCACCAAAGATTGGCGGGTCGCGCTCAGCAAGTTTAGGGTCGTGCACGGCGGATGTAATAATTCTCGGCACACCAGCGGGTCTCGATTTATTATAGTTTTCGGATAGCTTACACAATGGTGGTACTAACCGCCCTTGTGGGCTTATCCACTCATTATTTCTGCCTCATTTTTCCAGCGTTGCCGCTTGATTGCCGCCTTGTTCCGCGATTTTTGTTAGTTGTCATCAGCCCTCTTTTCTTCAGCAAGAGTGGCAGCTAATAACGCAACCGCTTCGTCTAGTTTGAGGTGTTTGGCAATAGCAATCAAAGTCCCATAACTCGCGATTTCGTAATGCTCCACCTTTTGCGCCGCACCGATCAATGCCGCGTCGTGGACAGCCCCCTTCTCGATCTCTTCCAGCAGCTCTTTCGGCTCTTCGACAAGTCCCTCCATGGCAATGCACTTTATGCGCTTCAGTTTAATGCCGGACAATTCCACCAACTGATCAATTCTCTCAATCTGTCCGTGTGTCTCTTCCAAGTGGGACGTAAATGCATCAGCGAACAGAGGATTGGTTGCCGCTTTCGCCAAGCACGGCAATGCTTTGGTGATTTGTTTTTCCGCACTGCAAGCGTCAGAAAGTTCATGGATAAACAAGTCTTCGACAGTGTTTTTAACCATTTCAAAACTGCCTTTTTGGTCAGTATTTGCATCGCCGGGGGGCGTCAGCGTGAGATCAACGTGCATGCAAAACTTGCCGTGCATGAAGGACTGACAAACCACGTTTGAGCCGTGTTCCGAATATTTTTTGGAAGGATGGATAAACGGACGGCATGAGCTGAGTGACCTCAGTGCCTGAGGGGAGCAAAAGCAGGGAGGCTTTTGTGGGCCTCCCCGTGCTGCACTGTCAGGAGGTGCCCATGCCGCGAGAAAGGTCTGAACTATCAGTCATTGTGTCGAGTGATCCGGCGGCCTACGATTCCACCTCCTTTTGCTGGGTAGTTTTCGTCACGATATCGCGTACCGCTTCGTAACTTTCTTGCGCCTGATTTTTCACTTTATCGACCAAGCCTGCGCTGGTGCGTCCCATATACCGTTTTTCGGTCTGAGTGGTGGGCAATGCTGCACCAAGCAGGGCTCCAAGGGCGACGCCTGCAGCACCAACTACCAAAGGCTGTTCCCTCAGCAACTGAATGAATTGCTGCCCCAACACCTGCGAGTTGCGTGTAAGCCGATCACCGGCGTCATGCATGGCGTGGGTGAGGTTCTCGCTCGCCGCGCCTACGTTTTCGCTCAAGTGGGCGGCTTTACCCTTGAGCGACTGGTATCCCTCTTTCAGCGTGTCAGCCGTCTGATGCATATGCTCGCGTGCGCTGCCTAAGCCCTCAGCTAACCTGGCTGCACCCTCCCCCGCTTTATCCTGTTCGAGCCCTGTACGATAGGTGGGTTGCGGCATCGGTGGCCGATTCTGGCTGATCATCAGCCATAACAATCCAACCGAGGTCAGCACGGCGGGCACCGGGTTGTTGCGTACGCTGGTGCCGAGATTGCTGATAAAAGTTGAGCCACTGTTTTGCATCAGGCCCCACGCCTGGTCAAACATCTGACCGGGAGTGAATTTGCTTTCCAGTTTGTCGACGATGTTGCCAATACTCGCGCGTTGCGCGTCTATTTCTCGCTCGATCTGTTCAGGTTCTTTTTGCGATTCGTTATCCAGTTCAGTGTTCATGAGACTTTCCTCCGCAGCGCTTCCTGATCCTTGTTCAAAGCATCAAGTGTTCGGTCAGGTTTGAAGTGAGATGGCTCAAATTGTTTTTTGCCCGTGTGCAACATGGCGAAGCCGATGATCATCACCACCACACCGACCATCAGGGCCGCCAGCCACGGCGCTATAAACAGGCTCAAGCCATAAACCACCGACATCAGCAGAATGATAAAGCCCGCCAGGAATACAATCGCACCACCCGCCACGGCAGCAATGCCAGCCTTGAGTGTGTTGAAGCTGGTCTGCAACTCGGCTTTGGCCAGCGCCAGTTCCTTGGTAAACAAGGCAGGGACTTCGCGGGACAGCTGCCGTAGGAGGCCGATCACTGAAGCATCGTCGGTGGGCGCGAGCGGTCTTGTTTCCGGAAGAGCCGGATCGTCTCTATTCATCACAATTCTCCTTTAGGGTTCGGTGAAACGGCTGCTGAAGCATCAGTAACGTCGGTGGGATGATTGTGTTCATTGCTCGATGCAGGCATAACGCCGGTCGCGCTTCCCGGGCTCGGCTGGTTGAGTGAGGCGGTGGAGGTTTCGTAGGGTCGATGCGCGCCATTTCCTTCTGGTGGAGGTGTTGAGCTGCCCGACGCTGGATTCTCGTTCGCATTGACAGTAGCTGCCGCAGAGGTGCCTGCCTTTAAAAACCGTGACAAGCCGAACCCGATGGCGACACTCCCTGCGATAAATAGCGTCGGATTGTTGCGGGCCAGATCGGCGGCATCGTGTAAAAGCTGTTCAGCACTTTTACCGCGCAGACTGCCGGCAAGGCCCGTCATCGACTCCGCCATGTCAGCGAGATAGTCGGACATACCCAGTGTGTCTGTGTCTTCTAACTGGGAAACGAAGCTTTTTGCGCCTTGGGCGAGCGCCTCAATTTGATCAGCAGCGGTGTCGCGATATTGGCCAAACTGTGCATCGGCCTGCTGTCTGGCGCCGCCTATTGCTTCGGTGACATCATCTTTCAGGTGCTGAAAGTCCTGTTCGCTTGGAGCGTCTGCCGGATCATCTGCTTGAGACCCTACTTTGCTGTCTGAAGTATCCATGTGGCCCCTCGGTTTCCGAGTGAAAAATTCTAGTGAGACTACGCAGCAAAATGCCCTGAGCCCCCTCATAAAAGAGGACGGGTCAGCTTGGGAAGAGTTCAAAGTTAGTGATGGGCGACAAATATCGTTACGGATTTCAAAAAATGGCCGAGGGGAAATTGCCCGACGAAAGGTCGATTTGTAATAAAGTATTTCAAGGATACGCGTTGTCTAGATAATACCTACAGCCAGAGTTCGCAGTCATGAAATTTGCACTTTTCTGCCAAGCCCTTTCCAACTGGGCTGGCAGCTCCAAGACCTTCCTTCTGGCTATCGCTTTGATCGGAGTATGGGGAAGCACCGGGCCCTACTTTCACTACAATGATACTTGGCAGCTGATCATCAATACGTCGACGACCATCATTACATTCCTAATGGTATTTCTTATTCAGAACACGCAAAACCGCGACAATGACATCTTGCACCTCAAAATCGACGAATTGATTCGCGCTACAAAAGATGCACAAAACGCGACGCTGTGCCTTGAAAAGATGGGGTCGGGAGAACTTCGCAAACTAAGGGATCAGTACCGTTCTCTCGGTGAAAATGATCAGGTAAAGATCGATGCAGCCGGTATGGAGGAGGCGTTTTCGGACAAAGCATCTTCTAAAGTTAAACCCTCCGATTCTGACTTAGGAAGCCTGCAAAGGTGAAAATAGCCTCCAAACATTATTGACATCAAACATGCTTTGTACCGCTAGCAACATCTGTAAGGTAGATAGCATAAAAAGTAATTGAGCAAGCGGAATTCCTTCGCCTGTCTAGCGGCCCAATCAGAAAACTAGTCGAAAATCTTTTCTGAGAATTGGTGATTCAGAAACAGGATAATATTGAACAATTGTTCATACATCGGATCGAAAGTCGAACCCTTCATTCGTCCCAATTCGCACTTCGGCGGGCGACATCCTCTTGCTTAACATTATGTACGGCGGGCAGACCTATCCGCGCAAGTGTATCTATGAGCTCTTCTTACCAGTTCATTGCGGACAAGGGCCCAAGACACGGCTCATCACCGGTTGCATTGTGCGTAACCGATCATCATATCCAAAAAAACGTTTCATCAGCATCGTCGCTTCTCAGATGCCAAATTTTTAATCATTCTCAGAAATATTCAAAAAAGCTGAGACCAATCTCTGAAGTTAATCGTAATCCTCCTGTGCAGCACTCCAGGCAGCCAGGCGGTGAGGAGCTTCGAGATGAAGGAAGGGCGTCGGCCTCACGAACGACCAGCGGCTAAGCCTTTAAAAACCAGATGGCAGGCCGAAGACCGGGTCACGCTTGGCCCTGCCGATCATGAACGGCAACTGGAGGACTGATAATCCGCTGGCCAATCGCTTCGATACGAAGCTCCATATTTAAAAAACAACCAGTAACACTGAGCGCCGAATGGACGCGACGCGATAATTCGGTTCGCAGGGCAGATGTCATGCGATTTAGGTTCTTCAGCGGATCAATTTCGCTCGATGACCTGCTCTGGCCTAATTGCTGCTTTCAAACATTCGCGCGTGCAGATGATGTAAAAGGTCTTTGGCACCCACCCTATGGGCTATTATTGAGTATCTCCTTTCGAGGTGTTCGCTCGCTGCAGAATGTTGGTTTGTCGTGGACGACCGTAGCTGACAGGCTAGCTCTTGAAATGATCTTCCAACGCGCGACCACGAAAGGACTTGCCTGATGAACACTGATAATACGGGCGCAGATCGTCCTCAGCGACAGGATATTCAACCCAGCCATCTGGGCTTTCCGGTAGTAGGTATCGGAGCTTCTGCAGGCGGATTACAAGCCGTTCAGCACTTCTTTGAGCATATGCCTACTGACAGCGGAATGGCCTTCGTGGTGGTGCTGCACCTTTCTCCGGATCACCAAAGTAATGCAGGAAAGCTGATAGCCAACCGAACCAAAATCCCGGTTACCCAGTTGACCACCGCAGTGCCCATCGAACGCAATCATGTTTATGTGATCTCTCCGGCACAGCGTCTTTCGATGAACGACGGCTACCTTCGTGGCTTGCCCTCGGAGCCAAGAAATGGTCGACACGTAACAATCGATCTTTTCTTTCGTGATCTCGCGGACGCTCATAAAGAACACGCATTCTGCGTGGTTTTATCAGGTACTGGATCTGATGGTGCCGTTGGGTTGTCGCGTATTAAGGAGCAAGGCGGTGTCACCCTAGCTCAGCATCCCGAGGATGCCGAATTTGACGGGATGCCGCAGGCGGCGATCAATACTCACAAAGTCGATTTCGTTCTACCGGTTGTCGAAATGCCTCAGAAGATTCTGGATCTATGGCACAACGCCCAGCGTATCCAACTTCCAAATGCTGCGGATATCCAGCCAGGCACTCCGCCTAAGCTAGACGAGCGGGCTATCGAACTGGCAGAGCAAGCCTTGATTGATATCCTTACCAAGCTACGCGCGGCTACTGGTCATGACTTCAAGCATTACAAGCGTGCCACAGTTTTGCGCCGTATTGAACGCCGTATGCAGGTGGCCACTCAGCCTGATCTACCCGCCTACTATCGCTACATCTGTGAACATGCCGATGAGACCAAGGCTCTGCTCGATGACATGCTCATCGGCGTAACCAATTTCTTTCGCGATCGTGAATCTTTTGAATCACTGGAGCGCGAAGTGATTCCCCAGTTGTTCGCTCGTCAAAACGATACGGATAGCAACCGTGAAATCCGAGTCTGGTCGGCGGGTGCCTCCACCGGGGAAGAGGCCTATTCACTCGCTATTCTGCTTAACGATTACAAAGCGGAAACGTCATCTGACTTCAAGATCCAGGTGTTCGCCAGCGACATCGACGAGCGTGCCGTAAGCACCGGGCGCACAGGCCTGTACTCCGAGGCAATCATCACAGATGTCTCACCCGTCCGCCTGCGTCAGTATTTCGTAAAAGAAGATGCCAACTATCGCGTTCGCAAGGATATTCGTGAGCGAGTGCTCTTTGCCAAGCACAGCTTATTGGCTGACCCTCCTTTTTCTCAGATAGACATGATTGTTTGTCGCAATCTGCTTATTTATCTCGATCGCGATATTCAGCGCGAAATTTTGCACATGTTTCATTTTGCGTTGCGAGCCGGTGGATATCTCTTTCTCGGCACCTCTGAATCACCGGATGCTTGCCCAGAACTGTTCACCACCGTTGACAAAAAGAATCGTATTTTTCGTGCTCGCGGCGGCCCCAATACCCACCGACTCCCTGCGATGCCCCGGGGCGGTTATGCGCGTACCATTTCATCGTCTTTGCCTAGTGTTCCACGGCCAGTGAAAAAGCCGTCCACAGTCGAACTCTATCAGCGGGCCGCAGAACGCTTTTCCCCACCTAGCATCATCGTTAACAGCGAAGCCGATGTGCTCTACATAAGTCAGGGTGCTGGTCGATATCTGCAGCATATGACTGGTGAGGTCAGTGACAATCTCTTATCACTGGTGAACGGAGACCTGCGCCTGGAACTGCGCACTACCATCTACCAAGCTCAACAAGCCGGGCAGTCCTCTCGGGCCCGCCCAATCAATCATAAACGTGACGGACAGCATTATCAGGTGCAGATTGAGGTACATCCGTTCACGGATTCTGAAACAGAGTTGAACTGTCTTTACATCTCGTTCACTGAGCAAGAAGTACACGCACAGGACATCAGTTCCAACGCATCCGTACAGTCTGAAAATCAGATAATTTCTAACTTGGATCGGGAGCTGCAACGTACCAAGCTACAACTTCAGGACGTTATTGAGCAATCGGAGGTCTCGAGCGAAGAACTGAAGGCCTCCAACGAGGAGATGCAGGCGATCAATGAAGAGCTCCGCTCCGCTTCCGAAGAGCTGGAGACTAGCAAGGAAGAGCTGCAGTCAATTAACGAGGAGCTCCTCACTGTGAACCATGAGTTGAAGATCAAGGTTGAGGAAACAGACCAGGTCAACGACTACCTCAGCAACTTGATCAGCTCCACCGACATTGCCACTGTTTTCGTAGATCGAGAGCTGCGCATCAAATGGTTTACGCCGCGAGCTACGAGTATCTTCAGCATGCTGGCGGTAGACGCCGGTCGCCCCTTGATGGATATCACTCATCGCCTCGAATACGACGGAATGGCCGAAGACGCCATGTCAGTATTCGAGACCCTAAAGGGCATTGAACGCGAAATTGCGAGTTCCGATGGCCGTTGGTACATCGTGCGGATCTTGCCCTATCGATCAAATGCGGATCAGATAGGCGGGATCGTTTTGACTTTTATCGATATTACCTCACGTCGTGAGGCCGAGCAGGAGCTTCGTTTGAGCGAAGAACGAATGCGTCTGGTCACAGAAAGCACCCATGACTACGCGATCATCGTGCTTAATGAGGAAGGCTTCATCACTGATTGGAACGACGGGGCGAGGAACACCTTTGGCTTCAGCCGTGATGAGGCGGAAGGTCGGCATTTTCGTTTCATCTTTTCCGCCGAGGATCAGCGGGCAAGTGTACCGGAAATGGAACTGGAAACCGCCCTTGCCAAAGGTCGTAGTGACGATGAACGCTGGCACGCACGCAAGGATGGTAGCCAGTTTTATTGCAGCGGCGAGGTCACCGCATTGGCGAGCAAAGGCTTTCAAGGCTTTGTCAAAATCGCACGCGACCTGACTGACCATATCAAGTTGCACGAAGAGCAACAGCAAAGCCTTAAGGCATCGCTGAGCTCTAGCCAGCAAAAAGATCAGTTCTTTGCGGTGATGTCACATGAGCTCAAACACCCGCTGAACCTCATTCAGCTAAACGCCCAAGTGGCACGCCGGCTTCCAGTTGCGAAGAAGGATCCGACTCTGCAAAAGGCGATCACCACCATCACTGACGCGGTAGCCAGCCAAGCGCGCATCATCGATGACCTGATGGACGTCGCCCGGATACGCAATGGCAAGCTGCAGTTGCAATGCCAACCGCTGGATCTGGTGGTGGTACTCAATGAAATTCAGCAAGTCGTGCTGAAAGCAGAGCCCGGATGCAAGATCCAATTCAAAACACCCGAACAAAGCCTGTTCATCCACGCGGATCAGACCAGGATCGAACAGATCATTTGGAACCTGATCAGTAATGCCATCAAGTTCACCCCCACTGAAGGTACAGTGCAAATTGTCACGACGAAGCTGGAGCAAGCGGTACGTATCGAAGTGATCGACACTGGGCCGGGTATTGAGAAGGATCAATTGGAACGTATCTTCGAGATGTTCGGACAGGCCGACCATCGCCCTTCGGGCCAGCACCGAGGAGGCTTGGGAATTGGCTTGGCGTTGGTTGAGCAACTGGTTGAAAGCCACCATGGCAAGATACAGGCGAATTCTGAGGGCGCGGGCAAGGGTTCGCGCTTCACCGTAGAACTACCACTAACAGACGCACCAGATCAGCACGCCAGTCACGACCCCGATAATGACCAAGGTCAGTTAGCTGGAATTCGAATACTCCTCGTTGATGATTCACCGGAGGTCTTGGAAGCGTTACAGCTACTGCTCGAGTTGGAAGATGCGCACGTCCTGGCATTAGATCACCCTTCTAAAGCTCTGTCAGTTGCCCAAGCGCACCGCTTCGACGTAATTATCTCTGATATTGGTTTACCAAGCATGAATGGCCATGAGTTGCTCGCTGCGCTACGTAAACTGCCGAATTACGCACTGCTGCCGGCAATTGCTCTTACAGGCTATGGCGCTGCCGAGGGTATGCGGCATCAAGGCGTAGGCCGTTTTGATGCATCTCTCGGTAAGCCGGTAGCTATGGAGGATTTGACAAGCCTGATCTGTCAGTTGGTTACTGCGGCTGGTCAGCGATTTTAACGCTAACGGGTGCGCATGATGCACTATTGGGCATGCTCTCTCGCAACTGCGCTAGTCTACCGAGACATCACTCAAGGAAGTTACTCATGTCATCACCTAGTTCTGAAGCTAACATAGCTGCAGCTGATGCTCTTACACTGCTCTTGCACAATCAGCATGCACTATGTGCAGCTATTGAGGAGATTACTACGTGTCTCTCAAACAAGGGAGGGGAAGACGCTGCGGTTAACGCAGTTACCGCCATGGCAACGTTGGACAGAAACGCTCAGGGCATCACTGACGCGATCTTACGGCTACGCCATTCTTAGGGTTCCGTCCATCTTGAGCAATCCTACCAACGCCCTTGGAGCTGGTTCCTCGACTCTTGGACGTATTATGATTGAGCCGATGTAGTAGATAAGGGAGCGCCATGTCAGCCTTCAAGGTAAGTGCCATTCTCGGAGTCGCGGTAGTGATTTCAACCGCAGCATACTCAGCTCATTTCGTGGGGCAGCAGATCGAGTATCTACAGCAAAAGCTTTCTCCGTCGACACGGGATCAGAATTCCGCGAACGAGGGGCCGCTCAAAGAGGCAGCTCTTCCAAGCCTGCAAGAGCAGTTATCGAACACCTTACAAACAACCTCTCCATTATCCTTGACTGTTTTTTCTTTTGAAAAAGCGGCGAATCAGTCATCACGATAATTTCACATTTGCAATTGTACGGTTGTGACAACTCCTTTAGTGAGTTGGCCCGCCTCCCTCGCGGGCCAATTTTCGGGCAAAAATAAAATCGGTTGTAAATTCAACTTCTCGCCGCCTAGTTTGATGTTCAGCGCGGATCCTGCTGGTTCTTCAAAGCGTTATCCGTTTCTTCACGTGCCCTGTCAGGATCTAGTCCCGTGTTGTCATCATCAAGCGGGCGCTCGCCTTCATTGTCAGGAAATTCGTCGATTCCGTCCTCCCTCATTGGGTCATCTTCAGTGCGACCAGGGCTCAATGGATCAGGTGACGTAGGCATCGGGTCATTCTCACCGATACCGCCTTGAAGCTTCGGATCGTTGTTCATACACACCTCTCAGTGCCCTCAACGTAGGGGCATGTAGGTTGGAGGTGCTTTTAATTTGGGTGTCCGATTTATTCGCTTACCGACCGTCGATATCATGATATTCAACGTTGTCCGTCATTCCGATGAAACATAAGCTTTGCCCGACGCTCTATCGCAACACTAGCGAATGTAAGGGCATCTTCATGATAGACCCTGCAACCGGTATGGAGGCAGGCCAGCGTCACGTCGTAGAGGGTCTCAAACGTAAAAAGCATTTCACGGGCTTCGTCCTCGATGGGAAATATCACCTGGGCCCGGAACTGATGACGGCCCGAGGTTGGCTGGAAGGTCAGCAGTTTCGTTAATGCGAGTTACGGACAGGTGGGGCCCTTCGAAGAAATCTGCGAAGGGTAATTCAGGCACAGTTTTCAACTAATGTGTTTGGCCTTATGCACGATACGCGAGCGTGCACCACCTGCAACGCATGTTTTAAATATTTCATCTGTTGATGGATTAGCAGGTTTCGCGGGAACTTCTATTTATTGCGCGAGCAAAGTCGCGGTCACTGAGTTCTCTACACCTTTTGCGTTAGAATTCGCACCATTTGGCAACAAGTGACTAGGTATTGCCGGACTTTTTTCGCAATGATTTTTTAGACGCCTCTTCAGTGCGATACAGTAGCTTCGCGATGACAGACTAGACCGCTGACTCTGCAGCGTTACGTCTGAATATGAACAGTACGACTGCCATCAGCCTGGCGATCCTGCAAAACTCGCGAAAGCTCTAATTCAAGTCGTTGCTCATTCGAATCCGCCTTCTCACTTCCCGGTCGGGCCGACCCGATGACTACTGCAGTTGTAGAGATCAAGACAATTCTTAAAGACAGTGTAATTTGGCGTATGCTTTAGAAGCAAAATCTAAGTGAGCAGGTAAAACCTGAGTGCATCTCAGTGATGATGTACACGCATTCATAATCTCGGTATGGACGATTAATTCGAATATCTGATCGCAGTTACGGCTCAGAGCGAACTAGCTCGCTGATGATTTCGTCACCTAAAACTGGTTCCAGACTTCACGCTACAGTCACCGAACATCTTCGTGCAACACACGGAAAAATTTCCCGCATGTCGGTTGGACGACCGTCAGCCGTGGAGGTTGAACTCGATGACACGGAGGCCGTCTAGCCATAGGAGAGGGCTACCCACAGATTACTTGTCTCATTTTCGAGGTATTTGCTATGACTGTTATGACGGCGCGCTTGAATTATATGCGGGATACCCTGCTTGGCCCAATTTCGAACAGCGCGGAATGCAGAGTCGTAATTACTCCTATCACACCCGGTGCTTTTCAATTGCAGGTGTTAGCGCCACTTCCAAAGGATTTGGAAAAAGCTCACTCGTTGACTATTTACGCCTTAGGTGGACATTTGGTCGGTAGGGTAGCCCACAAGCGCACCTTAGATAATGGTGATTTGGAAATTCAAATCGACGTGTGAGATCGTTGTCCTGATAATTTTATATGGGCTGGTAGCTTGTGTGACACGGGTCAGGCGTTGGCGGTAATCCGTGCCTACCGTCGTTCCTAGATGCAGACCTAGGAAGACGGTAAGTTTTTAATGCACGTTGTGATTGAGGAAGGCCTATTTAGTCCAACAAATCTGCCGGAACCTTCCCGCCATTTTCCGCCAGTTTTTTCATAACTGCCGAATGGAGCCAGATGTTCATGGCTGCCGAATCGTCAGTTGAACCCGTGTAATGTAACTCTGCAGCGAGTTCTTTACGGGCGCCAAGGCTACTATCGATGTTCAATAATTTTAGTAAGTCAACAATCGAAGTGCGCCAGTTGAGGTTCTCGCTTTGCTGACCGGCCAAAGCTTCCAGCTTGGAGGCAACATCCACTTCACTAATTGCAGCCGTCGGCGTTGAAGGCGAGTTCTGTGTTTTCTCAGTTGAGGCGCCGGTAACAGGTGCAGCAGGAGCGGCTTGGGCTGGCGAGGCAGCGTGCTTACCTATTCCTAATTTTTCCAAAATCGTGGTGAACAAGCTCATTGGGATTCTCCAAGTATTTGATGACCAACACTCTGATGAGGATGGCTGCCTACGGATGACCCTCCCAGTCAGGATAAAGTTTTATTGGAATGTCTACCTGAACGCTTACTGGAGCTGCACAAGGGAAGTAGGGGCATAACACGGAACGCTCAGTTCGCCTCAAGAACCTCGATTTTTGACTTTCACCGCGATGACGTTCAATCGGTGATGCCCATCATCCTTTGAAGAAAACCGCGAGCTTGTTACCCACCGGATCGCGAAGGTATGCGACGTAAAAATTTTCGGTGTACGCATCCCGAATGCCTGGTTTACCTTCACCCGTCCCACCGCTGTTGAGGCCCGCTATGTATGCCTCATCCACTTTTTCGCAAGAATGGGCTCGCAGGGCCGGCATGATGCCGTTCCCTACGGTTGCGGGCTCCCCGTCAAAAGGCTGAGCGATATGGATGCTTCCTGGCCCATTGGACTTGTCCGAAGTGTCTGACAATGAAAAGCAGAAATGTCCCTCTAAGAGATTTTTTTCGTAGCCGAGTGGCGCCAGGACAGCATCATAAAACCGTAGCGAGGCTCGGACATCGTTGGCACCGATGAACAGATAACTGAGCATAATTTTCTCCCTGACGTTGATCCAACGCATCATGGAACCTCTTTAAACCGTAGACTATCGATAGGTTCCGGGCTTCTGTTACCACCAAGCTGCAGTGTAGGTGATGCGCAGTTAAACGCTCATACTGCAGTGTCCTATCTTCGTGAACTACGCACCGTCACCGGGGTATCAACCAACTGACCGAGTTCGTATTAAGGCATAGCGAGGCCTCTCTGCGGTATGTTCAAGCATGGTCAGTCTTGCGTCGGTTGAAATTATCCCAGCAAGGGTAAATGTTCACACAATGAGTTCATTCACCGCTTGCTGTAGCTATGAAACAGTGAATTGGCGCACATGTTCCTGTGAAAGAATCAAAAGGCGTTGTTGAAGATGAGGGGAGACTTACGATACCTTAAAAGCCGCTTTTCCAATAAGGCAAAATTGCTTTAAGGCCTCGCTGGATATGATCGAGTTAGTGGCCGATGCATTAAAGTTGCGCCTATGCAGTAGAATGTACCACAGGCTATTTCAGCGTTTTGTAAGTTGATCAAAATTAGCCTTAATATCGCTCGGCTGTACTGATAAATGCGAGCGTTTCATGCGGTAGCGGTTCCTGAATCGGAGTATCCGTCGAGCAAGAAGACATTAGTTTATCGAAAGGAGCTGCGATATGCCAATGACGGAAATAGAGAGCGATTGCCCCGAAGTAAATCGAGGGAGCATGCGGCCAGACCGTTAAAATGCTGTGACGTATCGATGCGCTATACAATGGCTATGCATCTTCGATGACCATGACCGGTTACTTCACCGCACTACTGGTCGAGCGCATGATCAGCCACGAAATGTTCGACCAGTTGTGCGAATAAATGAGTCATGCGTTATGTAGGTGACAACTGTGCCTGAGCACTTTGCACCTTATGAACGAAAAATTTCGGGGAGCACGGTGCGACCGAAGCTAAAAATAGCATCAGCTACTTCTACTTTCTGGTCTAAGGTTAATGTGTCCCATTGTTCATGGGGCACGTTTGACACCACATTGAACATGAGAGGTACCATCATGACTGTCCCAAATGGGATGCTAGATCCTGACGACGCCGTCATTTTGCTAATCGACCACCAAAGCGGACTCTTCAACACCGTTCGGGATGTCCCCATCCCCGATCTTCGCAACTATGTAATTGCCATCGCGAAGACCGCGACGTTGCTGAACATCCCTGTCATCACTACGGCGTCGGTGCCGGATGGGCCAAACGGCCCGTTAATTCCAGAAATCCATCAGCACGCTCCGCACGCGGTGTTTGTGCCACGCACCGGCCAGATCAACACTTGGGACAATCCTTTATTCGTGAAGGAAATCGAGAAAACTGGCCGAAAAACCCTAATCATAGCTGGCACTCTTACCAGCGTATGCATGGCGTTTCCCGCAGTCAGCGCAGTGCAGGCCGGATACAAGGCGTATTGCGTTGTCGATGCCTCAGGAAACTGGAGCAAGATCGCGACGGACATCACTATTGCCCGGGTAGCCCAAGCTGGAGCTATTCCGACTGATACGTTCGCTATCGTTGCCGAGCTCGTGCAAACCTGGAACCGTCCTGAAGGTTCCCGCTTCGCTGAAATACTTGCTGATCATGTCTGCCCAGAATACAAATGCCTGATGGAGAGCTTTGGCAAAGCCCAAGCAGTTGCGAAGGACGGGCCAGAAACTCATCTGGATAAATACCAGTAATAGCAATCGGTCATGCTGAATGCATTAGCCCTGAACGTTCACAAGGTGATCATAAGGGCGCTTCGGCGTCTTTGCTGAGCATGTGAAAACTAATGCAGCAGCACATGAGGCTGCTCGATTGAGACAGGAATGGGTGTCCGTTATTCAGATCGCGGACAGGCTCGAGCTCTCTGAGACCACGGTTTGCCGGTATTCGAAAACAAAGGTTACCGTACAGTCGTGATTTCGAATGAGCAGTAGTCGGGCATGTACTTGGCGGACGCTGAAGCCAGCGAAGTGGCCCAGCCGGTCTGGTACAGATCTGCGCGATAACTGATATCGGTTCACGCGAAGGTACGGTGGTGTAGTCATGAACCACTCTTTCGATGCGCAACAACGCATAACCAGTCGTAAGCCGAGACAGCCGAGCTGTAACCATGAGCTTGGCTCCCCTTTTCTACTGCATCGGGTGCGCGGAAATAGACAGCAATAAATCCGGCGCACTGGCATGCGCGGGCACGCTACCGAGCGCAGAACAGAGGGGCAAAACACAAAACAAGAACTTGTGTGACGAATTCATAACAATCATCCTCGCAAGAGGAAGTGCGACGGCCCAACCCGTCTTAAGCCCTGACGGCTGAATGTCGGGAAAATCATAGGCCCGGGTTCAGCCCCATTAAACTCATAGGAAAACGCATCGGGCCGGGATCGACGCGGCGCAGCGAAGTCTCAAGCGCAAGGTCTTCACGTTCAACTGCTTGAGGTTGCGAGAGCCAATCACCGGGCTGGAAGCCAAGCGGCCTCACTCTCATCCAATGGAAATTCGCGTATGACTAAAGCTCACGTATCGTGCCAAACGCAAGGGGTAAGAGGGCCACCGTCTGAATAAAGCTATGGAGTCACCCTGAAGTTGACTAAAACACGATAACAAAAAAGGGCCCTATTAGGCCCTTTTTGTAGTCAAACCAAAATCACTTGGTAAGCCAGGACTCGAGCGTCGCGGAGCCGTGTTCAGCTTTCCAATATTTCAATGTCTTGTGATTACCACCCTTGGTTTCTACGACTTCGCCGGTGTGCGGATTTTTATACACCTTCAACTCGCGAGGCTTGCGACTTCTGGTCTTGGACTCGGCGACCGAAGCGCGACGGCCTGCTTGCGGATCAAGCAGATTGATCACGTCCTTAAGGCTGTACCCGTATTTCGCAAGCAAATCACGCAGCTTCGTTTCGAATTCTATTTCTTTCTTGAGGCCAGCGTCGCCCTTGAGGGCTTCAAGAGCCTGGAGCTGCTCGGCGAGGTGTTTTTCAAGTTGACGGAATTCGGCGAGTTTGGACATAAGAAAATTCTCGATGAGTAATATCAGAAGGTTACACGATAAATCACGGCCTGCACTTACAAGAAGTTGCGTCTAAGGTCTTTCACCCGGCCAACGCATATTAATATCTCTTGCCGAGCGACAAAAGATCTTGGATTGATTCCTATGAACGGACGATGCTCCTTTTCTTATTGATGAGTATCCGCCTCCTCAGCCGGATAAAACTCGCCCTCCTTCCCCATCCTTTTTAGCTGTTCGCGCACCATCAACTCTACGCTGACAACTGCGGCTTGGTCGTCAGGGTTGACTAATTGCAAGCACAGGCGTCGGACATTCTGATCGTGGGTGCCCTCGCTCATCATCTCGTGTGTGAAGACTTGTTCGCCACGCCATAGGCATAGCCGATGAGTCTCGCCAAGCCATATTTCGTTGATTGATCTTAGGTCGGTGGTTGCCAGTTGATCGACGCTGATTGTCTTATCCATTCTTCTGAACCTTACCAATAAGCAGATACAGGTAGACTTATGGGAACAGTAGGACGTTCCATACGCCGGCAGCTCACCCGGCCCGATGGTGTAAATACTTTTCGGATTGAGCTCGGACGATCGCCGGTTGAAGCCGGAAAGTACGAATAGACGAAGGGAATTCCATGACTAATCCGGCTGGTTTTACATGCAGATGGCCGCGCTGGGAAAACCTTCCTCCCCTTCTCATCCCACTACTTCCAGTTCGCTGGTGTGCAGCTGCCGATACGCCGGCTCTCATACTGCGGCTGAAATCAGTCATCGACATCATCGACCAGTGAGAGGGTCTGGAATAAATGCGGGCCTTGATTACGAACGTTGGCTACATCCTTGCGACGCCTGTACCAATGAAAGTCGATAACTTGTCGACAGTGTTCCATCACGATTTTCCTCGCTCGATTACCTGAAGTTTCAGGCTGGATCCATTTGCGAGCGTGATCAGGTGCAACCAGCGGGTCTCAGTCATGGATATCCACCACGCCCTCATCGCTTGCGGTGATGATGACGAAGCCGTCCCGCACATCGCCGTGGAGATTTCAGCTATTGATCCGCCCCCCTACATTCAGCCTAGATACGTCACCTGCTTGGATCTAGGAGGCTGGGGCGCGGTATACACCGAGGGACAGGATTGCCAAGTTAAGTCGACTCGGCAGGAAGGCAAATCACTCAAGACCCAAATCAATACTGTCTGGGTGTACGCTCAGTCTGCCAATATGTCGCGGTTTGGGCAGCAGCGGATCCATTGATCCTCATTGCCCTGAACGCAAGCCAAGGGAGACGGTATCTAGGTAACGCTTCCTCCCAAGCCCTATGGGCATGCAACGTCCCAATTGCAGCTCAGTGATTTACTCGGGCCGAAGCGGAAGATCATGTTTCGACAAGCGTCTAATCACCGTCCCAGTCTCCTGCATGACATGGAACCATTGAACTTTGTCGTTACTGCAACCCCTACTCTTAAACGAGAGGTGGAAATCATGAGCGGTTCAAGAGAATTACATGGCACGGTCATCTGCCAATTCGCGGAGAAAATCCTGTTCGTCCGTAAGGAGAAACCTGAATGGTCGCTCCCCGGTGGAAAAGTTGAAGCGAGCGAACCACCAGTTGAAGGCGCACGTCGAGAACTGAAGGAGGAGACGGGCTTAGCGTTCGAAGACGCCGAATTTCTGGGACATCATGTTTTTGATCTAGAAGAACACCATCTTTATCGATTAACTGTCCGGGATGCTGACCAACCGCGTCCAGGCGCAGAAATCGTCGAGTGCCGGTGGTTCACTCACACTGAGTTGAAATCTGTATCGGTGAAGCCCCACAACGTTGAGCTACTGAAATTGCACGGGCTATTTTTATAAGGAACCTGGAATAAGCTCCTTCATTCCACAGGGCGTCATGCACCCAAAGGGCCGAGTTCGACGGCGTCCGACACAATGGCCGCAGGCGATATTCTCCGTAGACGTGCCAGTAATTCATCGGCCTGTGATTGTAGTTCGGCACGGGTTCGAGTCAGCTCTTCTGTGTGGGTAGAAGGAGTAAGGTTGGCGGCATCAGTATCAACGTTAATGAGAAGCGCAGATAGGCTTGCGTACATCATCAATGCAGACGAGACCACGTCGCAATGCAGCGCTTTTTTTACTTTTGCTATAGCGCTTTGCGCAAGCGCGATACCCTCATAGCACGACCGGGCAGCGGCTAATGAACCTAAGGTTATGTCAAGCGCATGCTGCCGACTGTGACGAGAAGATCCTGTAGCACCATTCTCAATAAAGGCACCGAAAGTTCGCATGTCGTTGTCAGCATGCGCTTTCATCACACCAAGCAACTGCTCTACTTCGGCGGCAATACCTAGCGCATTATTTCCCAGTTCCTGATCGCAAGATTTGCGAATCGCCATTTGCAGAAGCGCTAGCGCCAAACCTGCAGTGACGCACGCAGTGGCACCGCAGCTTGGTACAGGCGCCGGTGAGGCGACTTGTTCGCAAAACGAATCCAGAGTGCATGACCATACGCTCATGTGGTAATCCTCAGCGGTTATGCTGCGGAGTTAGACGAGTGCTCTCAGAGGTATCGCGGTTTGAGTCGCTGCAACATTGGCTCGGCTCCTGGTATTGTACCGCCGGGTTGGCCAACTGACCTTCGGCGCTCCAAGTCACTCAAGAGTTTGATGAAAATCTGGCTGGGATCGGCAAGCTAAGCGTGGCTCGATTCGTGCCAGGCGTATCCCGTGACTGAGTTACGACGGATTGCGCTGAACCGCTACAAATTGTTCGGGAGATATGACTGCAGTAGAACGCTGCTGGCAGATCATCCTCAACGTTTTTTAGATCCAGCGCGTTAGCACTGGTCGGCGACGGTACGCAGAAACTCCAGTACGTAACGCTCACCCCCGCTCTCCCATACGTCGACGTGCCCTGCACCTCGAATCAGTATGAACTGAGAAGGTTTATTTGCCGCCGCATGAAGTTGCTCGAAATGAGCGGTCGGAATCACCAGATCTTTATCTCCGCCGTAAATCAATAACGGTGCACAAACTCGACCAATCTTCGACAGGTTATCGTAGCGATCCCGGGTGAGCCGCTCTATGGGCAGCCAGAAAAGTCGTGCTTTGGCAACAGCTACCACGGAAGTAAACGGTGCTTCCAGGATCAGGCCTGCGCATCGTGTTTCAGTGGCCAGCTGCACCGCCACTCCGCTACCGAGGGAATAGCCATGGATCACCACTGCCCGTCCTGTGCTTTCCAGTAACTTCAATGCTGCTCTGCCGTCGGAGTAAAGGCCCTGCTCACTCGGTCGACCGGGGTTACCTGCGAATCCACGGTATTCAACCTGCAGAACCCCGTAGCCTTCGTCGACCAGCCGTTCCGCGATTGCTGACCGCCTACGCAAATCCTCTCCATTGCCATGTAGCAGCAAAATACACAGCGGCGAACCGGCTACAGGAGGACAATACCTGCACGCAAGTCCAAGACCGTCTGCCGTCACCACAGACGTCCAGACAAAGCGTGGATCAAAATCCAGCGGATGGGCCCGAGTGGTTCTTTCACCAGGGTAAATCAGACGTCCTTGCAACCAATAAATTGCCATGAGGCCGGAAAGGTACAGGAGCAGCATCGCGGCGCCTGCAAAGGTGAGCAGGTACACTATCGAGTTCACGGTTCATTCTCACGAAGCGTCTGAACTTTGATCTCCCTGGCCTCCCCGTGACGCTGCAGTGCCTGTTCGAAGAAATCGAGTTTCATCGGTGGAAGCGGATCAAAGCGGGGCGTTAGCCGTTGAAGATCCTTTGCGAAACGAGTGAAGGTGGCGAAATCCCGAGGATAGCGTTGAGGGTCAACTCCTATAAATTGAGTCTGCCCTTTTGCTCGGCTTAGCGCCCGCCACCAGCGTTGCATGGTGGCTAAACCCACCCCTTCCGTGCCATGAGAAAACAACATCAGATCGACCTGCTCCGGGCCTGCTGCCTGCGCAAGGAACCGCTCCAGAAGCTCAGCGGAAGGTTCTACGCCGAAAAGCAGCCATAGAGGGATGGCTCTGAGACTCAAGGTCGTATGAGGGTCGCATAGCAAAAAGCTGCCGACCAATAGACGCTTGGCCTCAACGCCTTGATCGTCATACCATTGCCGATAAATTTCGGCGGTGGGAACGCTTAATGCTTCAGGTTCTACATAGCTGATTTCGATAACACGCCATTGACGTTGCTCAGCCAACTCTTTCAGATCTTGGAGCAATGCAGGGTCGAACCCCCACTCTGCCTCGGGCGTAAGTTCGGTCGTTGTCGGTGGTTCCCAATGTGTGCGAGGAATATCGTACCGCCTCAAATATTCAGCGACGCGCGGTGAGCCATGAAAGTACTCCGCCTCTATCGCGCCGCCTGTGGCCCCAAACTGGAAGATTGAGCGTGCGCCAGTACGCGTGACGGGCCATTGTCGATCGCAACGGTTCACATAGAGCGTGCCGCCACGCGGTAAGTTGCGCAAAAGGAACTCCCGGTAAGCAAGCGGTAAACGCTGTAACTTGAGCCGAAAGTACGTCATTTGTTGGAGCATCAAACGATCCTGATTCGGATCATGCATGTGATGCACTGCAATTCGCTCATCGGCCTCAAGTAAGTTGGTGACGGTGCCCAGTCCTTCCTGAAAAGCACGCTGGGCGTCGTCTGGATCGTTCCCGAGTGCACGTACGGGACATAAGAAGGTCTGCGGCAGCCAAGGGACTTTCATTGCAGCTGCCAGATGAATCATGGCACCGTTCGAAGAACCAATGAATGCAGCAGGGTACCGTCGATCAGGGTATTGCCCGGCTAACCACTCACTGATGGCCTCGAGATCCAATCGTCGCGCCTGTCCTTTACCTATGCCTTCAGCCATTCCACCGAAAGCGTAAATCAATTCTCGGGATTTGCTTGGCAAGGCATTAAGGACAAGCATCAACTTGTCCATAACAGCTGACTGGCTCGGGCTGGTAAAGGCCTTATCATGCAGCGCAGCCGCCAACGCCTGAACCATCGCCGCAGCGGAATCAAAACGGGCGATACCACGTGGGGCCCGACTCATTTATCGATTCTTCCGGCATGATTGTTTCCGTCCAAAAAATCTGCCACTGCTAAGGCGAAACTGAAGGGGTACACGTAGTTCATGGTATGAGTGGCACCCTCAACCAGCCGAAATTGGCCGTTTGGCAACAAGTCGCATGCTCGTTGCGCCCACGGCGTCGGAACTACCGGATCGCGTGTACCTTGCAGGATCAGACACGGGGATTGGATTAAGGGCAGACGGGTTTCGACTCTGTCCCGAATCAGTCTGTACATGCTGCTCAAAGCGCGCCAAGGGCCGGCTTTGGCATAGTCGACCCGGCCGATGTCAGCACTCGATCTCCGGCGCTCGCGACGTCCGTTGAGAAAGGCGCGGCTTATCTGAGTGAAGAGATTTCGCGCATCCGGATCGACAGTCAGCCCCTGCAATACAAGACGGTCGACGACTGCAGGATGGCGCACCGCTAGCATAGTCAACACTTGGCAACCGAAGGAATTACCGATAAATGAAGCCTTCCCAACATTCATTGCGCCCAGCCACAAAAACAGAGCGTCGCTTAGGCTTTGGATACTCAGGGAGCTGCGCGGCGAACCGATGACACTCTCGCCATAGCCGGGCAAATCCGGGGCCAGCACGTGATACCCGTTCGCCGCCAATGCCAACGCCAAGGGCTCCATATAGCGACTGGAAATGACCAAGCCATGAACCAGCACCACCACTGGCGCATTTACCTCGCCAACGCTCCGGGTAAACATATGCCAAGGCCCGGCCTGTATGTACTCGCCCTTAATGCCGAGTTGCAGGCTTTTTTCGCTCAGCGCTGGCGTGCGAACCAAACGGCGATAGATGCGACAGCCGGCCACTGCACACAGGCTTGCGGAGCCTGCCAAAACCCAGGTTAGATTATTACGGGAAGATCGCTTCATCGCTTTTCACTCGCGGAGTGGAACGAAGCGCTCGAGCGCACTGCTCATCGCCGTTTCCGAAATGGGTATTCAAGCCCGCAGCGCTGATGTTTGTACTCATGGCTCCCCTCTTTTCGGCAATGCATATGCCTCGACGTAGTCGCCCGACCGAGTCTGTAAACCACCGTGACCACCAGCCGCAATTACTACGTACTGCCTGCCGTCCTTGCCCATGTATGTCATTGGCGTTGCCTGCCCTCCGGCAGGCAGCCGAGCCTTCCAGAGTTCTTTGCCGTTCTGCGCATCAAATGCGCGCAGATAGTCATCCGCAGTTGCTCCCATAAATATGAGCCCGGATCGAGTAGTGACGTTGCCGCCGATATTGAAGATCCCTGTTGGGAAAGGCAGGTTGATATGTAGCCCCATGGGCCCCATGTCACGGGTTGTGCCTACATCATGTTTCCAGACGACGGAACGAGTGCGCAGATCGACTGCTGCCAATTGCCCCCACGGTGGAGCTTTGCAAGGTGCGCCCAACAACCCAAGCCACGGATCGACCTTGACCACATAAGGTGTGCCGTACTGAGGATTGATGGCGAACTTCTTAGGCCTTGGAGGCTGTCCCTTGCCATCCCATGGCTCTACCAGACCTATTTTCTCCGCCTCAGACCTTTCAAGAGTCTGCGCAACAAACGGGATGTAGCTCAGGTTGGCATACAAGCGTTTGCGCTCAGGATCAACTGATGCTCCATGCCAGTCGATGACGCCATCGAATGCTGGATACACCAACGTTTTTTTATCCAGGGCGAACGGCGTAAACGCGCCTTTGTAATCTAGGCGCCGGAACTCTATTCGGCATAGCATCTGGTCGATAGGAGTTACGCCCCAAGTATCCTTCTCCTCTATTTGAGGTGGTGCAAACGAAGGCATGCCCACTGAGTAAGGTTGCGTTGCGGACACAGGTTCACCAGGCAAGCCACCTTGAGGTGCGGGCTTCTCTGCAATCTGGGCAACAGGCTCCCCAGTTTCGCGATTAAGGACAAACAACTCACCGCGTTTAGTGGTTTGCACCAGAGCGGGAACAGTTTTGCCGTTGGTGTCCTGCAGATCTACCAGCGTCGGGCCGATGGGCACATCCATGTCCCAAAGGTCATGGTGCAAGGTTTGGAAAGACCACCGAGGCGCACCTGTTTCGATATCGAGCGCAACCACGGAGCTAGAGTACTTTTCATCGAATGGCCGGCGTTTAGCACCGTAGTAGTCCGGCACTGCATTGCCAGTTGGCAGATACACCAAGCCGCGCTTGACGTCGGCGGTGTATACACCCCAAGCATTGGGGGTGCCTACAGTGAAATTCTCATCGGGCCCGGGGTGGCTGATGACGCTTTCGGGACGACCCACGTCCCATGCCCAGGCAATTTGACCTGTGATTGGGTCAAACGCACGCACCGCACCCGAGGGCTCGTTGGTTTTCTGGCCATCATATATCCACCCACCAAGTACCACTCGATCACGGACGACCAATGGCGGCGACGTCACGAAATGAAAACCTTTGGGCACATCACCCAGATGCTGTTTCAAAGAAACGAAGCCATGATCTCCAAAGCTCGCGCATGGCTTACCCGTGTTTGCGTCCAGCGCAACCAAGCGGGCATCGGCGACTGGAGAAATAATCCGTTGCGGGCAGTCAGTACCTGCCGGGGCCTCGTAATAAGCTACGCCACGACAGGCCAGATAAGCATTGTTCCCTGTTTCTGGTTTGGGATCGAAACGCCAGCGTTCAGCACCGGATACGGCATCCAGTGCGATGACCTGGCTGTGCGGCGTGCAGATGTAAAGTGTGTCGCCCACCTTGATGGGAGTGACTTCGAAATTGAATTCGTAGCCATCCTTGTTTTCTCCGGATCTCGCAACATCGCCCGTTCTGTATTCCCAGGCAGGCTGAAGTTGGTCGACGTTTTGCTGATCAATCTGCGTGAGCGGAGACCAACGCTCACCGCGAGGCGTGCGACCGTAGTAACGCCAGTCATTGTCGACATCTTGAGGCGAAGATGAAGCCTGCGTCAGCTGTGCTTGTGCCTGTTCTGGCGGATCTTTGGGATAGGGATGAGCGAAGAAAAGCAGACCAACGAGCAGCACTCCAACCAGAGGGAAAATCACGTTGCCTGCAGATGAGATGCTCTTACCTGGATGCAGCCGCCGACGAATGCGAGGAAGCAGCAAGTAGAGACCCAGCAAGGTCGGAACGAGAAGCCTTGGCTCCAGGGCCCAAGCATCCAAGCCGCTTTCCCATAAGGCCCACGCAA
The DNA here is from genome assembly GCF_900636825.1 of Pseudomonas fluorescens. Lineage (NCBI taxonomy): Bacteria > Pseudomonadati > Pseudomonadota > Gammaproteobacteria > Pseudomonadales > Pseudomonadaceae > Pseudomonas > Pseudomonas fluorescens. The sequence continues at coordinate 2,697,070 of NZ_LR134318.1, read as the reverse complement.
CCGTCCCCAACCAGGCCAGACCGTAAACCCAGAGCGACCACCATCGGCCCCTGATCAAACCGACACCGGTTATCAGCAGAGCTAACCCTGCCAGCAAGTAATAGGGTGACCCGTGCAGCATTACCAGCCAGATACCGCCGCCAAACAGCAATAGTCCAACGAGCGCCACCAGTGCGCCGGTAAACACAGGGGTATTGCGCTGGAACAGATTCATCTGACCTCCACCGGCTCTAGAAAACTCAGATCATGACCAAGGGGAGTCTGTATGCATCACTCCGCTCCACAGTCAGGTTGGTTTGAATCACTTCTTTTGAGCGCTCGATCAACTCAGCTTCGGCCATCTTCGAACGTTCAGAAATATTTTGACTACGGGCATCACTCATCAGGCTTTCCTTGCTCTGCATCTCAAGTGAAGCTTTAGAATCACCGCCACGGCCCCTGCGTGTTTGCGCCGCTCTTTTGCCCGTATCAGATTTGGTCTGTTCTTTCGTAGCGTGCGACGTTTTTCTACCCGAGCCACCAGCCTTTTCACCCCCTCCTGACTGTTTGTTTACGGTTGCCCAAGCGCGCGCTTCCGCTTCGTCTTTCGGCGTACCCTTCCGCTCGTAGCTCTCTTCAATGTGCTCAGCTTTGCGCTTTTGCTCGTCGGTGTACCCGTCTTTGCTTCCACGTGCCATGGCGAGTCCCTCTGTGTAGGAAGGCGCGAACCTGCCCTCATCCTATTCGATAAGGAAGCGAGTTTATTAGGGAAAGTTCACTTGATTTCATTTGAGGAGGCACACACTCGCGTCAAAAATGATCCGTCACATCTAATTTTGAAATGAAGGACAAACGCGAAATGTTCCGCCCATTCAGTGCTCAGTGGAACTGATTAATGATCCCCTGCCTGGAAGGTCGAGAATTTTTCTACGATGATTTGGACTCGACCGGAAAGCCTAGTCCAGACCGTCTTGCGGGGACGATCTCCGACCTCACCCTGACGCTGGTACGCGGGAAAACTCTTCAGCTCGCTGCTGCAAATGGATTCACCGGCTCCGCCGGAGCCTTTGCAGCTTCAAATGAGCCGAAGCAACAGGACAGCGGGAAGTTGAGTGGAAAGTGGGTAGTCATTGCTGAGGCATCTAGCGGTTTGGCCGGGCTACGGCCAAAGCTTTCGCATGAAGGCGCGCGACGAGTATTACAGCCAGGGACGAGGAAGCGCTGTACGAGGTTTAGGGTGAGTGCACAGATTGCGGCACGGCCGCTGTCGCAGTGACCACCGATGTAACTATCAGCCAGCAAATGAAAAATCTCGCAGAGCGCGCCGCAGAGTTCTGGAACGGTCGCATCGATATCTGGATCAACAACGCAGGTTTCGGCGCCGTCGGAAGCTTTGAGAACACGCCCCTTGAAGCTCACGAGCAAGTTCCAGCCAGACTTTGTGGGCAATCTGCGTGGCGCCTATGTGGCCCTGCCCTATTTCATGGTGCTCGGTGGATTGTGTTGTGGTGCATTTCGTTAGTGTGCGTGGCCATGTAGATCACTGGGGTGCTGCGACCGTATAACCCCGATCACATTCCCTGCCCTGTCGACATCGACCTTGTCGCAATGAGGCTCAAGTTCAACGCGACAGATGCTTCTAACCTCATCCTCCTGACCGCCGGGCCCATGTACCATAAGCAAACGCTCAAGCAAATCCAGTTACTCCAGAGTCATTGCTCCCTCCGTATGGGTTTAAACCGGACTTAACTGCCTCTTACCCGGTATGCGCTTTTTACAGGCGAGTCAGCCGTCGAGAATGGGGTTATTTCTACCGACCATTTTTTTGATCGTCTCTGTAGGGATACCGATCAGCGCATATTTGTCCTTGATTTCTACCCATTGCTGGTTCTTCCCAGGCGCACTCAAGTGGTGTTTTTCCCAGTTCTTTATAGCCAGCGATTCGCGCTGGTATTGATCGGAGCGTTGTCACCTTCCTTGATTTCCTCGACGCCGGCACCAGGCCTTTCCATTGTCACGCTCGGCTGTTCACTGGCCTGGCTGAAGCTGGTCAACCCGCACAACGTGGCAAAGCTCAGATGACATAGCGCTTTCTTACCGATCATCAGGATTCTCCTGCTTGATTCACTTAGTACTCTCGTCAGTGCGCCGCGCGCCCCTTTAGCAGCCCCTTTATTGACCGGGATAATCCTCAAAGTTTACGTGGTTGCGCTCACAGACTGGAGGATGGGAGTAAGCGATAGCTGGACGCTCCGCTGGCTTCAAAAGACTGAACGTTTTGTTTTCAAACACCCTCCGACGTTAGGAATCCTGTTGGCGCAAATGCCGTCAACTGGTTAAGACGTCTCGCAGGAGAGTTCACCATGGCGACTGAAAACCAATACTCGATGCAGAACCCACTGACTCAGTACCCGCAGCCGGAATTTCCAAAGCAGCCGCAAACGCCGCCGGGCACCGTGCATAAACTTCAGCCCGCTGCAGACCATGGCGAGACCAGCTATAAAGGTTTCGGCAGACTGGCGGGGCGCAAGGCCCTGATTACCGGTGCTGATTCCGGGATTGGTCGCGCTGCCGCCATTGCTTACGCAAGAGAAGGCGCAGACATCGCGCTGAATTACCTACCAGAAGAGGAAGCCGACGCCAAGGAAGTGGTTGCGCTGATCGAAGCCGAGGGTCGCAAGGCAGTCTGCATTCCCGGCGATTTGACAAGCGAATCGTTCTGCAAACAATTGGTCAGCCAGGCAGTAGAAAATTTGGGTGGGCTTGATGTGTTGGTGAATGTTGCTGGTAAGCAGACCGCCCAAAAGGACATCGCCGATCTCACGACCGAGCAGTTCGACGCGACATTTAAAACCAATGTCTACGCGCTTTTCTGGGTATGTAAGGCCGCTCTGCCGCACTTAAGTCCAGGTGCTACGATCATCAACACAGCTTCGATCCAGGCGTACCAGCCTTCTGAAACGTTGCTTGATTACGCCCCTACCAAATCCGCCATCGTTGCTTTCACGAAGGCCTTGGCCAAGCAGGTGATCAGCAAAGGCATTCGGGTCAATGCCGTGGCGCCTGGCCCTTTCTGGACGCCGCTCCAGCCGAGCGGCGGCCAGCCCCAGGAGAAGATCCCGGAGTTTGGTTCGGAGACTCCAATGGGCCGTCCTGGTCAGCCAGCGGAATGCGCGCCGATCTACGTACTGCTGGCTAATCAAGAGTCGAGCTACATCACCGGCGAAGTTTTCGGCGTTACTGGGGGAAATCCGCTGCCGTAAGTAGCCAAAGCGCTGCATCCGTGCGCACCGACGGCTTTGTCACGCTGGCTCTATACATCGCCTTGAGGGGCGCTACGTCGCCCTCTCAGCGGGCGATGGTTCCATCGATTGTACGCAAATACATACGAGCGCGTCGCAAGACGACCCGTATCGATGGACTTGGCTGGCCACGGTACCGACGGAATGCGCTCGGTTTTAAAACTTCCTCGGCGGAGGTGATCGCCGTATTCGGTTCCGCGAGGCCGCACTGCGCTTATTTCCTTGTCAGACGTCCCGCCAACCGGATGAAAGTTCTCGTGCATGGCAGCATGGCCGCCTGGATTACAGCGCGAAGATTAGACCAAGGTAATATTGGCGGTATAGGTTGGCACGCTGCAAGGCACTTCACGCGCTAGCAGTTGTTGCGCGATGCAACATTGGCCGAATGTGTCATCCGCCCCTATGAGGCCCGGTGCAGATATTCGCGCCCCGCGGAAAGACAACCCATCGAGCCTAGCTGTCACGTCGGTTTTGTGGAACTTCAGCGACGCGGTTTCACCTTCGAGAAAGGCCTTGGCCAGATCCATGATTGCATCCTTGGTAGAAGCAGTTTTTTACGCTCGAGTCGCGCCTTCTTTTTTCAGTTCCCATCCGCTGTCTGTAGGTGTGATGTGAAAGTTTTCCAAGATCTGTCTCCTAACGTATTCCAAGCATTTCGCGCATTTCTTGGGTTATCCGCTGTGCAGTCACCGGGAAGTCGGCCCACGGATCGTCAGTTCCTAACTCGGTAAGTCGCTCGTGCAGGTTATGGATGTTCCAAACATTGGCGCCCTTAAGCTCCAAGATTTCATCTCGATAAATCGGCACCGAAACCGCCAAGCCTGGCCGCGCTCTGGCTGCATAAGCATTGACGGTCGTGGCACCCTTACTGTTTCGTAAATAATCAATGAAGATCCTGCCTACCCGGTTCTTGGGCCCTAGAATCGCTACGAACTTTTCTGGGATAAGCTTGGCCATGTATTTGACAATTCCTTGGCTGAAATCTTTAACGTCGTGCCAGGAATCGCCAGGCGTCAGCGGGACGACCAGATGTATTCCCTTGCCTCCGCTGGTTTTCAGAAATGCCCTAAGCCCTAACTCATCGAGTACGGTTAGCGTTAGTTGAGTTGCTTCGACCATGCTTTTCCAAGGCAGCGCAGGATCCGGGTCAAGGTCGAGGACAAACCTGTCTGGGAGATTCAGGTCGGCCGTTGTGGCGTTCCAGGAGTGGAGCTCAATCGTGCTCATCTGCACAGCACCGACCAACGCTTCGGCATTGTTGATCACCATTGCCGCTTTGCCCGCTTCTGCTTTCGGTATCGCTGTGATCCCCGGAATAGAAAGCTTCTCGGCGTTCTTCTGAAAGAAAAGTTCGCCACCAATACCTTCGGGTGCACGAACCAGCGCTACTGGACGATCTACGAGATGAGGGAGTAACCAAGGGGATACTTCCGCGTAGTACTGCGCGAGTTGCATCTTCGTGGTACCGCTCGATGTATCAATGATTCGATCAGGATGAGTAATGCGGATGCGACTCTGATCAGCCGCCTTCTTTGGCGCCCTATTGCTTGAGGATGACTTTCCAGTATGCGTTTCGGGCGCCGGTTGGGCTTTTTCTTCAGTGATTTCCTTGGGTGGCTTATCTGCGCGTAGCCCCCGAAAAACCGCGTGCCGCACTACCCCATCCTTCGTCATCTCTGCGTATGAAACTTCGGCAAGCAGGTTCGGCTCAAGCCAGTGAATGCCCCGCGCATCGGAGCCGGTCGGTGGATTTTCAACAGGACACGCATCGGTCACCAAAGGGCGCAGTTGGGCAAGGATGGTCTTCAGAGTGGATTCGGTGAAACCAGTGCCGACCTTTCCTGCGAATCTCAGCTCGTTGCCGTCTTCCTTATTCAGACCAAGGAGCAAGGCCCCAAACCCATTCCGGCTGCCTTTAGGGTCGCTGTACCCCACAACCACAAACTCATGTCGCTTCGAACACTTGAGTTTGATCCAGTCATCGCTGCGGCGCGAGACGTAGGGGCTGCCCGACCTCTTGCCAATCAATCCCTCCATCTGCATTGAGCATGCGCTATTCAATAAGGCGTCGGGAGACTCTTCAAAGTCGTCCGAGAAACGCAGCATGGAGTCAGTGTTCTCCGCCAGCAACTGACGAAGCGCATCGCGGCGGGTTTCAACCGGAACCTCGCGCAAATCGAAGCCGTTAAGGTACGGCAGGTCAAAAAGGTAATAAACGATGCCAGCGCTTTTCCCTGCATCGAATGCGTTCTGCAGAAGCTGGAAGTCAGGCACTCCGTTATCGTCAGGTATGACGATCTCGCCATCCAGCCAAGCCGTCTCCAATCCCAACTTTGAAAGTGCTTTTGCTTGATGAGGAAGCTTGGCTGTCCAGTCATGCCCGTTGCGGGTCAAGAGCTTTACCGTGCCATGATCGATCCTGGCGAGCATGCGATACCCGTCAAACTTGATTTCGTAACGCCAATCGTCGCTTTTAGGAGATGTTTCAACTAGCGTTGCAAGCTCCGGAGAAAGCTTCTCGAACAGCGCAGCACGATGTCCTTGCTGTGCCGTCCGAGACGCATGCGACACCGGCGTAGGCGACTCGCCAGGCTTTTTCGCTTTCCCCTTTCCTCTCAGCTTCGGAATGATCGTTCGATCACTCAGCACACTATTTGGTAGTTCCTTAACAATATCGTATTCGGTCTCCGGCCGGGCACTCGAGTCTTGATGTTTGATCAAGAACCATTGTTCCTGCTTGCCGGGTATGTGAGTTCTTACAAGGTTCCATTGCCCGGCGAGTTTCTCACCCTGAAGCTCGAACTTAAGACGTCCTTTTCGATAGCTCTCAATCGGGTCGCCGGTAGGCGTCCAGATACCACGATCCCAGACGATGACTTCACCCGCGCCATAATGCCCTTCCGGAATCGTCCCCTCGAACGTTGCGTAATCAAGTGGATGGTCTTCGACGTGAACTGCCAGCCGTTTTACCTTCGGATCAAGGCAAGGCCCTTTCGGAATCGCCCAGCTCTTCAGCGTACCTTCGAGTTCAAGCCTGAAGTCGTAATGAAGCCGGGTTGCATCGTGTTTTTGCACACAATATTGCAGCGCTTGGGCTTCTCGTTTTGCCCGGCCTTTGCCCGTTTTTGGCTTGGCTACGCCGGTCGGTTCAGGGCTCGCATCGAAGTCTCGCATGCGATTGTATTTTTCGAGCTCCGTTTGCCCTTTAGACTCAGAGTCAACGCCATTTATTTCGGTCGGTCGTGCCAATGAACGGATCAAGTCATCCAGCGGCAGGTTTTGTTCGTCAGCCTGAATCTGCATGGCTTGGATACAGAGCGTATGCCGAAGGTCTTCCAACGATGCTCCGGCTTCTACCGCATCGTTTTCAGTCAAAGACCTGACCGTTTTCAACACATCTGGCTGGGTGCTCAGGAAGATACAAATCGCCCACGTCTCGTCGTTCATCTCCGCGCTCCAATGCGGTTCATGAACAGTTGAGGCGCTGACGGACGATGAGTTCCAAGCTTTGAGCGGAGCAGATGACATTCAGGGAAACGGCGCGTTTGCGATTTAAGGAACGATTTTCCTGGTGCAATTGCCGAAATTGGACGGCACGCGCCGAGTGCGGCCTCGCCTGCTTGATGCCAAACATGATTGGCGCACCAACCTTCTAATCCGTTCGTCCGACCGGAGGTTTCGTATGAGCATCAAGCCGCGACACGGTGAGGCACCGCAGAAGATAGACCGTCAGGCATTTTCCCAACGCTTTCGGGAGAAGTTCGTTGACCCCGCATTTCGAGTGGAAGAAGACGCCATTCAGCGCCTCGAAGAGATCGCTTGGCAGGCCTACAGCGAGGGCCGAAAAGCACCGTTAAAGCAAGCCGCTGGCGTGGGTTTCGCCGATCCTGAATACGAACTGGCAGTGGAGTGGATTCAAGCGCAGCAATCTATCAAGGCTGCGGGACAGGCGCGCGACCAAAGAGGGACGCAATCGCGTGTGCTACTGGTCACGGGGTCGTCAAGAAATGATGGGAGTTGCCCTGGAGAGCTTTCAAAAAGTTGGCGTATGGCTGGTATGGCCGAAGAGGAATTGTCGAAAGCTGGCGTGGAAACAGATTTGCTGGATCTGAGCTTACTGACATCCGAGTATGGTCGTCGGATCTTTCCTTGCAAGGCCTGCGTTTCTACAGCAATGCCGCTCTGTCATTGGCCTTGCAGCTGCTACCCCAATCACTCGCTGGATCAGATCGGGGATGTGATGAACGATATCTACCCTCGGTGGATAGCGGCAGATGGGATCATTCTGATTACACCTGTTTACTGGTATCAGGCGCCAAGCCCCTTGAAGCTGATGATCGACCGACTAGTATGTGCCGACGGTGGTAATCCTGACCCGACTAGCACTCAGGGGAAGGATGCTGAACGGGCGAAAGAAATAGAACTCAATGGCTGGTCATTTCCGAAGCACCTTGCTGGGCCGCGCTTATGGGCTCGTAGTACATGGCGACGTGGCTGGGATTGAAGGTGTTCGCCATGGCCTGTCCGACTGGTTGAATTGGATGGGCCTCATTGACGCAGGAAAAGCTGCAAGCCTTGACCGCTACATAGGCTACTACCGTCCATACGCAACTAGCCATGATGAACTCGACGCCGATCTGGACGTGCAGGAAGAAGTTCGCAACGTTGCCCGCGCAGTCGCCAACGCAGTTCTAGAAATACGCACCAAAGGGCTTTCACAACCCGATAGGCCATTGCAAGATCCGCGTCCGAAGTAGCGATTTAGGAACCCGAAGCTCTCCGACATACGGGCCGTCTGGATGACGGCTCAGGCTAGTTAACTCTCTCTGGTGCATCGTCCAACTTCGAGGTGAGATTTGCAGAAACTGCTAAACGTGTACGGTTATTCGCTCATTCGCAGCCTGTGATGTCGGACAAGGTGATGAGCGTGCTGGATGAGATCAATAGCCGTGGTGGAAAGGGAGTGCTGCGTTTAGCCAGCGGGCCTGCCGCGCTTGGTTGGGCGATGCGTCGAGAGATGATGAGTCAGAGCTATACGACAACCGTGTAAACCCGACAGCTACGTATTTAAAGCGTTCAAGTAGTGTCGTTCAGCTTAGCGGTCGTGACTCAAAAAAGCCGGATGGCTTAACCAAGCTGCTGGAAGAATCCGAAAATTCCCAATCTTGCTAGGCGACGATGAACAACATGCTCCGACTCGCTGGAGCCGCTCTCGATGATACCTCGGCCGTACCGCACCTGGCGCTGGGTTCAAGGCCCTGATTTACTCGTCTTCCGCCGAGAGCGATGAATTGTGGTCAACATCTGCCTGACCGACTAACGCAAAAATTCGAGCGACCAGACGCGTATCCACAGGCAGCATTCGCTCTGGATACGTGTTCAAGTCAGCCGCGAGAAGCCCGAGAGTACGGGATACGGATAGATGGCCTTCCATCGGTTCATTCGCTGGCGAGGTCTTCCGAACGTGGTGCGCGGACTTGATGTTGGGGATACGAGGATCATTCATGATTCAACCTTGTGCGATGCGACGTTGCAGCAACTGCGAGAGTAGGCGCTTGCGCGAAGAAGCGACTGCAGCACTGCTGGACTGGTGGCTGGCGCACTGTTAGATCCGTTGATGGGATGAGGTGGCTGCATTGACATAGGGTGCATCTGCCGGACGCTTTCGTTAAATGGGTGTAAATGGGTGTGTAATTGGGTATGAGATGCTGGAGCTCGTTTCAGATCAATACCTCGGTGGAAGAGGTGCGCCTCAGCTTGCCGATTAGCTGCTCTCGCCTGGGGAGAATTTGTTTCTCCAGGGCAGTCTCTAAAGGATGAGGCGAATAGGCGAGTTTGCCGGATGTGTAGCCTTTACTCCGCAATGCGTTCAATCGGGAAATGGGATGCGGTAATCCCATCAGCGGGACATGGGTGCTTTCAGTTGTCTCCCCAAGGATCGAATTTGTCCCCATACCTAGCGTGTAACGCACGATTGCGTTCGATCCTCCAGATCCACGGATCGTAGTCCTGGGGTAGCGCGGCGAGCTTGGCGCTGATGATCATTTGTACCGACTCGTCACGCATTAATCTGCTGGTCAGTTCGCGGTATTCTCCACGCGTAACCACACCATAAGTGGCGTGATTGTCTTTTACATAGAGATCGGTCATTCCTACCCGCATATGGCCGTATTTTTCTACGTCGTCGGGGTAGACATCCTCAAGGCTAAGGTGCCCCATATCGAACTCCAGGTTTCACAGCCGCCATCGAAAGCCTGCGCCATCATTAAAATCGTTCCTTCGCGACAGCGCCTACGTAAGCCAGCCCACAGCATGCCATTAAGTGTGCGCATGATAACCTCGGTACAGATATCAATGTTCTGAGAACCCGCTTTGAACACACCTGACGCATGTGCCGATTTCAATACCCTAATCAACGCCCCAAAGTTTTCGGACGACCCAGTCGGGCAGCACCAAAAGAAACGGTGGCGACTGCTGGCTGAAGACATTTACCAAAGCACCACGATAGAGGCATTGCTCGAAGCAAGAGGCAAAGCGGAAGGCTACATCCATGGTCTTGTAGATGCCGGACACCTCTCGACCAAGGACTATGAGCGTGATTACCTAATTCTGTGCATCGCTCAAAGGCGGCGTGATTTTCTGCGCAAATTGCTAAACGAATACGGCTACTGAAGAAAAAAATCATGCCTCAGCAGCAATTTCAAAGCGTCTCGGGGAATGTTTTTACGTCCCCATCAGGGCTCTCAGCTTGAGCCGTAGCTCCTCCTGGGTCGGTACTGAGCTAAGGCCCAAGTCAGGATCAGTCCGAATCAAACGTCGATCGTGATCTGGCCAACTTTCAAAAGGATCATCATCTAGGGCGATCCAATTTATCAGGCCCGCCCTGGTTACTGCAGCACGGATCTGCTGATAGCGGCTGTACATGTCATAGCCCTCAAAAGGCGCCTTGGGCATTCTTGAATGCCATGTACTGCTCACGGTGAGATCCTGCAACTCGGGCGGCAAGGCAGCGCGTGCACGGCGGTAACCGAGGATGCGCACCCAACTTGTGGACAAGCTGATTTTGACTTGAGGAAACTCCCTCAATATCTCGACAAGAATTCCGGCATGCATCATAAGGTGCCCGGGTGCACGCAACACCAAACCACTCCGGATACGGTAGACGTCGTCGGGATGCAGCACCCCATCAAAATCGAGGAATAGAACTCGGTCATTCGGCTTTAGCCGGCTAGGTACCAGGAGATTCGAATCAAACATGGTAAAGAACTCTCAAAGCCGGCCTTTCTGGAAGTTATCTGCTTGCCGGAGAGTGCTGCCGCATGCACTCAATCAACTCCTCCAGTAGCTCGTCAAGACTGACTAGGCCATCCGCATATCGCTGCATCTCAGCAAGGTGCGTAGAGGAAGGCCTCACACCTTCGAGTACCTGACAACCAATAACCTCAGCCACTGCTTTGCGACGTCGTTCGCGCTCGAGATCATCGGTCTGCACGTGCCACCTCCCCTTCGCTTAGAAAGCCTCCACCAAAGGGGAAGCGTGGTATGAAGTACTTACTTAAACGCCTTACTGAAGCGTTGAGACAGCGTCGCAGCATCGATCACCGCCCAGCTCTCCGGATCAATGCTCATCCTGATCCAGTTGATCGCAAGTCCCACCATGACCAACCCGGCCAAGATCCCTTCCCAGAACGCCCAAACGAAAGTTGTCCGAACTAGGTAATCAGGGTCAATGCTTCCAGAAACTAGATGAATCGGATAGGGAGAAAGAAAGCAGCCCGCAACAGCCACAGCAACCATCAGGGGAACTGCAGCAGCAACGATCAGGATTGGGACTTTGATCTGGAGCTGCCTAGCCGCCACGAGTTTCCCATTGGAGCCCTTCACGGCGTAGATGATGGCTTTGTTCTCCGTCTTGTCTTTTTTCTTCGTGAAGATGCCGTACAGGGTCACTCGCTCCCCCGCCTCGATCTCTTCAAATATCTTTCCTGGCAGCAATACATTCGGCAACACCTGCCCATCGATAACGATGCGCGCGTTCACAGTTCCCTCCTGGGCGGCAATTACTCGTGGCTTCTCGATCACTCCAGTGACCTGCCGGCAATCAAATCGAATCAAAACGTGCTCCTGCAATTTTTTAAAGGCGTAGCCGATCGCACTGCCTGAATGGCAGCGTGGGTAAAACTGTTAGTTCAGTTACGCTCTAAACGAGAAAACGGTACTCAGTGCTGCGGGCTTTCTCACACCATCACCAAGCAATAGGTAGACGGTGCTTTTGGTTTCAAACATGCACGGGTGGTCATGCGAAACTCCAAAATTTGTGCGCACAAAGTGGCCGGGAGAAAAACGTCGGCGGCTATCCAGGACGACCTCATGGGAGTAGACAGCTTTGGGTAGCAGCCTCATTGATGCGAGACGATCTTGCTCCGCCTGTGTGAGCTGGAGGTCAGCGATGATCCACTGCTTCACTAGGCAGAAAGGCTTTCCCGGAAAAGTTTTTTCGGCGAGCCCTATTAGTTCTTCCTGCGTGGAATGCCAACCAGGAACGACCTCACCACCTCCATAAAAAAACTGAGCGACTTCATCAAGGGTTACTGACATGGCGTCTCCGGTGCTGGAACCATCATTTACGTGAACTGGTGTAGATATGGCCCGTGCCGGTTATGAACTCGTAGACCGGGTTTTCCTCCGTCCCAGGCTGAACTCGAATCTCCGAAAGTAGCTCCACCGATAGTCCAGAACGATTCGTCATAACACCAGGTGCGAGCAACTGAACTTGAGTGATGCTGTGTGCTTCAACACTCTTACCGTTACATAGAGAATCCAGTTCTTTCACAGTCGACAACAGCCGTACCCATGGGCCGAAACAACCATCAACCAAACCACACCCCTCAACTAGAAAATAGTATTCGGCTGGATTGAGCTCTATCGAACTCCAAAGCAATCGCGTGCTATCAAATCCGCTGAAGCGGCCCTGAAGATTGCTGCTGTACGTCACAAACACGACAAATTCCTCGATCCATACGTGACAGCATCGGAGATCAGCCCACGCAGCGGGCATTACGACAACCGACCTTTTCTCCTACTACTCGCTCAATTGGCACGCCGAAATCGCATTACCGATTAGTGTGCCGGCTCCCCTCACGACTCACCCATCATATCCCTAAATTCCGGCATTAACAACATACATGGTTTGGTGGAATTGACTGGCTGTGGCTTTATCCTGCCTTTTGAGAGCCATGATCGTGAAGGAAGAGATCGCCATCACCCTGCGAGCCGTTCGAGAGTTGAAAGGCGTGCGCCCTGACGCACTCGCTGGAGCTATCAGCCAGAATAATCTCAGTATGATTGAGCAAGGAAAAACCTTAGCGACCCTCTCGACGTTGCTAAAAGTAGCTGAATGCTTAGACATGCATATTCTGTCACTGCTCGCTCTTGCACTCGCACAGCGTACTCAAGACACACCGGAACATGAACTACAGAAAGCCTTGGAGGATGTACGACGTTTTCGGGATGCTGGCGGGCTTCAAACGATGGAGCATCAGAAGCAGGATGGTGAGCTGAAGAAACGCGCCCGAGGCACGAAAGCTAACCTAGAAAACGTTCAGGCTGTGCTGAAGCTCAAGGAACTAGGTAAGACACAGAAGGAAGCTGCCCGCGATCTTGGCCTGCCTGCTACTACTGTTCATCGGTACTGGACAAAGGGATGAGTGATGAACTTGGTGAATGGCCACCTACAAGCTCGGCCTCGCTGAACAATGCTTGAAAATTATTCAAACTAGTTCTAAGTCCGTTTCGGCTTTGCTCGTGTAGTAGCCTGAGCCAAGAAGGGATCGTACGGCCAAAAATGCTTAGAGAATCTGACCTTTTTATTCTTCTTCACCTCGCCATAAGTCAAGCTCAAGAAGTTGGCTAGGTCTTTAGTAATGTGTACCGAACGGTGAAATTCGATAGTAGATGGAGCTTTAGCACCTAGAGCCCATTTGCGATGTGAGCCGTATCAGCTTGGCCAGACAGCTCCTGAACTTCACAATCGGGATCGGGGGGACGCTTTCTGGTCGATGTGGATATCCGCCCCTGACGGCACAGACACCAACTGTGGCGCTAATGCGTCCGAGGCTGTTGCGGTAGGCCAGGCAAATGATTGCGCAAGATCGAGGACAGATCAAGCTAACCGAAATGCATAAGGCGCGCTTCCTAACCTACATAGGGGGCAGCATCCTTAAACTGACAGCAGCAAAGCCTCATCACGTAAGTCTGCCACTCGTTTTCACTACCCAACTCTTTATTTAGCGTGCGCAGCAGATCCTCTCTGGCCCGCCACTGACGGAGCCGTGCGTGTCGGGAAACTCGCATGCACGATTCTTAGTGGCCCGGAGGCGTGTAACCGCATATGACTACCCAATAATCTGATCCGGTCGTAGGCACTTGGACGTTCGAACGTGAGCAATGGGCAGCCCCAGACCAGGTATGGGTTTAGGTAACGGACAACGTCCAGGGCAGTAGAGCCTACACATTGCGCAAGAAACTCACGAGTGATTGAGAGGGAATCAGGATGGTATTGATCAGCGCCCTCCCCTCAAGTGATGGTGTCAAAATGACACAAAGCAGGACGACTGTTCGATTTCGCGGCAGCCATCATTTAGCCACAACCGACGAAAACCCCAATATTTACAGCAATCCCAGAAAGTCAACAAAAATATATCTTTAAGCGCCCCCTTGAATTTTTTTTTTGAGACGGAGTGTATAGATATTGAATTCAAAAAAAGCTTTCCCCGAAGGCCTCAATCAATACTCATCCCTTCAAGCAACGCTCAACTGACCTTTGCCTAACGCTTCTGAGCTTCAATTTACTGGCCAATTGATAATCTGTAGAGGAACTCTATTCAATTGTTCCGAGAGCATTAGGAGGCCGGTCAGCTTGCAAAGTCGTTTATCCGGCCGCAGGACGGCTAGCTTGTCTTTTGAGCCCAAACCAGGCGGCTAAATTTTGGGGATAACTACGTCCAAATTTAGGAGCCGCCCTGCAGGCAAAATAAACACAAAGTAGCCGGACTGAAAAAACTTCTACGAGAGAGTTTGGACGGATTCGACTCCCTCTTTAGGCGGATCGGCAACTTTGTAGGTCAGCTATGAAGACCTATCAGAACTCCCGAGGTGACAACCCCCCTCTCCCGCTTATTCCTCGCCAGGGCGCTCAAGATTAGGCTTAAGCGTGTCTTCTTGATAAACACCGGCTGGTCGAGTGTGGTTGGATCCCTCAAGGGTCTTCGGTTTACGAGTTGGTACAACATTCGATCCCACCCCCTCCGCCTGCCCGAGTATTGCGATGAGCTTTTAAATGACTACTAGCTCGTGAAACGTAGCGTCTGCTCAACACACCTTTTTGATTGAAAGGCATTTTCGCATCGAGTTGGTGCTGATGCCATGGTTGAGGCCGATCGGAAAGCGTGGCTCCGGGCAGCAGGCGCTCCTACACGAGCCAGGCCTGGAAGGGTAGGAACAGACCTTCATTGGCGTATGGAAATCCTAGAGAGATAGGTGATCGCGTCCGCTAAAAATTTGAAAGACAGAGTCGCCCTGTCGTTCAGGAGCTCTGAAGGTGTGTCGCTGGGCATTTACAATCGGAGCAAGGTAGGCAATGTCAACCGCCGTAGCAATTCCCGCTATTAAAGGCGCCCGCCGCAAGTTACCGTCGAACCTTAACAGTATACTCTTCCTATACTCACTCAATAAATTGACAATCTGTCAATAGATTATTTGATTTTTTACGACGAACGGTCGTTGACCTTACCGCAGAAAACAATGAGCATGTATTGACACCAGACAGCCCCAGGACGTGCGAATGGTTAAACCTATTGATTTTAAAGGGTATTTTTATGCGTTTGCCACAAAATAGCGATTACGTCCCGTCTAAAGAAGCTGCCGCAATTCTCGGCCTTTCTCCTGAGACCCTTCGCTTTTGGCGGTACACCGGCAAGTACAAAGACATGCTGCCACCGTTTATGCACATCAGCCGGCAGATCTTTTACAAAAAAGCTGATGTAGAGCGATTTTCCGAAATGAGCATGACCGCCACCTGACACCAGCTTGGTGTTTTACTCGCGGCAGAAAATAAGGCGCCACGTCTTCGGCTGAGACGGTGCGCCTTTTCTTTTGCGCCATCACCTCTCCCATATCATCACCAAATATCCACTTGGAAGCTGCTTGGGAGCTGCTCGCTTGCCAATAGAGAGTGGCGATCAGTCAGGAGCATCTGTGGCTGGCGGGAGCTTAGGTGGTCGGTGCGTAGCTTGCTGGAGATTGGACTTTTGAGCGCTGCAGCTCCCAAATAGCTCCCAAGCGCTGACCTGTATGGACGTGGAAGATTTTTTTACAGAGAGGAAATCGCTTCAAAAGGCTGATTTCATTGATGTTTTTCTTGATTTTGGTAACGCAGAGGGAAGATGGGGGTTGACCCCCGGGGGATTTTAAGTCCCATGCGTCTACCAGTTTCGCCATTCGGGCGGTAGCGCGGTGTAGCTTTCAGCTACTTCCAACTCGCGATCCTGACAGGGTGCGGGCCGAACAGCCGAGCGGGAAATATATACATCACTTCCCGGTGACGCAAGTTTCGCAGTTACCGTTTTCAAGACTAAATCTTGCTGCAGACTGCAAATAAAAAAGCTCCGTAAATCATTGATCTACGGAGCTTGTTTATAGTGGAGGCCGAGGTCGGAATCGAACCGGCGTAGGTGGATTTGCAATCCACTGCATAACCATTTTGCTACTCGGCCTCAAAGCATTTGCTGTCAGTAGCACAACAACAAACACGTACAATTGGAGCGGGAAACGAGACTCGAACTCGCGACCCCGACCTTGGCAAGGTCGTGCTCTACCAACTGAGCTATTCCCGCTTGGTGATGCGCATTCTATAGAATTAAAAAGGTAGGTCAACCCCTTGATTCAAAAAAGTTTTATTTCTTTTCAACATCCGTCTTCAGATGCGGCCAGGCTGCGCGAAGGTACTGAACCATCGACCAAAGAGTCAGGCCGGCGGAGACCATCAGCAAGGCGTAACCGAGTACAACCCAGAAGCTGAAATCCTTCGGATTGGCCAGCAGGATCACCAACGCGAGCATTTGTGCAGCGGTTTTCCATTTGCCCAGATTGGATACGGCAACATGGGCGCGGGCACCGAGTTCGGCCATCCACTCACGTAACGCCGAGACCACAATCTCGCGGCCGATGATGACCGCAGCGGGCAACGTGAGCCAAAGATTGCCGTGTTCTTGTACCAGCAGCACCAGCGCGACCGCAACCATGAGTTTGTCGGCGACCGGGTCGAGGAACGCACCAAACGGGGTGCTCTGTTCCAGGCGGCGCGCCAGATAGCCATCCAGCCAGTCCGTGGCTGCCGCGAAGGCGAACACCGAGGCGGAGGCCATGTAGCTCCATTCGTAAGGCAGATAGAACAGCAAAATGAAGATCGGGATGAGCAGGACGCGGAGAACGGTAATCAGATTAGGGATATTCATCGGCACAACTGGCTACGAGGTGAGGGGGCATTCTACTCGCTATGCAGGTTCGCATAAATCGACTCTGCGAGCTTTTTACTGATCCCCGGGGCTTTGGCGATCTCTTCGATGCTGGCACGAGACAGCTCCTGCAATCCACCAAAATGTTTCAACAAGTCGCGACGGCGGGTCGGCCCGACGCCTGCAACGCCTTCCAGCGTTGACGTCCGACGGGTTTTGCCGCGACGCGCACGGTGGCCTGTAATGGCAAACCTGTGCGCCTCGTCGCGAATCTGCTGGATAAGATGCAGGGCTGGCGAGTCGCCGCGCAAGGTGAACTCGTGCGCTGCATCATTCAGATACAGAGTTTCGAAACCGGCCTTGCGCGTTGCGCCCTTGGCGACGCCGAGCAAAATCAGATCCGGCACGGCGAGTTCGTTGAGCACGTCACGAGCCATCGACAACTGACCCTTGCCGCCATCGACCAAGAGAATGTCGGGCAACTTGCCCTCGCCTTCCTTCAGTCTGCTGAAACGCCGGGTCAAGGCTTGATGCATCGCTGCGTAGTCGTCCCCCGCCGTCACGCCTTCAATGTTGTAACGACGATAATCCGACTTGATCGCACCCTCGGGCCCGAACACCACGCAAGACGCTACTGTCGCTTCACCGCTGGAATGGCTGATGTCGTAGCACTCAAGACGCTGTGGCGGCTCTTCCAGATTCAACACCTCAGCCAATGCTTCGAAGCGCGCTGCGGTATGTTGACGGTTGGCAAGACGCGCGCCGAGTGCTTGCTCGGCGTTGGTCACCGCCAGTTGCTGCCAGCGCGCACGCGTGCCACGGACCCGATGACTGATGGCCAACTCTCGGCCACGCAACGAGTGAATGGCCTCGATCAGTGCTGGAAAATCTTCGTGAACGACGTTGACGATCAACTCGCTCGGCAAATCGCGCTCGGGACTGCTGATGAAGTATTGGCCGAGAAACGCTGCCATGACTTCCGAAACGTCTTCTTCGATGCCGACCTGCGGGAAAAAATTCTTGCTGCCCAGCACTCGCCCGCCGCGCACGCTGATCAAATGCACGCAAGCACCGCCCGGGTTGACGAACGCGGCGATGACATCGATATCACCTGTGCCGCCCTCCATGCTTTGCTGATCCTGAACCCGACGCAGCAAGGCAATCTGGTCACGCAGCTCGGCGGCGCGCTCGAACTCGAGATTGATCGCGGCCTCCTCCATCGCCGTGGATAATTCGTTGGTCAGCGCATGACTGCGACCTTCCAGGAACATCACCGAGTGGCGTACATCCTCGGCGTACACATCGGGTTCTACCAAACCTACACAGGGCGCCTTGCAGCGTTTGATCTGATATTGCAGGCATGGTCGCGCGCGGTTCTTGTAATAGCTGTCTTCACATTGACGGACGAAAAAAGTCTTCTGCAACAGACTCAGGCTTTCGCGAATAGCCCCCGCGCTCGGATAAGGACCAAAGTATTTACCTTTGGCTTTTTTTGCCCCCCGGTGGATGCTCAGACGCGGGAACTGGCCATCCGACAAAAACACATAGGGGTAGGATTTATCGTCGCGTAACAGGATGTTGTACGGGGGCCGCCATTCCTTGATCAGCGTCTGTTCCAGCAGCAGGGCTTCGGTTTCATTGGCGGTGATGGTCGTCTCGACCTGCGCGATGCGCCCAACCAATGCCGCCGTCTTTGGCGCCAGACCGGTCTTGCGAAAATAACTCGCCAAGCGTTTTTTGAGGTTCTTGGCCTTGCCGACGTAGAGCAGACGCGCCTCGCTGTCGAACATGCGATAAACGCCTGGGCGTCCGCTGACGGTTGACAGAAATGCGCTGGAGTCGAAAGTTTCAGTCATGGTCAAGCGCTGGCATCAACCATACCGTGACGGACCGCCAGCAGTGTCAACTCAACATCGCTGCTGATCGAAAGCTTTTCGAAGATACGGTAACGGTAGGTATTCACGGTTTTTGGCGAGAGGCATAACTTGTCGGAAATGATCTGCACCTTCTGGCAGCCGACGATCATCAGCGCAATCTGGATCTCGCGCTCCGACAGAGCATCAAACGGAGAGTCGTTAGTCGGTTGAAACGACTTGATGGCCAATTGTTGAGCGATTTGCGGGCTGATATAGCGCTGACCGGCGAAGACCAGGCGGATGGCCTGAACCATTTCCGGCAGTCCCGCGCCCTTGGTCAGATAACCCGCGGCCCCTGCTTGCAGCAAGCGCGTAGGGAATGGGTCTTCTTCACACACGGTGACGGCGACCACCTTGATATCCGGGTGACTGCGCAACAGTTTGCGCGTGGCCTCCAAGCCGCCGATGCCAGGCATCTTGACGTCCATCAGGACCACGTCGGGTTTCAGCTCTCGGGCCTTGATCAGGGATTCCTCGCCTGACTCGGCCTGACCGACCACCTGCAAGCCATCGATATCGGCCAGCATCCGGGTAATGCCTGTACGAACGAGATCATGGTCGTCGACCACTAGCACCCTAATCAAGCAGACACCTCGCGATATGGTCTTATTGGGATGCCCGACACCTTAGCAAAAAGTACCTGACAGACCTAGCGGCAAGCCGCATTTAAAAAGTTTCAATTCATCATCGAACGCATGCGGGCCGTGGGTTTCAGAGCACAGCCGTACCGATATCGAGCTGCATCCTCAAGAAACACTCGTCATTGCCCTGAACACGTAGGCCTTTTCTTTCATACAAGTTTCTTGCCGGATTATTTTCGAACACCGTGAGACGTACCGCCGGACGCTTTTCCGCTTTCGCCATGTTGATGATCTGATCAATTGCCCAGGCACCCGCACCCCGGCGCTGAAACGCGTCGGCGATCTGCAACTCACGAATATAGAGTGCGCGCCCGTCGCGACTGAGACTTAAAAACCCTACCGGGGTATCGCTTTGCACTATCAGCCAGCTTTCGCGCTCCGCCCAGGCCACATCGAAGGCTTCGTCCTGCCACAATAAATCGTGCTGGATGTAATAGCGCAGCATGTTTTGACACGTCAGCCTGCGCGCAAACGGCAAATCTGCCACCGTCGCAGCACGGATCACGAAACTCATGAGATCACCCCGATCATGGTGCTACCTCTGTTTTCGAGCGAAGCACTGAGTGTCTCATACCGGCCGGGACGCTCAAGCGATAAGGTTTCCGTTACGCAAGCCACAGCATTTTCCGATTGCCGAGGCGTATCGGCCTCTTGTAAGCTCGGCGCATCCATCGGAGACAGACCATGCTCAACACCCTTTCGAAGCCAACCACCGTCAGCGCCCCGCGCTCGGTTGCGGCTGTCCGGGTGAATGACGTTTGTGCTCCAGTCAGCTTGTATTTTGGGTATTGGTTTAGCCACTGGCGCGCCTGATACCCACACGGCGCCCATAACAACGGGTCGCCTACCAGAGAATTCTCAACCCCCGGTCGGCCTCCCGACCGGGGGTTTTGTTTTTTCTGCCCCTGAATATTTCATGCGACACATCAGACACTTTGAGGAATCACCCATGAACTACGCCACTTATTACCGTTACGACAGCTTTTACGCCTGGCGATTTACCAGCCTCCGCTCGGGACAGCCTGCCGCCTCCGATCGGTCACCCACAGGTGGCAAGCACACACATGGCGCCAATACGGCCAACTGTCGAACACCCCAATAGGGCCGAGCGAGCGGGAAATCCCGCCGCCAGCCCAGGAACCCGAATATGAACTCGTCCATTTCTGCCTTGCCACTGTCCAGCCTCGATTGCGCCAACGAAGCGCTTACCGTGCGCCTGCCCAGCTCGTTGCAACTCAAACAGCAACTGCCTTTGACCCCGGCGTTGAGCCAGCAGGTCGCCGCGCATCGCGATGCGATACGCGCCATTCTCAACGCTGAAGACCCTCGCCTGTTGGTGATTGTCGGCCCGTGCTCGATCCACGACCCGCAATCGGCTCTCGAATACGCTGAAAAACTCGCTCGACTCGCCGCTGAAGTCAGTGACACGATGTTGCTGGTAATGCGTGCCTACGTCGAAAAACCCCGCACAACCGTTGGCTGGAAAGGCCTTGCCTACGATCCACATCTGGATGGTAGTGACGACATGGCTGGCGGCCTGACCCTGTCCCGCGAACTGATGCTGGAAATGATCCGCCTCGGCCTGCCCGTGGCCACCGAATTGCTACAGCCCATGGCTGCCGGTTACTTCGATGACCTGCTGAGCTGGGTGGCGATCGGTGCGCGCACCACCGAATCCCAGATCCATCGCGAAATGGCCAGCGGGCTGAACATGCCGGTCGGATTCAAAAACGGCACCGACGGTGGCGTGACTGTCGCGGTCGATGCCATGCGTTCGGCAGCTCATCCGCACCGGCATTTCGGCGTGGATAGCCAAGGCCATCCGGCCATAATCCAGACCGCCGGCAACCCCGACACTCACGTGGTTTTACGCGGCGGCCATCCTGGGCCAAACCATGACCGCGAAAGCGTGAGCCAGATCAAGTCGGAGCTCAACCGCTTGAACATTCCAAGCCGGATAATGGTTGATTGCAGTCATGCCAACAGTGGCAAAGACCCGTTGCGTCAGCCATTTGTATTCAATGATGTGCTTGAGCAACGGCTGCAAGGTGATCTTTCGCTGATCGGCATGATGCTTGAATCCCATTTGTTCGAAGGTTGCCAGCCGCTGAGCGCATCGCTGCGCTACGGTGTTTCTGTGACTGACGGTTGCCTTGGCTTCAGTGCGACGGAGCAGTTGCTGCTTGAGGCAGCGCGGCGCCTGTCTGTGCCACACCGCGGCTAACCGTCCACGAATCCAGCCCTCTGTTTCACGCGAGCCGGAGGGCTGGAAGATAAGCGGGTCAGGCCTCGATTCGAATGCGCGTCACTGGGGATTGCTGACTGACATCGTCCAGACGCTCCACCGAATATGCGACGCTAACGATTGCGCCCTCGTGCTCACGCCAGAAAGAATGAGGCACGATGAACATCAGCGGCCGCCCCGCCGTCTCCGGAGTGATTTCACGCTCATCACGATGGCTGAAATACTCGCCGTCGCATTTGAGATAAACCACCTCTGCATCCTGCATTTTTGCATCAGCTATCACGACGGTAACGCCCGCAGTCGAATCAGCCGCCGACAGCACTCCGCCAAGCGCCTCCAGCACATCCGGTGCCGCCAGCTCACCGCGAATCAGCGGACCAATGTGGATTACGGTCGGATCCGATGCTTCACTGCCCCCGCCCGTGCGTTCGACCCGGTAGGTCACGGTGACTTCAGCGCCAAGATAAGCAGCAACGTGTTCTGGTGGAATCCAGAATGACAATGGCTCGGCGACAGCAAAGCCTTCAACTTTTAACGAATCGTTGAAAGCCTGCACCGGCGGATCGCCCGCCCACGACAAGACAACCCGATCACCAGCGCACATCCTCGCGTAAGGTTGCAGCGAGACAAGAACGCCTTCCGGTACCCGCTCAGGATCAAGCGCACCTCCGACCGCGCTTTCGACTTGCGGCGCGAGCAAGTTCGTTCGCACATCGCCGACCGACAATTGCAGGCGCTCGGACTCGACCGGATGAGGCTGGTTGCCCTTCAATAGCGTCCAATAAACTTGCAGCGAACCGCCATCCAGCGCCGCCAAGTGCATGCCTTTGACGACAAAGATGAGCTCTTTGCCAACCTGAGCGTCGCTGACAAATCGGACCATCTCGTGCTGATAGACAAAGCCTTCGACATCCAGGCCGTCCCAGCGCAACACCACTTGATCGCCACATGTCATGTCGGCGTAAGCCGCAACCTTCACGACAACCTTGGCAAGCGACGGATCCAGCACATCATCCGTTAACGTATTAATCGTCACTGCCGGCAACACTGCTGCTTTCGCGCAAGCATTGATCGGCTGGCGAACCCGGTAATAAAACTCGACTTCTTGAGTGGTCATGCTCGGCCCCTTCCGTGGATTAAGCGCCGTCTTCATTGACGACGTCGACAACCGATATTGAAAGCGATTCGCCTGTATTTGGATGTCAGCTCAATCCGCCACGAGCATGGAGCAAAGACCACCAAGCGAGTAGGAGAGCATCGCTGGATCGCTCCTTTGTGGGCGGGAGACGGCCAGAACTTCCGATATATAGCTCAGTTAAATCTGAAATTTCGTACGCGCCTTGGTCCAGATTCGGCGGCCAATTGATGCCTATTCGTACTTCTTCAACAGAATGAGTGTTTTAGAGTGAGCCCTGGAATCACCCACTGAACTTCTGCGAAAAGGTCTGAACATGCAACGGAATGCTACAACTCGTTATCCCATCCTGTTGGTACACGGCTTGTTTGGATTTGAGCGTATTGGCCAGGTCGAGCTATTTCACGAGGTTAGAGAGGCTTTGAAAGCGGCTGACAACCGAGTGTTTGTCCCGCATCTCAGCGCTATCCATGACAACGAGGCTCGAGGTGAACAATTGCTGGCTCAGATTGACCGCGTTCTGCAAGGGACCGGTGCGCGCAAGGTCAACCTGATTGGTCACAGCCAAGGCGCATTGGCGGCACGTTATGCTGCCGCATCAGCGCCACACACCATTGCGTCGGTCACTTCCGTCAGCGGTCCGAACCATGGATCGGAACTGGCGGATCATCTGCGCAAGGCGCTGATTCCCGGTCGTCTTCCAGAACACGTCGCGCAGCGCGTAGCGACCTTGTTTGCCGATTGGCTGTCCTTGCTCAGCGGCAGCCCTTCGCTGCCGCAACATGCAGTCGCGGCGCTCAACGCGCTGACAACCGAAAGTGTTGGGGATTTCAACGACAAGTATCCGCAAGGGCTGCCTCAGACCTGGGGCGGTCAAGGTCCGGCGCAAGAAAACGATGTTCATTATTACTCCTGGAGCGGCATCGTTTCGCCAAGCAACCCTCTGGGACTCGATCCTGCTCATAGGATTTGTCAGGAAATGGCCAGTTACTTCACGACGGAAGCGCAACAGAGCGACGGTTTTGTTGGCCGCTTCAGCTCGCATCTTGGCCAGGTGATTCGCTCCGATTACCCCTTGGACCACCTCGGCAGTCTGCGTCGCAGCCCAATCGGCAAGCCTTCGGAAAATGATCCGATTCAACTCTACGTTGAACATGCGCTGCGGTTGCAGGCGGCCGGTCTCTAACAGACGCGGACATCCCCCGATGGAACTTTGCCGAGAATTCGCCCACTGATTCCGGTACGCTCCACACTTTATTGAAATAGATCGGAGATTTTCCCCATGGCTAAAGCCACTGCCCGCCACATCCTGGTTTCGAGCGAAGACAAGTGCAACGAACTCAAGGCCCAAATTGAAGGCGGCGCTGATTTCGCCGAAGTCGCCAAGGCCAACTCCACTTGCCCATCCAGCCGTCAGGGCGGCGATCTGGGCTCGTTTGGTCCTGGCCAGATGGTCAAGGAATTCGACACCGTAGTGTTCAGCGCGCCGATCAATGTCGTGCAAGGCCCGGTGAAGACTCAGTTCGGTTATCACCTGCTGGAAGTCACCAGCCGTCAGGACTGATTCGTCGCCTGATCGCTCATCAACGGCCCGCCTTATGGTGGGCCGTTGTGTTTCAGTTACATATACGGCTGGCGGCTGACGCGCCTCTCGCGTACAAATTGCGCTTATCGATTTTCCGGTTCCAAGGCTGACAATGCGACTGGCTTTCCCCACATTGCTAATCACCGCCCTTGCGTTGCTTTCGGGCGCCGCCAGCGTGAGCGCTGCACCGCAACATGCGTTGACCGTCTACGGCGAGCCCGCGAAATATGCGGCCGGCTTCAGCCACTTCGACTACACCAATGCGCAGGCACCGAAGGGCGGAACGATGCGCCGCTCGGCCATCGAAATCGGCCACTTCGACCACATTCTTCCTTATATAGACAAAGGCATCGGGGTCACGCAGATCGACGGTCTGCTGTATTCGCCGCTGGCCCAGCGCTCGCTCGATGAGCCCTACACCGTCTACGGCCTGGTAGCTGAAAAAATGGAGCGCTCCGCTGACGGTTTGTCCCTGCGCTTTTTTATCAATCCCAAGGCACGCTTCGCCGACGGCAAGCCCATCACCGCCGAAGACGTTCGTTACACCTACGATTTGCTGATGACCCAAGGCAGTCTGCGTTATCGCAGCCAGTTTGCCGACGTCAAAGGCGTTGAGGTTGAAGCGCCGCTGACCGTACGTTTCGACTTCAAGAGCAACGAGAACCGCACGCTGCCGCTGGACATCGCGACCCTTCCGGTGTTTCCCGAGCACTGGTGGAAGAGCCGTGACTTCGCTGGCGGCGGCGGTTACGAACCGCCACTCGGAAGCGGCCCGTACCGCGTCGGCAAAGTCGACTCGGGGCGCAGCATCACGTTCGAACGCAACGCTGATTGGTGGGGCAAAGACTTGCCGGTGAGTCGCGGGCTGTACAATTTCGATCATTTCAGCATCGAATACTTCGGCGATACCGATGTGGCGCGTCAGGTGCTGCGCGGCGGTGCCTATGACTACAACCGCGAGTTTTCCGCCACCGGTTATTCCATTGGCTACGACAGCCCTGCCCTCGCTGACGGCCGCCTGCAAAAGGCTCATCTGGCAACCGAAGCCCCGCAGTCGGCGCAGGGTTTTGTGTTCAACCTGCAAAAGCCGATGTTCCATGACCGTCGCGTACGGCAGGCCCTGGCCATGCTCTGGGATTTCGAATGGAGCAACCGGCAGATGATGCGCAACTTGTACATCCGCCAGCAGAGCTACTTCTCCAACACTGAGCTCGCCGCCCGTCAGTTGCCTGATGCGCAAGAGCTGAAGATCCTCGAACCGCTGCGCGGGCAAATACCTGAGGAAGTCTTCAGCAAAGTCTTCGAAGCGCCCAAAACCGATGGCAGCGGGATCATCCGTGACAAGCAGCTGCAAGCCCTCGAATTGCTCGAGCAGGCCGGCTGGAAACCTGATGGCGATCAATTGGTGAATGCTGACGGTGAGCCGCTGAGCTTCACTTTCCTGGTCAGCCAGAACGGCATGGATCGCCTGCTGTTGCCATATAAACGCACGCTGAAGCAGATCGGTATTGAGCTTAATATCCGCCGCATCGATTCCTCGCAATACGTCAATCGCCTGATGAGCCGCGACTACGACATGATCGTCACTGGCTACCCGGTCACCACGTCTCCGGGTGGCGAATTGTTGAATTACTTCGGCTCCGCGTCCGCCAACGACCCTGGCGCCAACAACTATATGGTGCTGAAAAATCCGGCCGTCGACACCTTGATCAACGGCCTGATTCGCGCTTCCACGCAATCGGACATGCTGCGCTACGCCCATGCACTTGATCGGGTGCTGCAATGGAATTATTACTGGATTCCCAACTACTACCCGCCGGGCACCTCCACTGTGTGGTGGAATCGGTTCGGCATACCGTCGGTTCAAGCGAGCAATGACGAAGCCATCGAAAGCTGGTGGGAAATCAGCAGCACAGCGCTGACCAACCAGCAGATGACGGCCGAAAAAATAAGCCGTGGCAGACCCGGAGGGCCGCACTGATGTGGGCTTACATATTGCGGCGTCTGTTACTGATCATCCCGACGCTGGTGATCATTCTGCTGGTCAATTTCGTGATCATTCAGGCCGCGCCCGGCGGCCCGGTCGAGCAGGCCATTGCTCACCTGCAAGGTATCGGCGGGGCCGGTGTCGGCGGCGGCGCCAGCGAGACATCCGGCAACGCCTCGCGCGCCAGCCGTGGCCTAGATCCGCAATTGATCAAGGACATCGAAAAACAATACGGTTTCGACAAGCCCGCCCATGAGCGCCTATGGCTGATGCTCAAGAACTACGCGCAGCTGGATTTCGGCAAGAGTTTCTTTCGCGGCGCCACGGTCACCAATCTGATCCTGGACAAAATGCCGGTGACGATTTCCCTCGGCTTGTGGGCGACGCTGATCACGTATCTGGTATCGATTCCGCTGGGCATCCGCAAAGCCGTTCACCATGGGAGTCATTTCGATATTTGGAGCAGCACTGCAATCATCATCGGTTATGCCATGCCGGCCTTCCTCTTTGCGATGTTCCTGATCGTCGTGTTTGCCGGCGGCACCTCATTGAACTGGTTCCCGGTGCGGGGCCTGGTGTCGGACAACTTCGAATCGCTGTCGACGCTGGGCAAGATCGCCGATTATTTCTGGCACTTGGTATTGCCTGTTACCGCACTGGTGATTGGCGGCTTCGCGACGCTGACGATTCTGACGAAAAACTCGTTTCTCAATGAAATCACCCGACAGTATGTGGTCACCGCTCGGGCGAAAGGTCTGAGCGAACGTCGCGTGTTGTACGGCCACGTGTTCCGCAACGCGATGCTGCTGGTGGTATCGGGCATTCCCCAAGCGTTTATCAGCGTATTTTTTGCCGGTTCATTACTGATCGAGGTGATTTTCTCCCTCGACGGTCTCGGACGCATGAGTTACGAAGCGGCTGTTTCCAGAGATTACCCGGTGGTTTTCGGTTCGCTGTTCATCTTCACCTTGTTCGGACTCCTGATAAAACTCATCGGTGACCTGTGCTACACGCTGGTCGATCCGCGCATCGACTTCGCCGCGAGGAATGCCTGATGTTCAAGCTCTCGCCTTTGGGCCGTCGCCGCTTTGAACGTTTCAGGAAAAACCGTCGGGGCTGGTGGTCGCTGTGGCTGTTCATCGGTCTGTTCATGCTGACGCTGGGCGGCGAGTTGATTGCCAATGACAAGCCGCTGATGGTCAGTTACCAGGGCCAATGGTACTTCCCCGTATTCAAGCGCCACACCGAGCAGGAATTTGGCGGGCAACTGCCGTTTCAGGCCGATTATCGCAGCGACTATGTGCAGAAGCTGATCCGCAAGGACGGCGGGTGGATACTGTTTCCACCGATTCCGTTCAGTGACGACACGCCCAATTACGACCTCAACAAACCCGCGCCGAGCCCGCCGACGTCGGTGAACTGGCTGGGGACGGACGACCAGGCGCGCGACGTGCTCGCGCGGGTGATTTTCGGTGCTCGGGTGTCAATCCTCTTTGCGTTGATGCTGACCTTTGTCAGTGCGCTGATCGGCATCGCGGCCGGCGCATTGCAGGGCTATTACGGCGGCTGGGTCGATCTGCTCGGGCAACGACTGCTGGAAGTCTGGTCGGGGTTGCCGGTGCTGTACCTGCTGATCATCCTGTCCGGTTTTGTTGAGCCGAATTTCTGGTGGCTGCTGGGCATCATGGCGCTGTTTTCCTGGCTGGCGCTGGTCGACGTGGTGCGTGCCGAATTCCTGCGCGGGCGCAATCTGGAATACGTCAAAGCCGCCCGGGCATTGGGCCTGACTGATCGCAAGGTCATCATCCGGCACATTCTGCCCAACGCCATGAATGCGACGTTGAGCTACCTGCCGTTCATTTTGACCGGGGCGATTTCCACGCTGACGGCGCTGGACTTCCTCGGCTTCGGCATGCCTGCCGGCAGCGCTTCGCTCGGCGAACTGATCGGACAGGGCAAGCAAAACCTGCAAGCGCCGTGGCTCGGGCTGACAGCGTTTTTTACGCTGGCGCTGATCCTCTCTTTATTGGTTTTCATCGGCGAAGCGTTGCGTGACGCGTTCGACCCACGATCCTGAAGCGTGACCATGACTGACAACCTGATCGAAATCCGTAACCTCAATGTCGCCTTTAATGGCCAGCGCGTGGTGCGGGAACTTTGCCTGGATATTCGCCCCGGCGAATGTCTGGCACTGGTCGGTGAATCGGGCTCGGGCAAATCGGTGACGGCGCACTCGATCCTGCAACTGTTGCCCGAAACCGATGCACAGACTACCGGCAGCATTCGCTATCGCGGCAAGGAACTGGTGGGCTCGGACCCCAAGGTCCTGCGCGAGTTACGCGGCAACCGTATCGCGATGATCTTTCAGGAGCCGATGACCTCGCTCAATCCGCTGCACACCATTGAAAAGCAGATTGGCGAAACGCTGTTGTTGCACCGTGGTCTCGGCGGTAAAGCGGCGCAGCATCGGATCCTCGAACTGCTCGGTCTGGTCGGCATTCAGAAACCCAAGGAGCGCCTCAAGGCTTACCCGCATCAGTTATCGGGTGGCCAACGCCAACGTGTGATGATTGCCATGGCGCTGGCCTGCGAGCCGGAACTGCTGATCGCCGACGAGCCGACTACCGCGCTCGATGTCACCGTGCAGCGCAAGATTCTGCTGCTGCTCAAGTCCCTGCAGCAGCGGCTCGGCATGTCGTTGTTGCTGATCAGCCACGATCTCAATCTGGTGCGCAGCATTGCTCAGCGCGTGTGCGTGATGAAGGCCGGGGAGATCGTCGAACAGGCACCGTGCGAAACGCTGTTCACCGAACCCAAACATCCCTATAGCTGTGTATTGCTTAATGCCGAGCCGGAAGGCGAAGCCCTGCCTCGAGATGAGCGCGAAAACGTGCTGGAAGTCGAGGATCTGCGGGTCGAGTTCGTTGTTGGCGGCGGACTGTTTCAACGCAAGCAGTACCTGCGCGCAGTCGACGGTATCAGTCTGAGCATCCAGCGCGGCAAGACGCTGGGCATCGTCGGCGAATCCGGCTCGGGCAAATCGACGCTGGGCCAGGCAATCCTGCGGCTGATCGACTCCGAAGGCAGCATTCGCTTTCAGGGCGAAGCGCTCGACGGCCTCAACCAGAAACAGCTGCGCCCGTGGCGGCGGCAGATGCAAGTGGTGTTTCAGGACCCGTTCGGTAGCCTCAGCCCACGCATGTCAGTGGCGCAGATCATCAGTGAAGGTCTGGAAGTCCATAGCGAATCGACCGCCAATGAGTGTGATCAGCAGGTGATCCGCGTTCTCAAGGAAGTCGGCCTCGATCCGGAAAGCCGTCATCGCTATCCCCACGAATTCTCCGGTGGCCAGCGCCAACGCATCGCCATCGCCCGCGCACTGGTGCTCAAACCCGCCCTGATTCTGCTCGATGAACCAACGTCGGCACTGGACCGCACGGTACAGAAACAAGTGGTCGCCCTGCTCCGCGACCTGCAGGAAAAACACGGCCTGACCTATTTGTTCATCAGCCATGACCTGGCCGTGGTCCGCGCTCTCGCCCATGACATGATCGTGATCAAGGACGGCAAAGTGGTCGAGCGCGGCGCCAGTCATGACGTCTTTGACTCCCCGCAGCATCCGTACACCCAAGAGCTGTTGGCGGCGGCGCATCCTGAATGAACGCTTACAAACCCTGTTCCAGAGGATTGAAGACGAAAATCCCGCCGGCACCAGCACCGAGCGTAATACGCAAAATCGGCACGTTACGACCGGTTTCCTGAAAGAAATCCTTCTGATCGTACTGGGCACCTGGCAAACCATTACTCGGAAGGAGGGCTTGGGTATTGTAGAAAAACGCCTCGATGGGTAACTGGGCCGGATTGTCCTGTGGCCATGCCGCAACCATGAACTCGTTCCAGCCAAGAGAATCGCCGCGATTCTTGCGCACGTCGATACTCAGCTGAAATTGCTGCGGATCAGTGGTAAACGCGCACGAGCGGTTGACCTGTCCGCCGTATCGCGAAACCCAGGCATCAATGCTGTTGACCCCCACCTCACTGCACAGTCCGCCGTGTGTTCTGCAAACATCGGCGCTCCCGCCGGTGCCAGCATCGTAGGGATAGGCGCAGCGCAAGGTCATGGGGTTGCCGGCGGGCGCGGCTTGCTCTCGGACGACAAACCCTTGGGATTTATAAAACCTGATTACACCCGCGTCGGCTCGCAGGTAGCTGAACGAAGCGCCATTGCCTCGCACAGATCCCGGGCTCGGATTCCATGAATGAAACGCCGTGGACTGATCCGTCGTGCGAATCAGCACCCCGTTGCAATAAAACGCCGCGCGCCCGTCTCTGCACGCCGGGGCGGTATCGGCATATCGGGCCTCCAGCCGGGCGGCGACCTGGTAGCCGACGTAGAGTTGATCGGCCTGGTTGAAGCCGAACGGATTCTGCTGTGTCTCAGCGGCCTGCAATCGCAGGATCGGCAACCATTCCCCAGTGGCCTGAAAGTACGTCAATTGATCCTTAAGAGCGCGACGCAACGCACCCTTCACGGTCACGTTGTAAAACAGGGCTTCCAAGGGGATTTTCGTAGGGGCCGTATCGTCCCAGTTTTTCACCAACGCCTGTGCATCTGGAACAGCAGCACTGACGTCCAAAGATTTATTGACACCAATAGCGGTGAATACATCTGACAGCACAAAACCATTGGCAACATTCCTGTCCACAGGAGGCCGATCTTCTCGCCAAAAATCAAATCGTTCGGCACCGGAGGCCACCGCTTCAGCACTGAGCATCCAGAACGGCAAGTTCACCGGATTCCGTGAGCGGCGCAGCAATACACCACTGCAGAAATAAACCGCCGTACCGCCCGCACAGCTATCCGCTTTTAGTTGATAACGGGCGTTAAGCACCTGAGCTGTCTCCGGCCCGGTGATCGCCTGCGCACTGTGCACGACGAACCCAAACACCGACATAAGCAGCAAGGCAACCCCTCTCCGGCGACTCATGGCACTTCCTCCCTGAAAGATTCGCAAACCGACTACTGCACACCCTGATCCAAAGGCTCGTAAGTGAACGGCAAGCCATTGGCCGCATTAAGCGCAATGCGGACGACGGGCACCGTGCGCGTCGTCTGTTGAAAGAAATCACGCTGAATGAACTGGGCATCCTTCAGGCCCGCAGTACCGGCTACGACGAAAATCGCTTCGAGCGGCAACTGCTGGGGGATGTTTTGCGGCCAGGCGGCGACGATCACTTCGTTCCACGCCGGATTGCGATTTCGTACATCAATACTCAGTTGCACCTGAGGCGGCGTGACATTGAACGAACATGTGCCGCCTTGTGCTCGATACGCGGCCACAGTGGTCACACCCAGTGCATCGCAGTAAGTGCGACAACTGTTGGGGATGCCGCTGGTGCCGGCATTGGTCGGATAAATACAGCGCCAAGCCGCGTTGTAAGGCGTCGGGGCCGCAGACTCCTTGAAGATCAGGCCCTGATTGCCCGCTATTTGGGTCATGCCGACATCAGCTCTGGCCCAAGAGAAAGACACTCCGTTGCGGCCCACTGAGTTAGGGCTGGGGTTCCACGCATGAAACTGCGTCGATGCCGCAGTGCCGCGTAGCAACACGCCATTGCAATGGAACGCCGCACGCCCGTCGCGGCAGGCAACCGCGGTGTCCCGGAACCTGGCGTTCAGCCGCGCTGCGACCTGATAACCGCCATATAACTGATCCTGTTGGTTGAAGCCGAAGATCTGCTGCGCTGCATCGCGCAAATCCAATCGCAGGATTGGCAACCACAGCCCGGTGGCCAGAAAGTAGTCGCGCTGATCGCGCTGGGCGGCTAACAGCCCGGTCGGCCAGTTGCGGTCGTAAAACAATCCTTCGACCGGGATGTGCTGCGGCGCCTGTTCATTCCAGTTTTTGACCCGCACCTCTGCGTTCGGGTCGGACGGCGACACCTCCAACGTCTTGCCCAATCCCAGCGCCGTGAATTTGTCGGTGAACACAAAGCCGTTCTGCAACAACGAAGAATCTCGAGGAATATCTTTGCGCAAATAGGCGAAACGTTCGTAGCCCGAGCCGACTGCTTCAGGGCTCAGCATCCAGAACGCACGCCCGACAGCGACCTGCGATCCCCGCACCAGCACACCACTGCAATGATAAGCATCGGTATCGCCCGGGCATGATGGCCGGTCGATCGCGTAACGACTATTAAGGACTTGCGCGACTTCGGGGCCGCTGACAGCTCCGGCCAATTCGCCAAACAGCAGGCAAAGCAATAGCGTGCTGTTGACCAGCAAACGATGGACGTTCATGGAATCCCTCCCGGCGTTAAGTCACGCGCAGACTCAACTCATC
Source organism: Pseudomonas fluorescens (assembly GCF_900636825.1). Classification (NCBI taxonomy): domain Bacteria; kingdom Pseudomonadati; phylum Pseudomonadota; class Gammaproteobacteria; order Pseudomonadales; family Pseudomonadaceae; genus Pseudomonas; species Pseudomonas fluorescens. Next base: position 2,664,422 of record NZ_LR134318.1, on the reverse strand, counting down.
GAAACACCCAGCACCTGATGTAACTCGTTCAGGTCGGCCGAGGTGGGATTAGGATCCAGCGGATCGTTTCCCGGTTTATCCAGGTCGACGATCCACGCGGTATTGGCGCCGTTGAGTTCTCCGCTCCAGAACGGGTACGGCAAACGTCCGAGGTAATCGGTCAACGATCCGGCATGGTTGTCGTAGATCTTCAACAACTGACGCATCTGCGCTAACGTGGCCGGCTGCAATCCGGCCACCGCGCAAGCATCGCGCATACCCGCCCAGTTGGCGGTGGCCGTGAGGAAACTCAATTGGCCGATACCACTGATTGTCAGTTGATATTTCTGCGACTGGCCGACGCTGTCCGTGGCGCTGATCTGGCACGTCCCATTACCGGCGACTGTCACTTCAGCCTGCTGATCGACAACGGCTACCGTGGCATCGCTGCTGGCATACGTATACGGCGCGACGCCCCACGTCGCCTCGCGCGTGAAGCGGCTGAAAGCAGGGGGATTGTGTGGCGGTTTGCCGGTGACGAGCACGTAATCGAACGAACTCAGATCGAGCGTTTGCTCGCCTTCGAAACCGGCCTTGATTTCGAGGCGCAGGGATTGAGATGTGTGCAGTTGCTGGTCACCAAAAAACACCTGGTAACTCAACTCGATCACATTCCCCAAGAATGCCGCGAACCGACTCGCGTCGACGGAAATATACGGCGCGCTTTCGCCCTGGCTGGCTCTGATTTTGACTTTGTCGACCACCGTTGCCGGCGCACCCGGCGCAGACAGGCATAAACTGATCACATCAGGGGTTTTCATGCCCGGATACGCAGGCATCCGCACGTTGGTTTTCTCGTTCAATGCTTGCGGATCAAGCGTGCCATCGATTGCGCCATCAACTGTCGGCGCAGGCAGGGTTGCCAACACGCCAGTATTTTCTTCGAGCATTTCAGTCACCTCAGAGTCGGTCGGGCACCAGCCGCCCTTATGGGCGGCGGGTAGGCAAAGGTTCGAATAGGGTTACCCCGAGATGACGGCATCCTCGGCCTCGGCAAAACCGGCTGCCGCGTTCGTTGCCGATGCGTCTATATGTGAAACGTTCTTGGTGTCGAATCGATTGCCGCTATTGCCCCACGAGAAACAACGCTTGTCGGAGGTCAGGGCCACGAAGCCGGTTGAACAGCTGTAAAGCGCTACAACATCGTGCAACTCTCCGGCTACGAGTGAGGTGTCGCCGCCGAGTGCCGGATTCCCCCATGCGAAAACCCGTCCATCAGTGCATAGCACGGCAAACGCATGAGCCGTTCCGACGACCTGAATAACATTGGTCAACGAGGCGATTGCGGGCGGTACTTCACCTGCAGGTTTGGCGCCCCACGCGGCGACACGATGATTTTCGGTGACGCCAGCGAACGCATGCCACGTGGAAGCGACGTCAACGAAGCGCACTGTCGAAATTCCGGGGAACAGATTTAAATCTCCGCCGTAGGGGCCAAACCCCCAAGCCACGACAGTCTTCGCAGCGGTCATCGCCACAAATGCGCGAGCGTTAGCACAACAGAGTCGCAAGATATCCGTTCGACTGGCGATATCTGCGGGAATAACGCCGCCGTAAGGACCATTCCCCCAGGCAAAAAGCCGCTTGGTCTTGGTGATGCCCGCAAATGCCTGGTACGCACAAATAATTTTGTCTACGTTGTTGACGCCGGGTACCGGGTTGGCAATGCCGCCGGAGGCAGCGTTTCCCCAGGCAGTAATACTTCCATCCGATCGCTCGGCAGCGAATGCGAGTCCACCATTGAACAGTCGTTTTATGTTGCCAAGGCCTGCTACTGGCAATGTTCCGCCATGCGCAGCATTGCCCCAGCTACGGACGTTACCGGCTGCATCCAGCCCCGCAAACGCGTTGCTGTTACAGGCTATCGTCTTGAACCCGGCTGCGCTTACGTTACCCAGACTGCCGCCATTTGCTGCGTCCCCCCAAGGTAGAACTGACCCGTCTTATGTCAGAGCAACAAAAGCACCACCACTGGAGAAAACGCCCTGCAGGTTTTCCTGAATCAAATACACCGGCGGGACAACGCCACCATAAGAGGGATGGCCGTTAGCGAAAACATCGCGCCCTCCTACTGCTCCGTTCGTGATTCGTACATCGCGCAAGTACGCCACCGCGACTGCGCCACTAAGATTTCCATCGACGCCATTGCCACATATATTCACCGCGTTGAGTGTGACTTGGTCAGTCGCCGAACGCACTTGCAGTGCACGCAAAGCATCCGTATCAATAAACTGTGCAGCGGCGGTCCATGCTGCATCACCCACATAACGCCACTCCGACAACATTGGCTGCAGCGTCTGCGCATTGAGTGCCCAGATCAGACACGGTGCGCTGGACGATCGATAGGTATTGGAGTTATGCCGAGCGCCCATGACCTTCAATTTTCCGGAACCAATCACACGACGGACATCGAAAGTCTTGAAGTCTGAAGGTTCGTCCGCGCCGCCTGCTTTGCGGCGAATCGTGTAGCCCAAGGTGAAACTGCCGCCGTTGTTCTGGTCGATGACGATACGTGGAATGCGCATGACCAGCTCTCGACCCTCCTCCGTCTGCAGCACCGTCCTGACGATCGGAGCCGCACCGCTGGGCATGAGCGTAATGGTGTCCCCCTGCTTGAGTTGCGCCGTCACGCCAATGCGGGCGCTGGCGCCATCGGCCGGCACATCGTCGGGGTTGATCTGGTCGCGATTGGGCCCTGTAGCCTCGCTGATTGCAGGCAACGGCAACACTGCTCGCTGCACACTTAACAACAAGACTTCAGACGGCTGCTCGCCGCCGGCATCGCGCTCCACGGAGTAAGACACCCTGATGCCTGAATCCTGATTCGCCAGCACATAACGATGAGGAACCTGGTGCGTGAACGGCTTGCCCTCGCCATTCAAGGAAATTGGCTCGTCCCACGCGTAATCGCCCGCCTGCGCATCCCCGTCCCATCGGAACTTGATGAAATCGCCGAACTTGAGATCGGCGCCGTCAATCACCACTGAAGCGCCTCGCACGGCCGTATCCGCCGGGTTCAAGACACCGGCGTCATTAGCCTCGAGCACTTTAGGCAGTGGCAGCGGCTGCTTCGCGCTTGCGCCGATAGCCACTTGCGCGCTGGCACCGAAACGTTCAGTGCCAGTGCCGTCCGTAGCCTCCACCGAATAGCCGATGGTCAGGTTGTAACCCACGTGTTCCTTGAGAAAATCCTGCGACAGGAAAAACGAAACCGGAATGTCGAGATCGCGATCATCAATGTCTACCGAATCGTCGTAACGCTGCGGATCCAGCGGCGAGTCGGACTGATACCAAAGATAAACCGTCTGCCCTTTCATATCCTTGAACGGCGGAACCTGTACCTCGGCATCCGCGAAGGGCGGTAACAGCTCGGGATCCAGCACACCGTCGATCGCGTCCACCACGATAACGGCCTGCAAATCTGGCTTGGGCTCTCCTACCCTTACCGAGTGGCTCAAGGATTGTGCTGCGAGCGGATCGTCCTTGCTGGTGCCGACCTTGTAATACAATTCAAGCGGCCCGCCATCGATTTTCGTCAGATAGGTCGCCGACAATGGAAAGGTCATATCGCGGGCCGCCAGCGAACTGCTGATCCGCCGACCGCTGTCGTACAGATGCTCCACACCCCCCGGCGCAGTACCTTGCGCGTAAAAGTGCACCCACGCTTGCGCCGAAATCGCGGCATTGGGTGAAACGATGCCGGTAGCGGCTTTGCCGGGATCGACGATAACGCCGTTGATCGGCAGAATTTTCGGTGCCGGCAAATTCACTGCACTGCCCATGAGCCACACGGTCGTACGACTGGACTGCCGCGTAGTACCGGTGTCATCGCTGGTCAGTTCGTAGCGGAAATAAATATGCTCGCGAGCCAGTTGCACCACCGTGACATTTGGGACGAAAAAGCGCACGGTGCCATCGATTTTGGTGACCTTTTTGGTTTCGCTGAACACCTGCGATTCGACACCGCTCTTGATTGTCGATACCCACAGCCTGACGCTATCGCCGATGACGAAGGTTACCGGACGCGTGACAACATCAGCCTGAATGTTCCCATTGCCCAGCGTGGCGAGATCGTAGAACAGCTCGCCGGTATCCGCGTCGACCTGAACACCCTCGAGAATCACCGGGCGCAACAGATCCGGGGTGACTTCGCTGTAAACGGTTTTGCGCAACGACCAGTCACTGGCGCGATTATGAGCTTCGTCGAATGGGCGATAGATGAAAACCTGGTCACCGTTGCCGGCTTTGAGGATGACGTCCAGCGGGATCTTGCCCTGGATTTCCTTGCCGACCTGCTCAAATGTCACCGTATGTTCGAAGCTCTCTCCGCCAAAGCTTAAAATCACCGTATCGAATTGGCGCATGTTCGGGTATGCGGCAATCGCGAACTGCACGCCTTCCGTGGACTCTGCCAGCGCCCGGGTAATCCCTCCCGCCGGCACATTCAGCAGCCGCGGAGCCAGTAACCGATAGTGCCCGGGGCGATCCGGCTCAGGGTCTGTCCCACCCGGTATCATGAACCGGATCAGCACTTCCAGCGGTGGCGCATTGCCTATGTTCTGGCTATTGCGCATGACTTCATAATGCAATGTCTGAAAGCCCGGTTTGAGCAAATGCCCCGGTAGAAAAACATGGGACGTTTCATTCTCCTGCCCCGCCGCCAAGTTGAATGACAGTAATTCGATCGGATCCAGGCTGCTGAAAATACGGATGTTGTCGCCCTCTTCCGCGTTCGTGTAGGGCAACACGTTCACCAGCAGCCCCTTTGCGTTGGAGGCGCACATGCTGCGGTTGATGCCGTACCGGTTTTCGTTAGGGGTTCCATCCGCATCATGGATGTGCGGGATTTGGCCTGGAATGAACAACGGCGACAGTGCCAAAACATTTGCAGCCTGCGCGGAGACCTCTTCCGGTAGAACTTCTTCCTTGCTCATGGAGTTTTCCTCGAGACGCTGGAGCGCCGAACCAAAATTTTCTTCTGCGCGGTGGTGTTGTTATTTGGCGACGGCAATCGGTAGCGCACAACTGTCAGAAATTACAGGTAGCGGTGCATTCCCGATGAACGGTCAGCACGACTTGCCTAGGCGCTCCGATCAATCTGCCAGCTATGCGAGATGATGATCCGGTGATCCATCGGCATAATGTCGGCGGCATCCGAAGGTTGCCGATAGGGCTCACTCATCCAGGAAGCACGATGAACACCACCGAAAGCCTCAAGGACTATCAACGGGTCCGCACCCTGGCGATCCGCTCGCTGTTCGAAATCATCGAGCAGTCCAGTGAAGGCACGGTGATCGTTGATCGTGATGCCAATATTGTCTGGATGAATGAGCGCTATGCGCGGCGCTTTGGCCTTGAGTCCGCCGCAGGGGCGATCGGCAAGCCGTGCGAAAGCGTGATCCCCGGCAGTCTGTTGCGCGAGGTGGTGCGCACCGGGCGCCCGATTCTGCTGGACATGCAGGACACGCCCAAAGAGCCGTTGGTGGTGATGCGCCTGCCGATCCATGACGACGCCGGGATGGTGATCGGCGCCATCGGGTTTGCGCTGTTCGATGAGCTGCGCACGCTGTCGCCGATGCTCAAGCGCTACTTGAGCATGCAGGAAGAACTGGCCTCGACCCGCTCGCTGTTGCGGGCGCGGCAGACCAAATACAATTTCGCCCATTTCATCGGCACGAGCGCCGCCAGCCTCGAAGTCAAACGTCGGGCGCGGCGCAGTGCCAGCGCCGAGTCGCCGGTGTTGCTGCTTGGCGAAACCGGCACCGGCAAGGAATTGCTTGCGCAGGCCATCCACAGTGCCTCGCCACGGGCGCACAAAGCATTTGTCAGTATCAACAGCGCGGCGATTCCCGAAGCGTTGCTGGAAGCGGAATTTTTCGGCACCGCGCCCGGGGCGTTCACCGGCGCCGATCGCAAGGGTCGCACCGGCAAACTGCAAATAGCTCAGGGTGGCACGCTGTTTCTCGACGAGATCGGCGACATGCCGCTGCCGCTGCAAAGCAAATTGCTTCGGGTGCTGCAGGAAAAGGAATTCGAACCCGTAGGCTCCAACGAAGTGATCCAGAGTGACGTGCGCGTGATCGCCGCGACATCGACAGATCTGCAAGCGGCGATCAAGCGCGGCGAGTTCCGCGCAGACTTGTATTACCGCCTTAACGTGTTGCCGATCCAGGTGCCGCCGTTGCGTGAACGTCTCGATGACTTGCCGGCACTCAGCGAGGCCATCCTCGAAGAGCTGCGCAGTCAGCATGAATTGCACCGTGACGCGTTGGCGCTGCTCGGCCAGCATGCCTGGCCGGGCAACATTCGCGAACTGCGCAATGTGCTGGAACGGGCGGCGCTGTTGAGTGATGACCTGATGCTGACGGAGAGCGACATCCGCGCAGCGATTGGCACGGTTACCCCGGTGGAACGCGCCTTGCCGGCGCTCAATGTCACGGCGACAACAGAGACCTTTGCGCAGGCGCGTGAACGGTTTGATCGGCAGTTGATTCAGGCCACGCTAGCGCAATGCGCGGGGAATGTGCCTGCGGCAGCGGCTCGGTTGGGGTTGGGACGGTCGACGTTGTACAAGAAAATGCTGGCGTTGGGGATTGCTTGAGTCTCCTTTAAGAGACGCGTGTCTCGGTTTATGGAAAGATCAAAAGATCGCAGCCTTCGGCAGCTCCTACAGGGGATACGCGAAATTTCCGTGTAGGAGCTGCCGAAGGCTGCGATCTTTTTAGTCTCCAGAAAGAGACAGAATCACTCGTCGCACCCTCAAAAAATCTGAAGAAACCATGGATTTCAACGACTTAGCTCGTTGGCACAGTTCTGGCTATCCGCTCTTCACACCCGTTTCACCCACAAAAATAACAATTCTGGAGAGACACACCATGAGTGTGATCATTGCCTGGGCAGCCCTCGCGCTGCTGATGCTCGCCGCCTACCGTGGCTACAGCGTCATCCTCTTCGCCCCGATCGCCGCCCTTGGTGCGGTGTTGCTCACTGATCCTTCCGCCGTCGCGCCCGCCTTTACCGGTGTGTTCATGGAGAAGATGGTCGGGTTCATCAAACTGTATTTTCCAGTGTTTCTGCTCGGCGCCGTGTTCGGCAAATTGATTGAGTTGTCGGGTTTTTCGCGTTCCATCGTCGCGGCGGCGATTCGGCTGCTCGGCACCAGACAGGCAATGCTGGTCATCGTGCTGGTCTGCGCCCTGCTCACGTATGGCGGCGTATCGCTGTTCGTGGTGGTGTTTGCGGTGTATCCGTTTGCCGCCGAAATGTTCCGCCAGAGCAATATTCCCAAACGGCTGATCCCGGCGACTATCGCCCTCGGGGCATTTTCGTTCACCATGGACGCGCTGCCCGGCACTCCGCAAATTCAGAACATCATCCCCAGCACCTTCTTCAACACCACCGCATGGGCGGCGCCGTGGCTGGGCGTGATTGGCACGATTTTCGTGTTTTGCGCCGGCATGCTGTTTTTGCAGCGCCAGCGCAACAAGGCGCAACGTGCCGGCGAAGGTTATGGCACCGAGCTGCGCAACGAACCGGAAACCGCGGAAGACCTGCAACTGCCGAACCCGTGGCTTGCACTGTCGCCGCTGCTGGCGGTGGGCATCATGAACCTGCTGTTCACCCAGTGGATTCCACAGTGGTATGGCAAAACCCATAGCCTCGCGCTGCCGGGCATGACCGCGCCGGTCACTACCGAAATCGCCAAACTCACGGCGATCTGGGCGGTGCAGGCGGCGTTGCTGGTGGGCATTCTGATGGTGCTGGCGTTCGGCTTTCAGGCGATTCGCAGCAAGCTTGCCGAGGGCAGTAAAAGCGCAGTCAGCGGCGCACTGCTGGCGGCGATGAACACCGCGTCGGAATACGGTTTCGGTGCAGTGATCGCCTCGCTGCCGGGGTTTCTGGTGCTGGCCGACTGGCTCAAGCAGATCCCCAATCCGCTGGTCAACGAGGCCATCACCGTCACCCTGCTGGCAGGTATCACCGGGTCTGCTTCGGGCGGTATGAGCATCGCGCTGGCGGCCATGTCCGAACAATTCATCGCCGCTGCTCACGCCGCCAATATTCCTTTGGAAGTGCTGCACCGCGTGGCCGCGATGGCCAGTGGCGGCATGGACACCCTGCCGCACAACGGCGCGGTGATTACGCTGCTGGCGGTGACCGGTCTGACCCACCGCGAAGCCTACAAAGATATTTTCTGTATTACGCTGATCAAGACCCTGGCGGTTTTCGTGGTGATCGGCACTTTCTACGCCACTGGCATTGTGTGAGGTATTTCATGACCACTCTCTCCGGCAAGACCGCACTGGTTACCGGCTCCACCAGCGGCATCGGTCTCGGTATCGCACTGAGTCTGGCCAAGGCTGGCGCCAACCTGATCCTTAACGGCTTTGGCGATGCTGCCCACGTCATTGCCGAGGTTGGCCAGTTTGGTGGCAAGGTCGGCCATCATCCGGCCGACGTCAGCGATCCGGCGCAGATCGCCGACATGATCGACTACGCCGAACGCGAGTTCGGCGGCGTGGACATCCTGGTCAACAATGCAGGCATTCAACATGTGGCGGCGGTCGAAGAGTTTCCGGTCGAGCGCTGGGATTCGATCATCGCAATCAATCTGTCGTCGGTGTTTCACAGCACGCGCTTGAGCCTGCCGGGCATGCGTCGCAAGAATTGGGGACGGATCATTAACATTGCCTCGGTGCATGGCCAGGTCGGTTCGACCGGCAAAGCCGCGTATGTGGCGGCGAAACACGGGGTGATCGGCTTGACCAAAGTGGTCGGCCTGGAAACCGCGACCAGCCCGATCACCTGTAACGCGATCTGCCCAGGCTGGGTGTTGACGCCGCTGGTGCAAAAGCAGATCGATGACCGCGCGGCGAATGGTGTCGACTCGCAACAGGCGCAGCATGATTTGCTTGCCGAGAAACAACCGTCGCTGGAGTTCGTCACGCCGCAACATTTGGGTGAATTGGTGTTGTTTCTGTGCAGCGAGGCGGGTAGCCAGGTGCGCGGCGCCGCATGGAATATCGATGGCGGCTGGCTCGCACAATAAAGCTGCGATCTCTCCGTAGGAGCGAGCCTGCTCGCGAAAGCGGTGGATGATCCAGTGCAATGGTTGGATGTGCCAACGTCTTCGCGAGCAGGCTCGATCCAACAAATGTTTGCTCGACCCCGGTACAAAAAAAAGAGGCAACCCATGTCCGACATCCTTTGGCAACCCGACGCCCACCGTATCGCCCGATCGCGCATGGACATTTTCCGGCGCTCGGTCAATCAGCGTCATGGGTTGAAACTCGACGACTACCCTGCCCTGCACCAATGGAGCATTGATCACCGCGCAGCGTTCTGGCAGGACATCGTCGATCAGTTTGACATTCGTTTCCACAGCCAGCCCGACGCGGTGCTGCGTGAGGGCAAGCAGATGCCCAGCGCTGAATGGTTTCCCGGCGCAACCCTGAACTTCGCCGAACATCTGCTGCGCCGTCGCGACGATGCAGTGGCCGTGATCGCCGTGGCTGAAAACGGTCAGCGCGAGCAACTGACGTGGGCCGAACTGGCCGAGAATGTCGCCGGATTCCAGGCCAGCTTGCGGGCTGCCGGCGTGAGCGTCGGTGATCGCGTCGCAGCGTGCATGACGAATACCTGGCAAACGCTGGTGGCGATGCTGGCGACCACCAGCCTTGGGGCAATCTGGTCCTGTTCGTCGCCGGACTTCGGCACCCACGGCGTGATCGATCGCTTCGGCCAGATCGAACCGAAGGTGCTGATTACCTGCGCCGGTTACCGTTATGCCGGTAAAGACATCGACCAGACCACCAAACTCAACGAAATCCTAGAGCAACTGCCCAGCCTGAAGCAGTTGATCATCGTGCCTTACGCCCACCCGCATGCCCGGCCGACGGACTACCGCACTCGCGCTGAAGTGACTTTGTGGCCGGATTTTTATCAGCCTGGTGGCGAACCGGATTTCGTCGCGGTGCCATTCGATCATCCGCTGTACGTGTTGTATTCCAGCGGCACTACCGGCGTACCGAAGTGCATCGTCCACAGCACCGGTGGCGTGCTCCTGCAACACGTCAAGGAACACGGCCTGCATTGCGACCTTGGCCCCGGCGACCGCTTGTTCTATTACACGACTTGCGGCTGGATGATGTGGAACTGGCTGGTGTCGGCGCTTGCGGTCGGCAGCGCCGTGGTCCTCTACGACGGCTCGCCGTTCTACCCGGACAACCAGCGATTGCTCGACTTGATCGACGACGAACGCATCAGCGTCTTCGGGACCAGCCCCAAATTTCTCGCGACCCTGGAAAGCAGCAACGTCATACCCCGCGAAAGCCACGATCTGGCCAGCCTGAAAACGCTACTCTGCACCGGTTCGGCATTGTCGCCGCAAAGTTACGATTTCGTTTATCGCGACGTTAAACCTGACGTGTGCCTGGCTTCGATGTCCGGCGGCACCGATATCGTCTCGTGCTTCGTCAACGGCAATCCGCTGTTACCGGTGCGCCGCGGTGAAATGATGGGCAAGAGCCTGGGCATGGCCGTCGAAGTCTGGAACGATGCCGGCGCGCCGGTGATCGGCGAGAAAGGTGAGCTGGTCTGCACGCGACATTTCCCGGCGATGCCGATCGGCCTGTGGAATGACGCCGACGGCAGCAAGCTGCGGCAATCCTATTTCAGCCTGTTTCCCGGAGTCTGGGCGCAGGGCGATTACGCCGAGCAGCTGCCTCATGGCGCGATGATGATTCATGGCCGCTCGGATGCCGTGCTCAACCCCGGCGGTGTGCGCATCGGCACCGCCGAGATCTACCGTCAGGTAGAAAAAATGGCGCAAGTGCTCGACAGCGTCGCCATCGGTCAACAATGGCAGGACGACGTGCGCGTGGTGTTGTTTGTGCGTCTGGCGGATGGCGTGGAACTGGATGAAACCTTGCAGCAGCAAATCCGCCAAATGATTCGCGCCAACACGACGCCACGGCATGTGCCGGCGAAAATTCTCGCGGTGACGGACATTCCACGGACCATCAGCGGCAAAATCGTTGAACTCGCCGTGCGCAATGTCGTGCACGGCGACACCGTGAAGAACACCGATGCGCTGGCCAATCCCGAAGCGCTGGAGCAGTTTCGTGATCGCGACGAACTCAAGGACTGATGTCGCCTAATCCATCAAGCCCCACTCGTTCGAGGTGGGCGGCACTGGCGTCGTGTCCGCGTGCAGTTTTAAACGCAGGCGCAAATTGTTCACCGAGTCGGCGTGCCTGAGCGCTTCTTCTTCACTGATCGCGCCTTCCACCACCAACTTGTGCAGCGCCGTATCGAAGGTCTGCATGCCGAGCTCCGCGGACTTTTCCATGATGCCCTTGAGCTCGCCCAACTCGTTGCGCCGTATCAGATCGCCGATCGTCGGCGTGCCAAGCATCACCTCGACGGCGGCGCGCCGTTTACCGTCAAGCGTGCGCACCAGGCGCTGTGAAACAAAGCCTTTGAGGTGGTTACCCAGCGCAAGCAACAGCTGCGGTCGGCGCTCTTCGGCAAACATATTGATGATCCGCTCCAGAGCCTGGTTGGCATTGTTGGCGTGCAAGGTCGACAACACCAGATGTCCGGTTTCGGCAAAGGACAACGCGTGTTCCATGGTTTCACGGTCGCGGATTTCCCCGATCAGCACCACGTCCGGGGCCTGGCGCAATGTATTTTTCAACGCTGCGTGGAAACTACGCGTGTCGACACCGACCTCACGCTGATTGATGATCGAGCGCCGATGGCGGTGGATGTATTCGATCGGATCTTCAATGGTAATGATATGCCCGCCGCTGTGGCGGTTTCGGTGATCGATCAGCGCTGCCAGCGAGGTGGACTTGCCGGAACCGGTGGCGCCGACGAACAGGATCAACCCTTGCTTGAGCATCACGGTTTCAAGCAGGATCGCTGGCAGCTTGAGATCTTCGAAGCGCGGGATGTCGAGTTTGACGTTGCGGATGACGATTGACACGTCATTACGCTGTTTAAACACATTGACCCGAAAACGTCCGATGCCGGTGCGTGAGATCGCCAGATTCATTTCCAGATCGCGATCGAACGTCTGGCGTTGTTCGGCGTCCATCAGAGAATGGGCGATGGCTGCAATCTCGCCGGGCTTGAAGGGTTGTTCACTCAAGGGTGTCAGCACCCCTTCGAAGCGCGCACTCGGCGGCGCTCCGGTCGACAGATACAGGTCCGAGCCATGTTGACTGGCCAGGCGTGTTAACAGCGCATCGATTTCCATGGCAAAAAGCACCCGCGAAGCTTTCAAATATTCAGACGTGTCCGCTGCGGTGTCGCAGCGATACATTGAGCGTCTACCGTTCTCAAGAATAGTAGACGCCGCCTCACCGAACGCTGCTCAGGATAGACGTGATGAATGCTTTACCCACCCATGATGACGCTCAGGCCCTGATCGCCAGAACCGACTGGCGCAACAGTCCGCTCGGAGATCCCGGAACCTGGCCGCAGAGCCTGCGCACGGCGGTGGACATCGTTATTCACTCACCGATGCCGATGCTGTTGTTGTGGGGCCCGGAACTGACGCAGATCTACAACAACGGCTTTGCCATGCTCGCTGGCGGCAAGCATCCGCACGCTTTCGGACAACCCGCGCACCAGATATGGCCGGAACTTCGCGACTTTACGGACCCTATTTACAGCGCGGTCCTACAAGGCCAGGTGCGCACCTACAGCGAACGGCGCTTTACCTTGCGACACGAGGGGAAAGAATCCGACTTCTGGCTGGATTTGACCTACAGCCCGATCCGCGACGAAACCGCACAGGTGGCCGGTATTCTGGTCACCGCCATCCAGACCAACGAGCGGCGGCGCATTGCTCTGGAATTGCAGCAGCGGTCTGAACAGAGCCTCAAGGCCCAACGCGAAACCGAAGAGCGCCTGCAACTGGCACTGGCTGCAACTGACGCAGTGGGTACCTGGGATTGGGATATCGGCGAGGACCGTTTCATTGCCGATGCGCATTTCGCCCAGCTGCACGGTGTCGATCCCGCTGGGGCAGGCCAATTGCCCATCACCGATTACCTGCAGGGCGTTCACCCTGAAGACCGCGCGATGGTTGCGCGCAGCATCAAGCACTGCATCACCCATGGCACGGAATACGCTGAGGAATATCGTCTGCTGCAACCTGACGGCGAGTTGCGCTGGGTGTTCGCCCGCGGCCGTTGCTACAAGGATCATCACGGCCGGCCCGTGCGTTTTCTCGGCGCGGCGCTGGACCTGACCGAGCGTAAACATACGGAACAGGCCCTGCGCCAGAGCCAGACCGAGCTGCAGTTGATCATCAACGCCATGCCGATTCTGATCAGCTATGTCGATCACGAAGAGCGCTTCCGCCTGAACAATGCCGCTTATCTGGACTGGTACGGGCTTACCCCGCAAGAACTTTATGGCCGCACCATTCGCGAGGTCATCGGCGAAGAGGCGTATTTTCTGCGAGCCCCGTACATCGCTGAAGCACTCGCCGGCAGATCGTGCTCGTTCAGCCTCTACACCGCGCACCACGACGGCAGCAACCGTCATGCGCTGATGAACTACTTGCCGCGCCACGGCGCAGACGGCGCGGTAAATGGCTTCTACATTTTTGTCATCGACGAAACCGAGCGCAAGAAAACCGAAGAAGCTTTGCGCAACCTCAACGAAACCCTCGAAGAACGCGTCAGCGCTCGCACCGAACAACTGGCGCAAGCCAACCAGCGCCTGCAAAACGAAATGTTTGAACGCGAGCGCGCCGAAGATGCGCTGCGTCACGCACAAAAAATGGAAGCGGTCGGCCAGCTCACCGGCGGCATCGCGCATGATTTCAACAACATGCTCACCGGGATCATCGGCAGCCTCGACCTGATGCAACGTTACATTGCCGCCGGTCGCGCCAATGAAATCGGACGGTTTACCGAGGCCGCCGTATCGTCGGCGAATCGCGCGGCCGCCCTGACCCATCGTCTGTTGGCGTTCTCGCGGCGCCAGTCACTCGATCGCAAGCGGCTGGACGTCAACGAGCTGATTCATTCGCTGGAAGACCTGATCCGGCGCACCAAGGGCGATCCGATCGAACTCAAGCTTCATCTGACCGACGATGCCTGGGCAGTGAGCACCGATGTCAGTCAGCTGGAGAATGCCCTGCTCAATCTGGTGATCAATGCGCGGGACGCCATGCCCAACGGTGGCGAGCTGCTGATCGAGACCGCCAACGTGTACCTCGATGGCAGCGACATCACCACCCTCGAGCCGGTCAAGGCTGGCGATTATCTGATGCTTGCGGTCAGCGACAACGGCACCGGCATGACCCCGTCGGTGCTGGCCAAGGCGTTCGATCCGTTCTTTACCACCAAACCGATCGGCCAGGGCACCGGGCTGGGGTTGTCGATGATCTACGGTTTCGCCCAGCAATCGGGTGGCCATGTGAGCCTCGACAGCCGGCCGGATCAAGGCACTTGCGTCAGGCTTTATTTGCCGCGTTTGCATTTGCAAGCGCCGGAGCAGGCGCCAGAAGAAGCTGTCGGCGAGTCGCCCGCCGCTACCCCCGGCGAAACCGTGGTGGTCGTGGAAGATGATCCGGCCGTGCGCATGCTCGTGCTCAATCTGCTCAAGGAACTGGGTTATCGCGCTTTCGAGGCGGTCGACGCGACGGCCGCGCTGGCGCTGCTGGAGTCGGACATGCGCGTGGACCTGCTGGTCACTGACGTTGGTTTGCCGGGCACCAACGGTCGGCAACTGGCGGAAATCGCTCGCCAGCATCGTCCGGCATTGAAAGTGCTGTTCATGACCGGCTATGCGCAGATCGCCGCCGAGCGCCAGGGTTTTCTCGAGGAAGGCATGGACATGGTGGCCAAACCTTTTGCCCTGGATTTGCTGGCCAACAAGATCCGCACGATGATCAATCACCGCGCGACTTGAGGCATAATCGCGCGCCACGCCGTCAGCCCCGTTATCAGGTATCGCACGATGAAAGCCCAAGCCCGCCACATTCTGGTGAAAACTGCCGAAGAGGCCGAACAACTCAAGCAACGCATTGCCAAGGGCGAAGCGTTCGATGTGCTGGCGAAAAAGTTTTCGACCTGCCCTTCAGGCAAGCGCGGCGGCGATCTGGGCGAGGTACGGCCGGGGCAGATGGTCGGCGCAATTGATGCGGTGATTTTCAAGAAACCGCTGCGCACGGTGCATGGGCCGATCAAGAGCAAATTCGGTTATCACCTGGTGCAAGTCTTCTACCGCGATTGATCTTTTGTGTAGGAGCTGTGTAGGAGCTGACGAGTGCAACGAGGCTGCGATCTTTTGATGTTGCTCTTGAAAAAACAGATCAAAAGATCGCAGCCTCGTTGCACTCGTCAGCTCCTACAGGGATTGGTTCAAAGTTTGGGGATAAGGGCGCCCGGTACCTGGATAACCCGACTGGCCAGTTGATGCCCCGCTTCGGCTGCTGCAACCGGGCTGCCGCCGAGCAAACGACTGGCCAGATACGCTGCACTGAACGAGTCGCCTGCCGCCGTGGTATCGACCACGTTTTCAACCTTGTGCGCCGGCACCTCAAACGACTGATCATCACAACGAATCAGACACGCCTCAGCGCCGCGCTTGAGCACCACTTCCGGCGTGCCGAATTGCGTGTAGGCCGCGAACACCTCGGGGCAATCGGCAAAACCGAACAGCGCCTGTTCGTCATCCACGGTCAGCAGCGCCAGATCAACGTAAGGCAACACGCTGCGATACGCTGCTCGCGCCTCTTCCACCGAAGCCCATAGACGCGGGCGGTAGTTGTTGTCGAAGACAATCCGCGCATCGCGCTGCCGGGCTTCGACCAATGTCTGAATGAGTCTGGCGCGCCCTTGCATACCCAGCACGGCGAGGGTTATGCCGCTGAAATACAGCACGTCGTAATCGGGCAACGCCGCTAGAATCGGCTCGGCCGCAGGGGTGGTGAAACAGTCACGAACCGCCGCTTCGTTGCGCCAGTAGAGAAAACGGCGCTCGCCACTGGCGTCGGTCTGGATGCAGTAGAGGCCAGGCAAACGACCGGGTAGACGTTGCACCAAGTCGAGGCCAATGCCTTCGTCGGTCCAGATCTGGCACATGGCGTCGCTGAAGCTGTCGTCGCCCAAGGCCGTGACGTAATCGATCTGCGCCTTGTCGCCCATCGCGCGGGACAGATACACCGCTGTGTTCAACGTGTCGCCGCCGAAACTTTGTTGCAGGCTGCCGTCGGCGCGCTGTTGCAACTCGATCATGCATTCGCCGATCAGCGCAATGCGCGGGGTGTTCGGGCCCAAGGGGCTGAGGGTGTTCATCGGTGGCATCTCTGGGGTTCTTTGGTGGCTGGTCTGGCCTCATCGTTGGCAAGCCAACTCCCACCGGTTTACAAGTCGGTCACAGATTTTGTAATCGACCTCAAACCTTGTGGGAGCTGGCTTGCCAGCGATTGACCACAACGCGGTCTCAAGCCTTAAAAACAGGTTTCCATGGTTTCGATAACCGCCAACTGCTCATCCACCAACAACCCCACGCGCCACTTGTCGAACGTCAGGCAGGGATGCGATGTACCAAACGAAATGATATCGCCAACGCGCAACTCAATCCCCGGCGCCACGGTCATGAACGCATGCTGGTCCATCACCGCCGTGACCTTGCATGCACCGACGTCATCGCCCACCGCCGGCACGACGCCTGCCTTGTAGCGCAACAAAGGCACCGGCAGCCCGGCGTCGTAAGCCACGTCACGTTTGCCCAGCGCAATCACCGCGAATCCAGGCTCAGGCAGCGATTGCACGTGGGCCCAGACTTCCAGCGCTGGCCGCAAACCTTCGTGCAGATCGCTGCGACGGTCGAGCACGCAGCACTGCGCTTCTTTATAGATGCCGTGGTCGTGCGCGACATAGCTGCCCGGACGCAGCACGCTGAGGAATCGCCCGGCGGCGTTCTGTGCTTCGAATGATTCGGCGATCAAGTCGTACCACGCCGAACCCGACGCGGTGATGATCGGCTTCCCGATGGCAAATGCGCCGCTGTCCTGCAACTGCACTGCGAGCCGTACCAGCGATGCGGCGAAGGCGCGAATGCCGCTGACCGCATGATCGCCATGAATCACCCCTTCGTAACCTTCGATGCCGGTCAGGGCCAACGCCGGCTGCGCCTTGATCGCCTTGGCCAGTTCGATGACTTCCTGCTCGCTGCGGCAACCACAGCGGCCACCGACCACGCCGTACTCGATCATCACGTTGAGCGTCACTCCGCGCGAGGCGAAGTAAGCGCCGAGGTCGGCGACGTTGTCCGGGTGATCGACCATGCAATAGAAGTCGAACGACGGGTCGTTGAGCAGATCGGCAATCAGCGCCATGTTCGGCACGCCGACCAATTGGTTGGCCATCAGCACTTGGCGCACGCCGTGGGCATAAGCGGCGCGGGTCTGGGTGGCGCTGGCAAGGGTGATGCCCCAAGCGCCGGCGTCGAGCTGACGTTTGAAAAGCGCCGGCGTCATGCTGGTTTTGCCGTGGGGCGCGAGTTCGGCGCCGCTGTCGCTGACAAATTTCTGCATCCAGCGAATGTTGTGCTCCAGCGCCTCACGGTGCAGCACCAGCGCCGGCAGGCTGACGTCGCGGGTCAGGTGCGCGCCGATCGCGGCGTTGCCCTTCTCCACAGCAGATTGATTGGCAGTGGTCATGGTCGAACTCCTCAAATGCACGGCCGCAGGCAGCCGCGTTTATTCGTTGATTCGTCGGGCGAGGCTGTTGGCGCTCTCGATCAGAACCCGGCGATAGTCGTTGTAATTGTTCTTCGCATCGGCCCGTGGTGCGACGATGCAGAGGGTGCAGATGGCGACGCCGTTGCGGTCTTTGACCGGTGCGGCGAAGCAATGGGTGAAGGTGTCGGCGACACTGTCGAAGGAGAAAAATCCATCGATGCCGGCCTGGCGGATCTCGCTCAGGAAACGCTCCAGCGGCAAGCGCTCGCCATCGGGCAGGATGTAGTCGTCTGCGTCGATCAGATCGATGATCTGTTCGTCGCTCAAGTGCGCCAGTAGCAAGCGCCCGGAAGCCGTCCACGGGATCGGCGCGTTTTCGCCGATGTCGGACGAAATGCGGAAATGCCGCTCGCCTTCCTTCATCAACGCCACGGTGTATTTGCGCCCGTTGAGCAGGCACATTTGCGCGGTTTCACGGGTCTGGCTGACGATCTCCTGCAGCGCGTGATCGGCCTCGCGGCTGAGGTCGAAATGACGCAAGTGCGCCTGGCCGAGGAAATACAACTGCCGGCCGAGATAGACGTGACCGTCCTTGCCCACTGGCTCCAGAATCCGCCGTTCAAGCAGCGATGCGACCAGTTCATAGACCGTGGACTTCGGACTGCCGATGCCGTTGGCGATGTCGTTGGGGCGCAGCGGCTGGCCGACTTCCTTGAGGAAATCGAGAATATCGAACGCCCGGTCCAGCCCGCGTGCCCGGCGTTTGATGGTGTCTTCGGTCATTTCAGTGCTCACTCAAACTGCTCTGTAACGATCGTTCCCACGCTCTGCGTGGGAACGATCAAATGCCAAAAGATCGCAGCCTTCGGCAGCTCCTACAAGAGCCGCGTGTTTCAGGCCTTCTTCTTGTAGGCGATGCAGTCGATCTCGACCTTGCAATCGACCATCATGCTCGCCTGCACACAGGCGCGCGCCGGTGCGTGTTCAGGTTTGAAGTACTCGCCGAACACCTTGTTGAAGCTGCTGAAGTCGCGCGGATCGTCCAGCCAGACGCCGGCCCGGACCACGTCTTCAAGACCATAACCGGCCTCTTCGAGAATCGCGATGAGGTTCTTCATTGTCTGGTGCGTCTGCTCGACGATGCCGCCGGCGATGATCTCGCCATCCACCGCCGGCACCTGACCGGACACGTGCAGCCAGCCATCCGCCTCAACGGCGCGGGCGAATGGACGGGGTTGACCGCCGGCGGCGGTGCTGCCGGTGCCGTAACGCGTAATGCTCATGGGTGTTTCTCCTGATTGCAAAAGTGATTCAAAACCGCGTGTTCTTGAGAAATTCAGCCAGACGCGGTGATTGCGGGCGTTCGAACAAGTCCTTGGGTGGCCCCTGCTCTTCGATCCGCCCCTGATTCATGAAAACGATTTTGTCCGAGACCTCGAACGCGAAACGCATTTCGTGGGTCACCAGCAACATGGTCATGCCGTCTTCGGCCAGGCCTTTGATCACGTTGAGCACCTCGCCGACCAACTCCGGATCGAGGGCCGAGGTGACCTCATCGAACAGCATCAGGCTCGGGTTCATCGCGATAGCCCGGGCAATCGCCACACGCTGTTGCTGACCGCCGGACAACTGGCCGGGAAAGTGATTGCGCCGCTCAAGCAAGCCCACGCGCTCAAGCCATTTTTCCGCCAGCGCCACGGCTTCGTCCTTGGCCATTTTCTTCACCTTGAGCAAGCCAAGGGTGACGTTTTGCAACGCGGTCAGGTGCGGAAACAGGTTGAATTGCTGGAACGCCATGCCGGTCATCGCGCGATGCCGGGCGATCAGTTTTTCCGCGTGCCTGACGCGTTTGCCATTGACCTCGTCATAGCCGATCGATTCGCCATCGAGCAGGATTTGTCCGCCCTGGAACTCTTCGAGCATGTTCACGCAGCGCAGCAATGTCGTCTTGCCCGAACCGCTGGAGCCGATCAGCGTAACCACGTTGCCGCGCTGCATGCTCAGGTCGACGCCCTTGAGCACTTCGACCGCGCCGTACTGTTTATGCAGGCCACGAATGTCCAGCAGCGGCTGGCCGTTTGGAATGTTGGAAAGTTGAGCGTCAGTCATGGCAAGGCCACCCGTTTTTCAATGTGCCGGCCGAGTAATTCGATGGCGTAGTTGATGACGAAGAACAGAAAACCGGCGAACAGATAGAACTCCAGAGTCATGAAATTCCGGGCGATGACCTGTTGGGTGCTCAGCAGCAACTCGGCGACGCCGATCACCGAGAGCAAGGTCGAGGCCTTGACGATTTCGGTGGACGAGTTGACCCACGTCGGCAGGATCTGCCGCAGCGCCTGGGGCAACAGCACATAGCCGAGGGATTGGTAGAACGTCAGCCCGATCGCCTTGCCCGCCTCCATCTGCCCGCGCGGCAAGGCTTGCAACGCCCCGCGAACGATTTCGGCCACGTGCGAGCCGCAAAACAGCGTTAGCCCCAACGCGCCGGCCTGGAACGCGCTGATCTGCCAACCGAGCGCCGGCGCCATGTAGAAGCAGGCCAGCACCAATACAAACACCGGTGTGCCGCGTATCAGGTCGACATAGAGGCGAAACGGTGCGCGCATCCAGAATTTGCCGTAAGTGAGCACAAGCCCGGCGATCACGCCGAGCATCGTGCCCAGCAGAATCGCCAGCGCCGACACTTGCACACTGGTCAAGAAGCCTTGCCATAACGGCTCGCGGGCCACCCACAATTCATGCAACCAACTGGGAGATTCGTACATCGCAGCCTCCTATCGGCGGATCGCCAGACGCTGCTCGAGGTAACGCAGCAACATGGCGATGAGGTAACAGGCCGCGACATACAACGCCGTGGTCACCAGCCAGGTTTCGATCACCCGGTAGCTCTCGACATTGATCTTGCGCGCGTAATAGGTCAGCTCCGGCACCGCAATCGCCGCAGCCAGCGAGGTGTCCTTGAACAGTGAAATGAAGTTGTTCGACAACGCTGGCAATACGTTGCGCAACATCACCGGCACGGTGACGTAAGCCTTCACTTGCCATTCACCGAGACCGATCGCCAGCCCGGCTTCGCGTTGCCCCTTTGGAATGCTCAACAACCCGCCGCGAAACACTTCGGTCAGATACGCCCCGGCGTACAGCGACAGGGTGATGATGAATGAAGGAATCTTGTCCAGACGAATACCCAGACTCGGCAGCGCAAAGTAGATCAACAGAATCAACACCAGGATCGGCGTATTACGCACAACCGTGACGTACACCGAGGCCAGCACCCGCAAGGCGCGATGCCTGGACAGCAAGGCGAACGCCATCAGCAGGCCGATCACGCAGCCGATGGCGATCGACACCAGCGCCAACTGCAAGCCCAGACCAAGCCCCGCCAGCAACGTGTCAAAATCGCGCCACACGGCGGCAAAGTTCAACTGATAGTTCATGGTCAGCAGTACCTTGAGCGGGGCGATTCGACTCGCCCCACTCTCACGGGATCATTTGAATTCGACGGGGAAACCGATGGCTGGGGACGGCAGATCAACGCCGAACCATTGCTTGAAGGATGCCGCGTATGTCGGGAACTCGACGCCGGTCATGGCTTCATGCAGCGCGGTGTTGACGAAGTTCAGCCAGTCCTGATCGCCGCGCTTGACCGCGCAGGCGTAGGTTTGCGGGCTCCAGGCATAGGCCGGGCTGCGATAGCGGCCAGGGTTCTGCACCATCAGGTATTTGACCGAAGACTGGTCGGTGGCGGCGGCGTCGGCACGGCCGGAATTCACCGCTTGATACATCAGGTCGACGCTGTCGTATTGGTCGACCTTGGCCTTGGGCAACGCCTGATGCACCAATTCTTCGGCATAGACGTTTTGCAGCACGGCAACGGTAACGTCATCGCCCGCCGCTTGCAGGTCTTCGATTTCGTTGTACTTGCTGTTGTTCGGCAGCAGCAGACCGACACCTTCGCGGTAGTACGGCAAGGTGAACGCCACTTGCTGTGCGCGGCTCGCGGTGACGGTGATGAACTGGCAGCTCATGTCGACCTTGTCGGTCAGCAGGTTGGGAATTCGCGCATCGGACGACTGCACCACGAACTCGACTTTGCTCGGGTCATTGAACAGACCTTTGGCAACAATCTTCGCGATGTCGATATCAAAGCCCTGCAACTTGCCGTCCGCGCCCTGGAAATGCCACGGCGCGTTGGTGCTACCGGTGCCCACGATCAATTTGCCACGGGCCAAGACACTGTCGAGCTTGCTATCGGCCGCCTGGGCCGTAGCCATGACAGCGGAAGAAGCCGCAAGAATGAAAACACACGTGTTGAACAACGAAGGACGACGATGCATGGCGAGCACTCCAGACGATTGTTTATTCCGCTATACCGGAACACGGTTTGTTACTACGGAATAGACAGCAGAAAGTGTGCCACAGGATTCGCCGGGAATCTGCAACGGGTTGAAATGTTTTTGGAATCAGAGAGATGCGCGAGACCGGCGTCTTATTGAGCGGTGTCACCGAGCGCGACTGCGCTACTGTCGGCTACATACTTCGGGTAGCGAGTACCCATATCGGGGCGATTGCTCCGATGCAGTGCATAGCATCGCTGGTAAATACGACGGTGGAAGATCACTCAGCGTATGGCAGCTTCTTTATAAACCTCGCCCCGTTCTCGTTTACCGATAGCTATCAGGGACGACCAGGATTTCATCTTTAACGCGATGAACCATTCGGTACCCTGCACTCCGCAGCTTTATTTTATAAGCGTTGGAGAGGCCTTTCAGGCGATCAGCAGGTACATGGGGGTTGAGTAGCCGCTCCACGAGTTTTTTCTTGAACTGTTCACGAAGCCCAACCGCCAGCTTGCCCCATTCCTTCCAAGCCTTTTCGGAAAACTCCAGCTCATAAGTCATCCATTGAAACCTTGATGGTCGGATCACCTTCCCGCGCTTTGCAAAGAACTATGAGTTCCAGGTCATCCAGGCGCGTCATCATCGCTTCGTACTCCTTAGCCGGTACGCAATAAAACGCAGGTTCATTCCGGTTGAGGATAGCGACGGACTGCCCTCCTCCGGCAGCAACGGTTCCCATCGGGTTTTTTTTCAATTCGGAGATACTCGCAACTACATGAGAAAGAACAATATGTGCCATGCCAGTGCTCCTGAAGGCGTTTTAGACGACACCCAAAATAGCACCTCTAACAGGTCATGACTTCAATGGAGACGAAGATATCACGGGCTTTCTTCCGACGTTTCTGCGTTACCTGTCGGTTGGCTCCCGGAACTTCGTGGGAAAAATATTCGGATTTCTATACCCACCTGTAATTTCTGACAGTAGCTCCATTTGCCCTGCTCCTTTAACGTCATAAATCCCGAGGTCGTTGAAAAGGAGATTTCAATGAACGCCATCCCGTCGAGTAATGATCTGGCTCCGGTTTACCGCAAGGCCCTGAAAACCTGGCGCCCGGTGATCCTGTATTTCGCCGACGAACATTGTCCGGCCTGCGAGTGGGCCGGGCCGATTTTCCGGCAGACGGCCGAGCCCTACCGGCACCGCGCCAATATCTACATGCTCAACACCAGTGAAGCGCCGCGCCATCCGCAGGTGACCGGCACACCAACGGTACTTTTCTACAAGCACGGAAGGCTGGTGAAAAAGCTCAAAGGCATTGGCAGCGAAGAAAGCCTGCAAGAAGATTTCGCTCGGCACATCGGCAGAACCAAAGCACCTTCCCCTGCACTCAAACGCAAACATGACCTCACTTGGCTGAAGCAGACACTGCGCGCCCTGCGCACCGTTTCCCGAACACGCCGATAGGCATTTTTACCTGACAGTGCCATTCAAGAGCCATCAGCCACTCATCCATCGTTGCACATGATCGGTATCACACTTGCGTCGAGCCGGATTGGACAAGGTCCATTCCGGCTGCTTTGCTTGATTTCTCAGAGAGAGAACAAACGCTTGCGGCTTCGTTGCCCAGGCGTTGCCATCCCAGGAGGGGTCAATGTCTTTCAAAGTCATGATGGTCTTCGGTACTCGTCCGGAGGCCATCAAAATGGCCCCGCTGGCCCGGGTTCTGCGTCAGTGGCCAGGTATCACGCTGAATATCTGCTCAACCGGCCAGCACCGCGAGATGCTGACGCAAGTGCTCGACGCCTTTGAACTGACGGTCGACGAAGACCTGCAAGTGATGACTCAGGGGCAGACTCTCAACGGCCTTTCGCAACATCTGCTGACTCAGCTCGATCAGGCCTATGAGCGAGTCAAGCCCGATATCGTTCTGGTGCACGGCGACACCACCACCAGCTTCATTGCCGCGCTCGCCGCGTTCAATCGTCAACTGCCCATAGGCCACGTTGAAGCCGGATTGCGCACCGGTAATCTGCGCGCGCCCTGGCCGGAAGAGGCCAACCGACGCCTGACGGGGGTCATCGCCGACCTGCACTTCCCACCGACGTCGAAATCCGCTGCCAATCTGCTGCGCGAAGGCGTTCCGGAAGACAACATCGAGATTACCGGCAACACCGTGATCGACGCCTTGCTGTGGATGCGCACCCATCAACAACAAACCGATTGGCATCCGGCGGCAGACTCACCGCTGGCAGTGCTCGATGAGCAGCGCCGAATGGTATTGATCACCAGCCATCGACGGGAAAATCTTGGCGATGGTTTTCAGAACATCTGTCAGGCCCTGGCGGAGCTGGCCGCGCGCTACCCGGACGTGCAATTCGTTTACCCGGTGCACCTCAATCCGCTGGTGCAGAAAGTGGTTTACGGCATGCTCGCCAATACGCCGAACATCTATCTCGTCGCCCCGCAGGATTACCCTAACTTCGTCTGGCTGATGGGCCGGGCGCATTTCATCCTCACCGACTCCGGCGGCGTTCAGGAAGAAGCGCCGGCCATCGGTAAACCCTTGTTGGTGCTGCGAGACGTGACCGAGCGGCCGTCGGTGCTGGAAAGCGGCACAATGCTGTTGGTCGGGACCGACAAGGCGCGGATCGTCCAGGAGGCCAGTCAGTTGCTCGATGACGAGCAAACCTACAAGCGCATGAGTCGTGTGCATTTCCCCTATGGCGACGGCCACGCCAGCGAACTGATCGCCACCCGTCTCCACGCCTGGCTGAGCGCACGCTCAGGTGTCGGCGCATGAGTCTGGGCTGGGTCGATTTTTTTGCGTATGTGCTGTTCGGCCTTAAATATGTGGCGATTGCCCTCGCCCTGTTGATGTTTCTGCTCGGTCTCGATGATCTGTTCATCGACCTTGTGTACTGGAGCCGCAAGCTGATCCGGCGCTGGCGGATCTATGAAAAGTTCGAACGGGCCGATGAGCAACGGCTATACACCATCGCTGAAAAACCGCTGGCGATCATGGTGCCCGCGTGGAATGAAGTCGGCGTGGTCGGTGAAATGGCGCGGCTGGCCGCCTCGACCATCGACTATGAGAATTATCAGATTTTCGTCGGCACCTACCCCAACGATGCTGACACGCAAGCGGACGTCGACGCGGTCTGCCAGCACTATCCCAACGTGCACAAAGTGGTGTGCGCCCGCCCCGGCCCGACCAGCAAGGCCGACTGCCTGAACAACATCATCGACGCGATCCTGCGTTTTGAAAGCGAGGCGAAAATCCAGTTTGCCGGGTTCATTCTGCACGATGCCGAGGACGTGATTTCGCCGATGGAATTGCGCCTGTTCAACTATTTGCTGCCGAACAAAGACCTGATTCAAATTCCGGTTTACCCGTACGCACCAGAATGGCATGGCTTCACCGCCGGGCACTACGTTGACGAATTTGCCGAAAACCATGGCAAGGACGTTATCGTCCGCGAAGCCTTGACCGGTCAGGTGCCCAGCGCTGGCGTCGGCACTTGCTTCAGCCGCAAGGCCATCAGCGCCCTGCTCGAAGACGGCGACGGTATTGCCTTCGACGTGCAGAGTCTCACCGAGGACTACGACATCGGTTTCCGCCTCAAGCAAAAAGGCATGAAATGCATCTTCGCCCGCTATTCCATCAGCGATCCGAAACTGGCGCTGGAACAGCCGTGGGCGTTCGGCATGAACCGAGAATTCTCCCAGGTCATCTGTGTGCGCGAGCATTTCCCCCGAGACTTGCAGCATGCGATCAGACAGAAGTCGCGCTGGATCGTCGGCATCGTGTTTCAGGGCACGAAGAATCTCGGCTGGAGCCGCAAAGGCCTGCTGAATTACTTTCTGTGGCGCGACCGTCGTGGCTTGATCGCTTATATGCTGAGTTTTCTGGTCAATCTGCTGTTCGCCGTCCTGATCACCATGTGGCTGATTACGGTGATTGCACCGGAGTCGTGGCGCTATCCGTCGATTCTTTCCGACAGCGCCATTCTCCCGGTGCTGCTCTGGCTCAATGGTCTCATGTTGCTCAATCGGTTGTTTCAGCGCGGCTGGTTCGTCACCCGCTATTACGGGCTGGCCGAAGGATTGCTGTCGGCGCCACGGATGATGTGGAGCAACTTCGTCAATTTCTTCGCCAACCTGCGCGCGCTGCGCCAGGTAATGGCCATGGGCGACTCGCGCCGGGTCGCGTGGGACAAGACCACCCATGAATTCCCGGCGCTGACGAAGGCGCAACGGGTACCGCTGGGCCATAGGCTGGTGGAGAAAGGCTTGCTTACCGAAGAACAACTCGAAGCGGCCGTCACCAGCCCGGTACGCCGACGTTTGGGCCGGGAGCTGCTGCTGCGCGAGTACATCAACAGCACGCAACTGGTCCAGGAACTGGCCGAACAACTGGAACTGGAGTGGGCACCGCTCAACCCGTTCAAAATCGACCGACGCCTGATCGACGCCGTTCCCCGCCGCGTCGCTTCGCATTACGGCGTGCTGCCGGTCGCCGAAGAAGGCGACACCTTGGTGCTGGCTTCCGAGGGGCCGGTCAGCCAGGTTTCCCTCGGCGCCATCAGCCGCCAGTTGAAACGCCCGGTGCGCAGTCGTCTCGCGCCGCAGGGCCGGGTGACGCTGGGGATTCGTTACTGGTACGCCAGCCCCCGCCAGAACGCAGATATGCGTCATATGCTGGAGGTGCTGGAGCGGCATCAGGACGACGAGGCTTTGCTGGAGCGCGTCAGTCGCCATCAGGTGCTGCTCGGCAATTTGCTCCAGGTCCGCGGCATGGTGCCGCCTACTCTGTTCAATCAGGCCATGATTGATTTCGATGACGAAAAAATGTCGCTCGGCGAACACTTGATCTCCCGCGGCATGATCACCCAAGAGGTGCTTGACCAAGCACTGGCCGACCAGGCCAGCGAACAGCAGGCCGCCTACCGCATCGTCCGGGAGGTCGCATGAAGCGCTTTCAACGCCGCAGCCTGTTGATGGGCAGCCTATTGTTCGGCCTGAGCGCAGCGGTTCCAATAAAAGCCGCGCCGCTGAGCGACTTCGAGCAGTTCCGCAGCTACCCCTACATGGATCGCAGCTACCGCGAGGCAAAAAAAGGTAACTGGAAAGAAGTCGAACGCTTGATGAAGCATTTGCTGGAGAAAGTGCCGAAAAACGATGAAGCCCGCGCCTTGCTGGTGGAAGCGTTGGCGAAACAGCGCCGCTACAAGGATGCGGTACAGGCGCTGCCAGACGAGGACAATGCCGCGCTGCTCGACTTGCGCCTGACCTGGATCGAACAGGATCCGCCGAGCAGCACGCAGGTGGAGCAGTGGATGGCGACCAGCGATCTCAACGCGCGAATAAAGCTCTGGCAGGCTTACAGCTTGAGTCTGGCCAAGTTTGGCGGTGCGGCCAGGGCGCATGACTGGCTGGCGCACCTCTCGCCCAAAGGCGATGAAAAAATCCTGCGTCTGGCCCGCGCCAATTGGTCGGAACAGCTGCGTGACTGGAGCGGCACGATCGACGAACTGGCACCGCTCGCCGCGCGTCAACAACTGGATGCCGAGAGTTGGCAGCGATTGGCCAATGCCTATGTGCAACGCCTCGACGAAAAGCCTTTGCAACAATTGTTGCAGCAAGCACCAACACCGCAAGCCGCGCGAAAAGTCCGTCTGGCGATGGTCGATCGGGCGATCGCCATGGGTCATGGTCAACAAGCGCAACGCTGGCTGCAATCATTACCTGCCGCCGATCTCGCCGACCCGGCACAACGCCAGCGTCTCTGGGAACTGGCGCGGCAAACCAGCGACGTTCCCACAGTGCAACGCCTGAGCAATGATTTGCAGCGCCCTTGCCTGGAAACCAGCGATTGGCTTTCGCGCCGCGATCCGGAAGCCGCTTTGCAGCAACTGCGCCAGTGCCAACCCGCGGACGATCCGCAAGCCTGGCTGGTGCTCGCGCAACGCCTGCAAGCCACCGATCTGCTGCAAAACACCCGCTTGCCCGAGCCGTGGGATAGCCGCCGTCAGGCGCAACTGGTCGATGTCTGGCAGGAACAGGGCGAGAGCAGCAAAGTCATGGTCTGGCTCGCTGGCCAGCCGCAAACCCCGGCGGTGGTCAAGCGCCGCGCCGAGTTGGCGCAGCGCATGGGTCGGCGCACCGAAGAGCAAACCTTATGGGAATATCATTATCGCCAGACCGGTAATCTCGCGTCGCTGAATCAGGCCAGTTTCCTCGCTATGCAAAGCGGTGATCGTGCTCATGCGCAGCAATTGCTGGAAAACGCTTATGACCGTCATGGCGGACGTCTGCCTGGCGCCGCGTTGCAACGCCTGGCAGGTATTTACGCGTCGTCGACGAACATCACGCCTGCGCAGCAGCGGCGCATGGCCTCGTTGATCGCTCATATCGACAGCACGACCCGCGGTCAGCTGCTCGCGCAACTGGCCGAGACGGGCCAGTGCGATACCGTGCAACAGGCCATCGGCACTCAGCCGCAAAGCGCTGGCGACTATCGCGCCCTCGGCCGTTGCGCGATGCGTGATCGTCCGGGCGAAGCCGTGGTCTATTACCAGCAGGCGGAAAAACTCGGTGACCGCAGCAATCGCATCGCCTTGGCCTACGCGCTGCAGGCCGCCGGTGACTCTGCCGGTGCATTGGCGATCTGGCGCACTCTCGCGCCCGCACAATTCACTGAAAACGCACGCCTGACAGCCAGCCGAAGTGCCTTGAACGCAGGCGACAAACAAGCGGCTGAACGCTTCTGGCAGCAAAGCAAAACGCGCGGTGCCAACGAATGGGCATTGGGCGCCGCCATCGCTGACGCTCGCGGCGATCATCTCCAAGCTCTGCAACGACAGCGCCAAGCCCTGCAGACTGGCCCGGACGCCGGGCATTTCTACGCCGCTTCAGTCACCGCGCAGAAGGCCGGGGATCTGGCGCAAAGTAACGCCTGGCTCGCCGAAGCCGTGCGCCGTGACCCGGCCAATCCGCGCTACCGTGCCGATTACGGCATGCGCTTGGCAGGCGCGCCTACCCGTGAAGAACGCGCGAAAGCCGTGCCCTATCTGCAACAGGCCACCCGCGACTTCCCTGAGGATTATCAACTCGGCGAAACCCTGGCCTGGCGCTACGACGAAATCGCAGACAGCGCCTCCGCGCGCGAGGAATTGCGTCGGGTCATCGATCTGGAACAGAACCCGGTGGCCGCCGACGATGAGGACGGCAGCATGGAAGCCCGGCGTTATCGTCAACGCCGCGCCCATGAGGCACTTTCTCGCCGCGACAGCTTCACAATCGCCAGTACCTGGTCACCTGCCGGTGTTTCGACCAACGATTTTCTGCGCGATGACGAAAGCACCGCTTCCAACCGCAGCCCCAATTCGCAAAACGTCCAGGTGGCGATGTGGGATCACGCCCTCGGTGCTGAACCCAGCCGCGCCGGCAGTTCGCTGTCGGTCTATGGCCGCGTGCTGCTAGGCGGGCAAAGCCGCTCCAGTTATGCCGAGTCTGTCGCGGCGGGCGTGGGCTTGCGTTACAAACCGTGGGGCACGCAAAACATCAACTTCTACGGCGAGATTTACAAGCAGAGCCAGTTCGATGACCAGGACAATCACGGCTTGAGCCTTGGCCAGTTGATCAATCCGGACAAGCTCTCCGATCAACTCGACGACCATCGTCAGGACGGCCACACCACCACCGATTACCTGCTGCGCGCCACTGCGTCTTTCCTCGATCAGGGTCGATACCGCAACGATTGGCACGTTGACGAAAGCGAGTGGGACGAACGCTCGCTCTACCTCGACGCCGCGTGGTGGACCAAGGCGGGTGATCATCAATGGCTGTCGCGCTTCCAGCAAGGCCATACGTGGAAACTGCCGTTCAACGGGGCACAAACACTCATGCCGTACGGTTTCCTTGAGTTCGCCAGCCAGGACCCAAGCAACGATTGGCGCCAGGATTTGCGCACCGGTGTCGGCGTGCGCTGGCAATGGTGGTATGACGATGATCGCTACAACGCCTATCGCTCCAAATTGACCGTGCGAACCGAGTATCAGCAGTCACTCGGCGGCAATTTGTATGAAGGCGGCAGTGGGGTGTTGCTCGGCGTGGAATGGAGTTTCTGATGACTCGATGGCTGCTGTGCCTGGGCTTGTGGTTTGGCGCTGTTGTCGCGCACGCCGATGAGCGAGTGTTTTACCAACCGCTGAATGCCGACGCCAGCCTCACCCAGGCGCAATGGCAAAGCATCTGGCAAACCACCGCGAAGCAAGGCACCCGAACGCTGATTGTGCAGTGGACTGCCTATGGCGAAAGCGATTTCGGTGGCGCTGACGGCTGGCTCGCCAACAGTCTGAAACTCGCACAGCAGCAGGGCCTGCAGTTGGTGTTGGGACTGAAAATGGACCCGGCCTACTACCAACGCATCGACGAGCTCGACAGCGCTGGCCTTGGAAAATACTGGCAAGCGCAATTAGGCCAATCGCTTGCCCGTCAGCAAACGTTACGCAACGAATGGAAACTGGCCGTGCATGGCTGGTACTTGCCGCTGGAACTGGATGATTTTCACTTTCTCGCGGCGGATCGACGCGCAACGCTGCAACGCCAGCTCAAGGATTTCGCGGCCAAACTGGATGCGCCGCTGCACCTCAGCGCGTTCAGCGCCGGCAAGCTTGCCCCTACCATCAATGGCCAGTGGCTGGGCGATCTGAGCGCAGCCGGAATTCAGGTGTGGTGGCAAGACGGCGCCGGTACGGGCCGCTTGCCTGTGGTGGTGCGCAACGGCTATGCCAGCGCACTGCCCTGCTCGGTCGGCATCGTCCGTGAAGCGTTTCGTCAGGTCAGCCACGAAGGGCAACCCTTCCGCGCCGAACCCGCCGCGCCGGATGCAACATCGAACGGGTGTCATCCGGGCGCGGTGTTTTCACTGCGGTATCGCCCTTGGGGCAAGTTGATTCTCGACAACCAGCGCAGACATCAGGCCAGTGATGTACAAAACCATTGAAGAGCAAGTACTGAAAAAAACCGCTCCGGCTGAATTGCGCGGGGAATTCCTCCAGCATCAATTCGAGCGTTTGCAATCATTCAGCCTGCTGATCTATATCGTCAGCATCTTCATGTGGCTGTTATTCGACTTGATCGTCAGCTTCCTCGGTGGCCAGGGATTCACCTGGCGTTCGATGGTGTTTCTGGCGCTGTTTGCGGTGCTGACCGTGATGCTGGCGTACACCCGCAAGGCCCGGCATTTCGACGTGATCACCGTGCTGTTCGTGCTGGGCCTGACCGCGGGCATTCGCCTCATCGTCGATGGCCTGCCGCCGGCCGTTCACAGTTCGTGGCTGGTACTGGCGGCGGCCAGCATGCTTTACAGCATCTCGGTGTTGCCGCTGAGTCGCTGGGCTTTTTTTGCCGTGCAAGGGGTGATCTGGCTGCTGCTTAATCCTTTTCTCAATACCACCACCAGCCTGATCGAACTTCGCGGTGTATTGACTGCTTGCTACAGCGTGTTTCTCTGCGCATTGACCATTTACACGTTCCTCAAATTGCGCGAGGTCAAGCTGCACAACTACATCATGTCCCGGCTTTTGCTGGATCAGGCCTACAACGACACCCTGACGGACATCCCCAACCGCCGATCCTTCCTGACTCTCGCCGAACAACGAGTAAACGCCGTACCGCGCGAGCATGATCACTTTCTGGCAATGATCGACATCGACAACTTCAAAAAAGTGAATGACACCTATGGCCACGACATTGGCGACGAAGTCCTCAAGCGCGTTGCCACCGACATCAAAACGGTGATGGTGAAGTTTGACTACGCCCGTCTGGGCGGTGAGGAGTTTGCGATTTATCTGGCCGGCGTGCGCCGTGAAGAGGTCGAAGCGCTGGCGGGGCAATTGTGCCGCGTGGTGCGCGAGCATCCGGCACAGCATCCGGTCACGATCAGCATCGGCGTGACGCGCATCAAGGATGACGACACGCTGTCGCAGGCGCTGATCAAGGCGGACAAGGCGCTGTACGAGTCAAAGCACACCGGGAAGGACCGATACACTTTTCACCGTTGATTTTCCGGGGACGTTTGATCGCTATCGCCAGCAGGCTGGCCCCCACACTGAATCCATGGCGCGAATGAAACCGTGTGGGAGCCAGCCTGCTGGCGCTGGGGCCGGCCCCCGTCGAAAAAGATCAGCAAACCTGCGCCGACTCAGGCACCAGCAATACCCGCGTCACCCGCCGCTCCTCAACCGCTACCACCGTCATCCGCCAGCCTTCATGCGTCAGGCGATCGCCCCTCATCGGCAAGCGGTCGAGCAAACTCATCACCAACCCGGCCATGGTCTGGTAATCCTCGGTCGGCTCAGCGCCAAAACCGGTGCGTTGGCGCACGCGCATCAGGTTGAGCGCGCCGCTGACCATGAAACCGCCCTGCTCTTCAACCACGTCCGGGCCTTCGACTTCACTGGCATCGGGCAATTCACCGGCAATCGATTCAAGAATATCGGTCATCGTCAACACACCGACGAAGTCGCCAAATTCATTGACCACAAATGCAATGTGCGTCGAGGCGCCGCGCATTTGCTCCAGCGCATTGAGGATCGAATAGCTGTCGAGCAAGTTGATGGTCTTGCGTGCCAAATGCTCCAGGTTCGGTTCAACGCCGGCCAGGTATTCTTTGAGCAATTCCTTTTTGTGCACGAAACCCAAGGGCTCATCCACCGCACCGTCACGAATCAACGGCAGGCGCGAGTAGGACGAATGCATCAGCTTCGTACGAATCGCTTCCGCGTCGTCAGCCAGATCGATGCTGTCGACGTCCGCCCGCACGGTCATCAAGGCGCGGATCGGCCGCTCGGCCAGTTGCAGCACACCGCTGATCATCACACGCTCGCGACGGTCGAACAGCTCGGCACTCGGGGCATCACCGTCGTCCAGCAAATCGGAAATGTCTTCGCCCACCTCTTCCACCGCCAGCTTGCGACCACCCAGCAAGCGCATGACCGCATGGGCCGTGCGCTCGCGCATCGGGCGTACGCCCTGCATCGAGCGCTTGCGCCGGGCTCGGGCGATCTGGTTGAACACTTCGATCAGGATCGAGAAGCCGATGGCCGCGTACAGATAGCCTTTGGGGATATGGAAACCCAGGCCCTCAGCGGTCAGGGCAAAACCAATCATCATCAGGAAGCCCAGACACAGCATGATCACCGTCGGGTGGGCGTTGACGAAGCGCGTCAGCGGTTTGCTCGCAACAATCATCAGGCCAATGGAAATGATCACCGCGATCATCATCACCGCCAGTTCATCGACCATGCCCACGGCGGTAATCACCGCGTCGAGCGAGAACACCGCGTCGAGCACGACGATTTGCGCAACGATCGGCCAGAACAAGGCATAGGCGGTATTCGTCGAACGCTCACCGACGTGGCCCTCCAAGCGTTCATGCAACTCCATCGTTGCTTTGAACAGCAGGAACACGCCGCCGAACAACATGATCAGGTCACGGCCCGAAAAGCTCTTGTCGAACACTTCGAACAACGGCTGCGTCAGCGTCACCAGCCAGGAAATACTCGCCAACAAGCCCAGGCGCATGATCAGCGCCAGCGACAGACCGATGATGCGGGCGCGGTCGCGCTGATGCGGCGGCAGTTTGTCCGCGAGAATCGCAATGAACACCAGGTTATCGATACCCAGCACCAGTTCCAGCACGATCAAAGTCAACAAGCCCAACCAGGCCGTAGGATCCGCTAACCATTCCATAAAAACGTCTCGATCTCTCTTGGTGAATTCAGGCTGCCGGACACGACAAGGCGCACGAAAGCTCAAAAGCCACGTGTTCAACGATAGTCGTATGTCGGAAGACGGGATGCCGCGAGTGCATCAAGACCGCGCCATGGCGCGAGAAGCAGGTTCTCTGTTGAAGAGAAGGGGGAGGCTCCAAAAGGGTGTTCATGCAAAACCTGAATGAAAAATGGCCTTGGAGCGTACAGGGATTGGGAACATTTCCTACAGCGGCAAATCATTTCAAAATCTGTAGCAATTGAAGATGCTTCCCGAGCGGGCTCGCTCGCACGGGGGAACGCATTTCAAAAAGTGGCAGCGAGCCTGCTCGCGAACTCAAGATCAGGCAGCACAATTTCAGTGCGGATGCAGTTCGTCGATATGTCGATAATCCGCCGCTAACACCTTGGCGAGTTCCTTCGCCCTGCCCAGCCGAATCGGCCCGCGCTCGATGTCAATCAGCAGCCCCGGACACCCCGGCGCCGTTATCCCGGCGAGATCTTTCAAGCGCCCATCGGTGATCACCAGCAGGCGCCGCTGTTCAGCGGGATAACGCTTGTGGCGCACAGCCATCCATTGCTGCGCCTGCACCAACGCCGCGAGCAGTGGTGTGCCGCCACCTGCGCCCAGTTCAGCGAGCCAAAGGCGTAAGCCACTGGCCGCTTTCAAGCCTTGGACTTGCCATTTCGGGCTCGCACCGCTGGCGGTCAACAGCGCTAGCCGCGCGCGTTGCCGATAGGCATCATCAAATACTTGCGCCAGCAGACCCTTGGCATCGCTCAAGGAATGATGCCGGCGAGTAGAAGCCGAGGCGTCAACGATCACCAACCACAGCTCATGGGGGGAGCGTGTGCGCAATTGAAAAAGCAGGTCGTCGCGTACCCGGGGACGCCCGCCCAGCAGCGTCCCCGGCCAGTTCACCGCGCCACTGCACGCAGCGTGACGCTTGCCCTGGCGGCCGTGGTCCAACTGTCCGGCGCGGGGTCTGGCATTCGCCCCCACGTCGGATCGGGGGCGAATGCCTAAGGCTTTTTTGGCCAGGCGGGGACTTCACGGCGGCTGCCGGTCGCCACTGCGGGCGCCGGCATGTCGCCCCACTGCCCTTGCCCTGCGCTCGGCTCGGACTGGCCGCCGGAAGGTGACTGCGCAGGCGATTGCGGGCTGGGCGGCGCTGGTTCACGGCGACGGTGACGCAGGGCGAAGTCGGCCACGGCGTTGATGTCTTCTTCGGTGATCGCCGGCGCGCCCCGCCATGCGGCGTGTGCACGGGCAGCGCGCAACCAGACCAGATCCGCGCGCAAGCCATCCACCCCGGCAGCGAAACAGCGCTCGGTGATCTGCGCCAGCGCACTGTCGTCCAGCGGAATATCCGCCAGAGCGTTGCGCGCGGTTTCGCAACGCTCACGCAGGGCGTGCTGTCGGGTTTCCCATTGCGCACAGAACGCACGCGGATCGCTGTCGAAATCCAGGCGCCGCCGGATGATCCGTCCGCGTTCGGTTGGCGCCGTGTGGCCGTCCAGCGCCACGTTCAAACCGAAACGGTCGAGCAATTGCGGACGCAATTCGCCCTCTTCCGGGTTCATCGTGCCGATCAGCACGAACTTCGCCGAGTGCCGATGGGAGATGCCGTCACGCTCGATCAGGTTGGTGCCGCTGGCGGCGACATCAAGCAGCAGATCCACCAGATGATCGGGCAACAAATTGACTTCATCGACATAGAGCACGCCGCCGTCGGCTTTGGCCAGCACACCGGGAGAAAACTGTGCGCGACCCTCGCTCAGCGCGGCGTCGAGATCCAGCGTGCCGACCAGACGTTCTTCGGTGGCGCCCAATGGCAATGTGACGAACTGACCACTGGCAAGCAGATCCGCCAGGCCTCGGGCGAGCGTGGACTTGGCCATGCCACGCGGGCCTTCAATGAGCACGCCGCCGATTTTCGGGTCGATGGCGGTGAGGCACAAAGCGAGCTTCAAATCATCGGCGCCGACCACGGCGGACAGCGGGAAATGTGGGGTGTCGGTCATCGGGGTTTCTCTATCGTGGTCCTGGGTGGCTTGGCGTTGAGGTGTGTCAGTGGGGGGCCCTCACCCTAGCCCTCTCCCACGGGAGAGGGAACTGACCGGGGTGCTTTTACAAATTCCGTCGGCCGATCCATCGAGTTGCCTTCAATTTGAAACTGCGCGCAAATCTGCTCCCTTTCACCCTCGCCCCCTTGGGGAGAGGGCTGGGGTGAGGGGATGCTTTTTCCAAGGACGCTACATATCTTCTTCGATATCCAACAGCAAATTCTCCAGCGCTTCTTTATATGCCCCCGGTTCCTGCCACATACCACGCTGCTGTGCTTCGAGCATGCGCTCGGTCATGTCGCGCAAGGCGTGCGGGTTATGTTCGCGGACAAACTCTCGGGTGGCCGGATCCAGCAGATAAGCATCGGCCAGCAACGCGTACTGGTGATCGTCGATCAACTGCGTGGTGGCATCGAACGCGAACACATTATCGACCGTCGCCGCCATCTCGAACGCGCCTTTATAGCCGTGACGCTTGACCCCGTCGATCCATTTCGGATTGGCTGCCCGCGAGCGAATGACCCGGTTGAGTTCTTCCTTGAGTGTGCGAATCCTCGGCAGATCCGGCTGGCTGTGATCGCCGTGATAACTCGCCGCCGCTTCGCCGCGCAGGCTCTCGACCGCGGCCAGCATGCCGCCCTGGAATTGGTAATAGTCGTTGGAATCGAGCAAGTCGTGCTCACGATTGTCCTGATTCTGCAGTACCGCTTGCACCTGGCTCAGACGCTGCACCAGTTGCTGGCGGGCGGCTGTGCCCTCGTCGGAACCGCCATAGGCATAGGCGCCCCAATTCAGATAGACCTCGGCAAGATCCTCGCGGCTCTGCCACAAGCGTCCGTCGATCGCACCTTGCACACCGGCCCCGTAAGCACCGGGTTTGGCGCCGAAAATACGCCAGCCGGCCTGACGACGCGCAGTGTCTTCATCGAGGCCAGATTGCAGCAGCGCCTCGCGTTCGGCGCGTACCTTGGCGGCTAAGGGGTTGAGATCGTCCGGTTCGTCGAGTGCGGCCACCGCTTGCACGGCGGCATCGAACAGACGGATCAGATTGGCGAAGGCATCGCGAAAGAATCCGGAAACACGCAGCGTGACATCCACTCGCGGACGGTCCAGCAGGCTCAGCGGCAAAATCTCGAAATCATCCACGCGCTGACTGCCGGTGGCCCACACCGGGCGCACGCCCATCAGGGCCATGGCCTGAGCGATATCGTCGCCGCCGGTGCGCATGGTGGCTGTTCCCCAAAC
The DNA here is from genome assembly GCF_900636825.1 of Pseudomonas fluorescens. Classification (NCBI taxonomy): domain Bacteria; kingdom Pseudomonadati; phylum Pseudomonadota; class Gammaproteobacteria; order Pseudomonadales; family Pseudomonadaceae; genus Pseudomonas; species Pseudomonas fluorescens. The sequence goes on along the minus strand of NZ_LR134318.1, from coordinate 2,627,237 downwards.
CGACAGGCCGAGCTGACGCAGATGATCGCCGTGGTCCTGCAGGTGTCGCTCGAGAATCAACGTCGCCGACTGAAAGCCGATGCGCCACGCGGTGGTGGTGGGCAGATTGCGCACGTCCACGGAGTAGAAATTGCGCCCGGTGGGCAGCACGTCGAGGCGGCCGCGACTGGGCGCGCCGCTCGGGCCGGCGGGCACGAAACGGCCGCTGAGGGCATCGAGCAGACCGCGCATTTCGGCCGGGCCGCAGGCATCCAGGCGCGGGGCGACGACTTCACGCAGATGGTCGATGATCGAGTTGACTTCAGCCCACCCCGGTTCCTGTAGGAGTGAGCCTGCTCGCGAAGGCGATATGTCTGTTGAATCAATGGTGGCTGACACTCCGCTTTCGCGAGCAGGCTCACTCCTACAGGGGATTTGCAGTGTTTGGGAGATTAGGGTTGCGGCGTAGAGTTCGAGGCGTTCGCGGGTGTCGCCGGCGGTGCGCCAGGACTCGTCGCTTTGTGATTGCAGCGCTTCGGGGCGTGGGCCTGGCCATGGTTCGGCCAGCGCACAGTCGAGCGGATCAAATCCGAGTTCGAATGCTTTGGCCAGCGCACGCAGCAGACTCGACTGCGCGCCCTTCCCGTCTCCGCGTGGAATGCGCAGCAACGCCAACAACGTATCAACGCGCAGTCGCCCGCTCGGCGACTCACCGAAAATATGCAGGCCATCGCGAATCTGCGATTCCTTGAGATCGCATAAATAGGTGTCGAGGCGCGGCAACCAGATCGCCGCGTCCGCATCGCTGTCCAGCGCAGCGTCGAGTTGCAGCTCACGGTCGATCTGGGTCTCACGCACCAATTGCAGGATGTCGCGCTGCAGCTCTCGGGCGCGCCGTGGGTCCAGCAACTGCGCTTCGTAATATTCGTCGGCCAGCAGTTCCAGATTGCGCAGCGGGCCGTAGGTTTCGGCGCGGGTCAGCGGCGGCATCAGGTGATCGATGATCACCGCTTGCGTGCGCCGTTTGGCTTGGGCGCCCTCGCCCGGATCGTTGACGATAAACGGATAGATATTCGGCAATGGCCCGAGCAGCGCGTCCGGCCAGCAGTTTTCCGAGAGCCCGACGCCTTTGCCCGGCAACCATTCGAGGTTGCCGTGCTTGCCGACGTGGATCACGGCGTGCGCGCCGTAGGTCTTGCGCAACCAGAAATAGAACGCCAGATAACCGTGCGGCGGCACCAGGTCCGGGTCGTGATAGACCGCGCTCGGGTCAACCTGATATCCCCGCGCCGGTTGAATGCCGACGAAGGTCAGGCCGAGGCGCAAGCCGGCGATCATCATTCGCCCGTTGCGGCACATCGGATCGGTTTGCGGCGACCCCCAGCGCTCGACGACAGCAGCGCGATTGGCTTCGGGCAGCGCGTCAAACATCGCCAGATATTCGTCCATCGCCAGGCTTTGCTGGCAGGGACGCTGATCCATCGTGTCGAGATCATTGCTGACACCACCGAGCAGTTGCTTAATCAACTGCGTGCCGCTGTCCGGCAGCTCTGCCGCGACCGGGTAACCCTCAGCCTGCAACGCGCGCAGAATATTCAGCGCGGCCGCTGGCGTATCGAGGCCGACGCCGTTGCCGATGCGCCCGTCACGGGTCGGGTAGTTGGCGAGAATCAGCGCAACGCGTTTTTCGCCGTTCGGCACTCGCGCCAGATCGATCCAGCGGCGTGCCAGTTGCGCGACGAAATCCATGCGCTCGGGCTGCGCCCGGTAGCAAACCACATCGGACTGACTGCGCTCGCTGCGCCAGGCCAGATCCTTGAAGCTGATCGGGCGGCTGATGATGCGCCCGTCGAGTTCCGGCAAGGCAATGTGCATCGCCAGATCCCGTGGCCCAAGGCCTTGCTCGCTGGCACGCCAGCCGGGCTCGTTGTCCTGGGCGCAAATCGCCTGGATCACCGGAATGTTGCGGCGAAACGGGCGCAGATGCGGCGCTTCCGGACTGGATTGGGCGAAGCCCGTGGTGTTGAGGATCACCCCGGCCTCGACTTCATCCAGCCAATCCTCGACGACTGACAGACAACCGGGTTCCTTGAGGCTGGCCACGGCGATCGGCAAGGGATTGAGCCCCGCCGCCTGCAAGCGCTGGCAGAACACATCAATGAAAGCCGTGTTCGCCGCTTGCAGATGGGAGCGATAAAACAGCACCGCTGCGACCGGGCTTTCGGGCAGCCATTCGGCTTGCCAGTCACTCAACGCGGCGGTGGGTTTGCGCGGATGGTAAATCGCTGTTCGCGGCAGCGTTTGCGGCTCACTCCAGGCGTAATCGCGCCCGAGCCAGCGGCTAGCGAGGCAATGGAAGAAATCCAGCGCGTTGCCCATCCCGCCCTGACGCAAGAATTGCCAGAGACGGTCGCGATCCTCAGCATTGACGGTGCTCAAGTCGCTGAGTTCCGGGTCGGGGCGGTCGTCGCCCGGCACCAAAATCACTTGCACGCCGCGCTCGGACAACTCGACCAGCCGTTCGACGCCGTAGCGCCAGTAGGCAACTCCGCCGTGCAAGGAAATCAGAATCAGCTTGGCGTGGCGCAGCACCTCATCGACGTACAGATCGACCGAAGCGTGGTTTTGCACCTGCATCGGATTGGCCAGACGCACACTCGGATAATCCTCCGGCAACTGCTGCGCCGCTTCGGCAAGCAACGCCAGGCTGGAATCGCCACTGCACAGGATCACCAGCTCGGCGGGGGTCTGGCCGAGGTCGGCAATGTTGTCATCCGAGACGAAACCGCCTGGCTGGGTCCTGAGCAGGTGCATGGCTTAAACGCTGAGCGCGGCGCGCAGCTGCGCTTCGAGTTGCGCGGCATCGAGTTCCTGACCGATCAACACCAGACGCGTAACGCGCGCCTCGTCGGCGCCCCACTGGCGGTCGAAGTGTTTGTCGAAACGCGTGCCGACACCGTGGATCAACAGGCGCATCGGCTTGTTTGGAATCGCAGCGAAACCCTTCACCCGCAGGATGCCGTGCTTGACCACCAGTTGCGTCAGTGCATCGAGCAACAGGCTTTCGTCGGCTTGCGGCAGTTCGATGGAGATTGAGTCGAAGGCGTCGTGATCATGGTCATCGTGATCGTCATCGCCTTCACCGTGGTGATGATCGTGATGGCTGTGGCGGCTGTCGATGTGCTCTTCGGAACCGGCGCCAAGCCCGATCAGCACGTCCAGCGGCACGCGACCGTTGCTCGCCTCGATGATCTTTACTGCTGGCGGCAATTCTTCGGCAACTTCCAGACGCACACGAGCGAGGTCTTGCGCGCTGGTCTGGTCGGCCTTGTTGAGGATGACGAGGTCGGCGCTGGCCAGTTGGTCGGCGAACAGTTCGTGCAAAGGCGATTCGTGATCCAGGTTCGGGTCGAGTTTGCGTTGCGCATCGACCTGATCCGGAAACGCCGCGAACGTGCCGGCGGCCACGGCCGGGCTGTCGACTACGGTGATCACCGCATCAACTGTGCAGGCGCTACGGATTTCCGGCCATTGGAATGCTTGCACCAACGGTTTTGGCAGGGCCAGGCCCGAGGTTTCGATGAGGATGTGGTCGAGATCGCCGCGACGGGCGACCAATTCGCGCATCACCGGGAAAAACTCTTCCTGAACGGTGCAGCACAGGCAGCCATTGGCCAGTTCGTAAACGCGGCCGGTGGCTTCTTCTTCGGTGCAGCCGATGGTGCATTGCTTGAGGATTTCACCGTCGATGCCCAACTCGCCGAACTCATTGACGATCACCGCAATACGCCGGCCCTGAGCGTTGTCGAGCATGTGCCGCAGCAACGTGGTTTTGCCCGAACCGAGGAAGCCGGTGACGATGGTGACGGGGAGTTTGGCCAGTGTTTTCATCGGTATGCCCTTTGGCAAGCGGCGGGCATACGGGACGAGAACCGGCAACGCGCATGCGCGCCGGAAGCGTTCGCCACCGGATCACCCCGCCCGGTTGTAGTGAGAATCTGTGACGAGGCAGGTCTCCTGGCTGACGGCTTTCAGGCGCTGGGCCTGGCATTCGCTGCGCCTTCCCGCTGGCTCGTCGATCGAGCTGGCAGTGGCGTGGCAGCGAACATCACCGTTCACAGTTGCGGGGGCAGCCGCGGCATTGACCGCGTTCCCTTCTTAGCTTCGGCAATTACCGAAGAACCTCGAAAGCGCAAGGCTACGCATGGCTTGCTTAGGGGTCAACGTTTGGATTGGGGCGCATAAGGACAAGCGACCCATCCCAACCCGAAAAATTGACTCCAACCCACCCCCATGCTCTCCTACGCAACTTGTTACGGGTGCCCTTCACAGGGTGAAACGGGAAACCGGTGAATCATGTGCTTTACTCAAAGCCATGTCAGTCCGGTGCTGCCCCCGCAACGGTAAGCGAGCGAAGCATCAAAACCACTGTGCCAATCCGGCATGGGAAGGTGATGCTTGCAGGTCGGCCTGATGCCAACCCCTCGTGAGCCCGGAGACCGGCCCGCAACACACAGCACGCATCATGCGTTGCTGAACATAACGAACCCGCGGTGGGCGGGCGCTGTTCGAACCTCTGCGCGCGCGACTCGCAGGGGTTTTTCATGCGCTCTCTGCCGCCCGCTGACATTCCAGAGGGAAGCGCCATGTCGATCATCACCAGCACCGGCAGCAACACGGACAAAATCGCCAGCACCGCCACACTGAGCCAACGTCTGACCGCCGCCGTTCTTGCGTCAATCCTCGGCGCCAGCCTCGTCTACTTCGCCGGCTTCTCGCACATCGAAGCGGTGCACAACGCTGCTCACGATACCCGCCACAGCGCCGCGTTTCCGTGCCATTGAGAGCTACCGACATGATCAAGCGTATCGCGCAAACCGCAGGGTTCAGTGGCCTGCTGGCCGCCCTGCTGCTGACTTTACTGCAAAGTTTCTGGGTGTCACCTCTGATTCTTCAGGCAGAAACCTACGAACAGGCCGAACCGGTGGCCGCAGTCCATGAACACGCCGCCGGCACTGCCGCGCACACTCATGATGGCGACGCCTGGGAACCGGAAAACGGCTGGCAACGCGTGGTCTCGACCACTGGCGGCAATCTGGTGGTGGCGGTGGGTTTCGCCTTGATGCTGGCGGGTCTGTACACGTTGCGCGCGCCAACCAGAACCGCACAGGGTTTGCTGTGGGGTCTGGCCGGTTACGCCACGTTCGTCCTCGCGCCAACTTTTGGCCTGCCGCCTGAATTGCCGGGCACCGCTGCCGCCGATCTGGCCTCACGGCAGATGTGGTGGATCGGCACAGCGGCGTCGACTGCTGTCGGTCTGTCGCTGATCGCATTCGGCCGTCACTGGTTGATGAAAATCCTCGGGGTGGCGATCCTCGCGGTGCCCCACATAATCGGCGCGCCGCAGCCACAAGTGCATTCGATGCTCGCGCCAGAGGCGCTGGAAACCCAGTTCAAGATTGCTTCGCAGTTGACCAACGTGGTGTTCTGGCTGGCCTTGGGCCTGATCAGCGCCTGGTTGTTCCGCCGCAAAAGCGCAGGGCAATACCACGCATGATCGATGACAGCGCAGCGCCGAGCGTGGTGGTCGGCCTGGGTTGCCAGCGCGGCTGCCCCGCCAGCACGCTGCGCGCGTTGCTCGATCAGGTGTTGCAGGCTCATCGTATCGAGCTCAAAGCGATCAAAGCGTTAGCGAGCATCGATCTCAAGCGAGATGAGCCCGGTCTGCACGAACTTGCGGCGCAATTGGCCCTGCCGTTGCTGTATTTCACCAGCGCAGAGCTGGCCGCTTATGAACAGCGGCTCAGTCACCACTCGCAAATCGCTTACGAGCGCACCGGTTGCTATGGCGTCGCTGAAAGCGCAGCCCTGGCACTGGCTGAGCAGCTGATCCAGGCCCCGGCAAAGTTGCTGATTTCTCGGCAAAAATACGCTCAGGCCACGCTGGCATTGGCCGGTGCCGCATAAAATCCGGAAAATTCCCGCTACTGAACATGAGCAAACTTCATTTGAAGTGCTGCTGCGCCTTTTTTTACAGGATTGGACAATGACCGTTTACTTCATCGGCGCCGGCCCCGGCGACCCCGAACTGATTACCGTAAAGGGCCAGCGGTTGATCCGCCAATGCCCGGTGATCATTTACGCCGGCTCGCTGGTGCCGGAAGCCGTGCTCGAAGGTCATCAGGCGGAAACAGTGGTTAATAGCGCTGAACTGCATCTGGAACAGATCATCGACCTGATTGCAGCGGCCGATGCCAAGGGGCAGGACGTAGCGCGGGTGCATTCGGGGGATCCGAGCCTGTATGGCGCGATTGGCGAACAGATTCGCCATTTGCGTGAGCGCGCAATTGCCTTCGAAATCATTCCGGGGGTTACCGCCACCGCAGCATGCGCCGCGCTGCTGGGCGCCGAACTGACGCTGCCGGACGTCTCGCAGAGCGTGATTCTGACGCGTTACGCCGACAAAACCGCAATGCCTGCCGGTGAGGAACTCGCCAGCCTCGCCCAGCACCGCGCGACCATGGCGATTCACCTGGGCGTCAATCATCTGCAAAAGATTGTGGCTGAACTGCTGCCGCATTACGGCGCCGACTGCCCGATTGCAGTGATCCACCGAGCGACGTGGCCGGATCAGGATTGGGCGGTGGGTACGCTGGCGGATATCGCCGAGAAGGTCGAGGCCAAAGGATTTCGGCGCACGGCGCTGATCCTGGTGGGGCGGGTGTTGGGAAGCGAGGTGTTCAGCGAGTCCTCGTTATATCGCGCGGGGCATGCGCACCTCTACAGGCCCTGAAAACAACGACCAAACCTGTAGCGAGGGGATTTATCCCCGATGGGACGCAAGGCGGCCCCTGTCAAGCAACTGCTGCGCAGTTCATCGGGGATAAATCCCCTCGCCACAGGTTTTAATGCACCTGGCAGGCATAAAAAAACGGCGCTCACGGGGCGCCGTTTTCGTGTATTCGCAGCGAACACCTTAGTAGTAGGCGTTTTCTTTCTGCGTGTGGTCGGTCACGTCGCGAACGCCCTTGAGCTCTGGAATGCGCTCAAGCAGGGTGCGCTCGATGCCTTCTTTCAAGGTCACGTCGGCTTGACCGCAACCCTGGCAACCACCGCCGAACTGCAATACGGCGATGCCGTCTTCAACCACATCGATCAGGCTGACCTGGCCACCGTGGCTGGCCAGCCCCGGGTTGATTTCGGTTTGCAGGTAATAGTTGATGCGCTCGTTGACCGGGCTGTCGGCATTGACCATCGGAACTTTGGCGTTTGGCGCCTTGATGGTCAGCTGGCCGCCCATGCGATCGGTGGCGTAGTCGACGACGGCGTCGTCGAGGAAAGCCTCGCTGAACGAATCGATATAAGCAGTGAAGCTTTTCAGCCCCAGCGCCGTGTCTTCAGGTTTCTCTTCGCCCGGCTTGCAGTACGCAATGCACGTTTCGGCGTATTGGGTGCCAGGCTGGGTGATGAAGACGCGGATGCCGATTCCCGGGGTGTTCTGCTTGGACAGCAGGTCAGCCAGGTAATCATGGGCGGCGTCGGTAATAGTAATAGCGGTCATGGAAACTCCTCGCAGGCTTGCGCGCAGTTTACGCCAATCGGGCCGCCGGACAAAGTCCCAGTATTTTTGTCGGGAAAGCGTTCTCAGTTACGCCGCCATACCCACTTGTTTCCTTGCCGTGGCGGTAGCGGGATACCGCACTTGCACATTGTTGCCTAGGTAACGTGGCGCCTCCAGACCCGTTATCAGGTAGCACCATGACCTCACCTGCCCCGACCGAAACCCGGCAGCAAGCTTTGTTGCAACAATTGCTCGATCATCAGTTGGCGCTCAAGCAGTTGCTCGACCAGCAGCCCGAAGCCGAAAAAACCTTCAATGACCGGCTTCATCAACGAATCCAGCAGGCTTTTCCAAGTCATCCTTTGCCGATTGCCTTGTCGGCCGTGAGTTATCGCGCAGATATTCAGTTCGCCAGCCGACCCGGCACCTACGCATTGGTTGCAGGCACCGGGCCGGAGCGCCCGCTCTCCTCGCTCCTCACCGATAAACCGTGGGGCGGCGAGGATCTCGATGCGCCGAACCGAATCTACCGCTTCTACGCCAAAGGAACGTATCAAAGGCCGCACACCAACGGCGTGCGCAAAATGGCCACCGTCACCAGCACCGTTGCGAGTACACCTGCGTTCGAGTCCTTTGTCGGTGAACTGCTGCGCCGGCCCGATCGCCTGTTCGTGCAGCAGTTGGAACAGTTCTGGCAGGCTCCGTTTGCGTCCAGCGCAACCACGACCCACCGCCAATGGCTGGCCGATCAGAAGGCCAAAGCCTTGCAGGCTGAGGCTGCGTTGCGTGTGGAGGACGGTACGCTCGAACCCGCAAGCAAAAACCTCATCGATCTGATCGTTCGATATCCCCTTGGCAGCGAGCGGGCACATTTGCCGCAACATCAGCGTCCCGGCGCTTACGCTGTGGGCCTTGTGGCGCAGGACGGCGAGCCGGACACGCCACTGACCGGACTGCTGATATTTTCAAGCCAGACTCCGGATGCCGACGCCCAGATCACCCGCGCGATGGGTGCCGCACTGCTGTGCTGTCCGGACCGTGGCATTGAAGCGTTTGCCTCATTACAGGCACTGGACGAGGCGCTGAAGAAGCGGCTGGCCAGCTCTGCCGAAGGTGGCCACCTGATCGGCACGATGCCCTGGCAGGCGCAGGCCCCCGCGCGCCGACGCCGTAAAACGTCGTTTGAATTGCGCTACACCGCCATCGCCACAAACCCATTCGAAAACCGCGTCGATGCCCTATTGGCGCTGCAAAAACACGACATCGAATACGCATGGCGTCTATTGCCCCGGCACGAGGCGGACGGCAAGCGGATTTGCGAAGTGTTCAACCGATTGGCCCATCTCGGGCCATTTCTCGATATCCGCGAGGTGCTGGTGACTCGCTCCCGGCTGTATCTCGAAGCGACACTGCCATCGTGGTACGGGTCGGCAAGTGAATCCGATCGGCAATCACTGCAGCAATTGGCTGCGACCGAATTATCGACCAGCAAGCAATTGGCTGCGCTGCTGAAGAAAACCGATATTGCGCCTCTGAAAACCTTCGCTCGCAGTGAATTGATCCGCCAACTGGCGGTTGACTTCCGCGCAAGAAAACTCGACCCGGACAATATTCAGGTCAAGATCACCACCCGCCACAATCCCGCGAGTGGAGGTGGCGGCGTCGGGCCGGATCACGTGCCCCTCCCCGGCGGCAAAAGCGAAGCGCTTGAACGCACCCTTACCCTGTCCCTGACCGAGCTGGCGCTGAGAAACAGTAACCCCTGGGATTTCGGTTTCTACAAGCTGTATACCGGCGAACACACTGTTCTTTCGGCGTCCGGCACCACACCGAGCGGTAAATCCTTGCAATTGGATCACCGTTATCTGACTGGCCTGATCCAGTTTCTGGACGTGGGCAAACGCTACGACGAGCTACTGAAAACCCGCCTGATCGACAACGGCGCGGCGTTGCGTGCCGCCTGGTCGACAGCGCGTCGAGCCAGCCTGGAAAGCAGTGCGTTGGCAGCCAGGCTGAACAAGGGATGCTTTCTGGATGATCGCGAACATCGCGGGTACCAGTGGGTAAGGGCGATCATCGATGGCGACACTCCGGCCACTCGCCCGACCGTCGGCGGGCACAAGATCGTGGCCAATTCGCTGCTGATTGCCAATTCGGCAGGGGCCCGTAACGGCCACATCATTAACGACATCCTGGTCATTCGTGCGGCCAATTCACGCTCGGTGCCGAACGTTATTCTCTACACGCCAGCAGTGCCCGGCGAAGAAGAAATCAGGGAATTCGCTGACTTTGCCGCGATGCACGAGTTTCTTCAGCAGCAATGGATCACTTCTACCCAATGGCGACGCTATGTCATGCAAAGGTTGTCGATTCCCGGGCAGGCAGCATTGACCGAAAGCAGGCTGACGCGCACTCATTTGCTTAGCCAACTGGTATTGAGTTCAACCAGCCGGGTCGGCAACCCTTTCGATGTCGTACATCTGGTGCCAATCAATACTTCACTCGCGCAAAAACTCTACGAGCAACAAATCGTCACGTTGCGGCGCAATGCCGACCACATGTCCACCACTAACGCCGAGGTCGATGCGCAATCGTTGTGGAACGCCATCAATTTCGGTATCGACCTGGCATTGAACCTGATGGGTTTGCTGCCCATTACCAGCGCGCTGAACGTTTCAAACAATGTCATCCGGACGTTCCTGCTGCTGAAACAGACGGGCGTCTCAAAAACCGCGGCCAGGGCACTCTGGTCGATCACCGGTGCGCGGGGCCGGCCGATGACGCTGAAGAAGCTCGGCGCGCTACCGGCATTTCACCCTTCTCCCGACCTCTCGGATATCGAAGCGACGATCGATCCGTCGAGTCTGCACCGGCTCAAGGCCAATTTGTTTCAGAGCAAGACCTCGTCTCAACAATATGCCTTGATCAACGGCAGGCATTACCTGTCCGACATCGCGCAGGGCCAGCGTTTCATTTATCCGCCCGGCGTCGCGAGAAAGAGTCTTCGCTATCCGTTGATATTGGACGACACCCACAAGCATTGGCACGTTGAACCTTTGCCAAGGCTGCCGGGTGGAATGGATGAGATTGAAAAAGGCCCCTTGCACACAACGTTTCGTGACTATGAACTGCCGCGATCCGACGTCGCCGCCCTTCCGGCGCTCAACAGCAAGGGGCCGGGTTCATTGAATCTGGGCTCCGTGAATCTGGCGCTGCCGATGGATCCGGGCTCGGTCGGCGCGCTACATGTTTTCGGCATCCAGTCGAGGCTACGCCGGCATGCGCGAGGTTTTTTCCGCACATTCAGCCCTTCACAACGACCGGTGATAGTGCCGCAGAGGGGGTTGTCGCCCGAGCAATTGCTGCAGCAATTGTATATCCAGCGCGATGGCGTGATATTTGGCGAAAAACACATCTACTCGCTGGCCCGGCAATTTATGGTGAAAAACGTGAAGGCCCTGAAAAAAGTCGGGGTCAAGACCGCGTATTTCGAACTGTTCAACACCGATCTGCATCAGGTGCTGCTGGACCAATACAATGTTTCGCCGCAGGTCCCACTGCCTCAAGTTTTAAAGGAAAGACTTCAGATAATTGACCAAATGGCGCTGCAGTCAGACGAGTTCAGCTATACCCGGCTGGTCGAGGACATCCATGCACAAGGCATTCGCGTGATGGCGCTGGATACCACAGCCAGCTCCTTGTACGCCTCCGACGACCTGACACTCTCCGCGCCTACGCTGGCCGATCAGCTGGACCGGGTCACGATGTTCAATTTCTTTGCCTACAAGCGGGTGAGCGCCGAGCTATTGGCCCGAGGCCCGCACCGCTGGGTGGCTCTGGTGGGCCAAGGTCATTGCAATACATTGCAGAACATTCCGGGCCTGGCTGAGCTGACCAACGCCACCGGTCTGCGCTTGGAGCGGCGGATCGGCAATGTGCCGCGACTCAGCCGAGACCCGGGCGTGATGATTCATTCCCCGCTGGGTACTGATCAGTTTCTTCACAGCTGCGATTTGCTGGTTGGCCTGCCGAGTGCGGAAAACCGAATCGACTTGCACATGCGTGTTCACAGCCCGAACCTTTTCACGACCACATCGTCTCGCCAGCACCACGCCAGCGTTTATTACATGAACGATCGGCGCCAATACATGGATGTAAAAGTCTTCGTCGACGGAACCGAAGCCTACGTCGATCACGCCCCATTCGGCGCCGTCAGCGGCCGGCGCTTTCGCGATCTGGATCACTTGACCGAGGCGTTGATCGATGAGTTGGGAATGATCGAGGTCTGAGACCCCGATCCGCTGACAGAACTAAAGGTTTTCGTAGCGATTCATGTCCAGCACACCCGCTTCCACTGGATCGGTTTCGTGCAGGTATTGGCTCAGATCATGGAAGTAGAACCAGAACTGCGGGTGGCTGCGACGGATGCCCCAACGCTCGACGATCTTCTCGAAGCGCTGGGCATCCCTGGCATTTTCCAGCGCATCGACGAACTCGGGCACTTGCCCGGCCGGAATGTTGAAAATGAAATTCGGGTAACTGCTGAGTACGCCCGGATACAGGGTAAGAGTGTCGAGCCCTGGCTGATAACGCCTCGATTCACCGAGCAGAAACGCCACGTTGCTGTGGGCGCGATTGCGCAGCAGGCTGTAGATTTCGCGCTTGCCGCTCGGGGTTTCGATGCGCAGCAGGGTCGCTTCGGGCAATTGATCGATCACCTTCAGCCCTGCGGCAGGTCGCGAAGTCAAGCGACTGAGCGCCTGCTCGGCGTTTTGCAGCGCAGGCTCGATATTCGGACGCGAACAATAAGCGCCGTCGCAGCGATTGATCGGATCCGGCCGGGCATTAAGGTCACCGTAACGGGCCAGCAACTGCATGGCGAAATCGTGTTTCGGGTCTTTTCCGTTGAGCTTCAGCGCGGTCGGCGTGTCGTCATCGATGGCTTCGTAATCGAGCCACATTTTGAATTGGCCACCGTCCTGGTACCAATCGTTGAGGTAATCCTCGCGCGAGTCGGCGGGCATCAGGCGCAGGAAATTCTGTTCAGCACCGTTGCGGATCAGGTCGAAATACAGACGAGTCTGCGCCTGATGGGAAACGTTGCCGAACACGTCGAAATTGACCGCCAGCTGGTAATAAGTGCGCTCCAGCAGCGGGTAGTCGAACAGCCACATCGTCTGCGGCACTTCGCCAATCAGGCCTTTAGTCACCGACGCGCTGTCAAAGTGGCGGAAGATGCTCAGCAAGGCGTTGTCGTTGCCGGCCCACAGCGTCGACCAGCTCGGTGGCGAAAGGTCGGCGTAGCTGTCGCGGCGCAGTGCTTCGTATTCGTTGCGTTTATCGCGGTAGTTGCGCCACAGGCTCAGCACGCTGCCGACGTCGTCGTTCTGCCCTGGCATGGCCAGCAACGGCGTGGCCTGGCCCCGATAGTTCGGGTCTGTGATGTACAGATCATGCTCGGGCGCCTGGAACAGCGCCCAGAAGTTGTCGCGGATGACGTCGGTCGCAATCTGCCCACGGCACACCGGCCCGCGAATGAACGTGCGCACGAAGTACTCGGCATTGTCGAGCATGAACTGGTACCGCGCCTGCGCCGGAATTGCCTCGAACGTGGCAAACGGATTGGCCCGGCTCTGCGGGCCATAGCCCGGCAAGGCATCGACCTGCCAATTGCCGCTGTAGAACAGGCTTTTGACCCGCGCCATCTTCGCCGCACTCAGCGGATAGGTGATGTGCGTCTTGTGCACGATCACCCCTTGCACTGGCCACAAACGGTAATACACCTGAGTGCCCGGGTCGTCGTTCGGGCGGCGGGTGGCGATCAGGTCGATCGGCTGCCCGCTCGGCGTGCGCGACCGCACCCACTGAAAGTAATGCCCCGGCTCGCCATCCTTGAAATAGATATGCGCCAGATACCAGTGCTCGAACAGCCAACGCCCGACCAGGCTTTGCCGCGCACCGGGGGCGTTGAGCAGATTTTCCCACTGTGCGATCTGCAGGGCCTCTTGCGCACTGGGCGTCAGGCCTTGTTCATCGATCGGGGCGCCGGACGCCAGCCACCGTTGCAAGGTCTGATACTGCTGATCGGTAAGCCCTGTCACGGCCAGCGGCATGCCCTCTTTCGGATGCGCACCGGCATAGGCGTCGAATTCGCCGGGCATCGCGCAGAGGTTGTTGCGATCGAGCCCGAGCACAATCTCTTCCGGCAGTTTGGCGTTCGGCGTGAGTGGAGTTTTGTGACCGAGCTCAAGCATGCGCGCCATCAGCGCGGCCTGACTGCCTTGCGCGTCGAGCACCGAGTAAAAGTCCTTTTGCTGCCAGGCACGCTTGCCAAACGCGTCATAGAACAATCGCGTGGTCGGCGCGGCCCGGGTACGTTCGCCGTCATACACCGGCATCTTGCTCGCACCGCGTGCGGCGCCTTCGCCACTGCCCAAATTGAGCTGGCAGGCCGAGTCGTAACAGGCGTGGCAGGCCACACACTTCTCGGTGAAGATCGGTTGGATATCGCGGCTGTAGGATATGGACGACGAAATTGCCGGATCTTGCGCCGCGACGCTCCCGCTCAGGAACAGCAACAACAAACTGATGACGCGGTACGGCATGCTGCTGATCCCGATTGTGAAAAAAGGCGTCGATTCTACCGTTATGACGCCCGTACCAACATGAGCGATATTCATGCAAAAGCCGAGCATGCTCCAAAAGCGCGCGGGTTTGCTATGATCCCGCTCCTTCGTAATGGTCTTTCCGAGTAGTCCACATGTCCGATCGCAGCGTCCGCCTTCAAGCTCTCAAGCAAGCCCTCAAAGAGCGCATCCTGATTCTCGATGGCGGGATGGGCACGATGATCCAGAGCTACAAGCTCGAAGAGCAGGATTATCGCGGCAAACGCTTCGCGGACTGGCCGAGCGACGTCAAGGGCAATAACGACCTGCTGGTGATCACCCGTCCGGACGTGATCGGCGGCATCGAAAAAGCCTATCTGGACGCCGGCGCCGACATTCTCGAAACCAACACCTTCAACGCCACGCGCATTTCCATGGCCGATTACGGCATGGAAGAGCTGGCGTACGAGTTAAACGTAGAAGGCGCACGTCTGGCCCGCAAGGTTGCCGACGCCAAGACGGCCGAGAACCCGGCCAAGCCGCGCTTCGTTGCCGGCGTGCTCGGCCCGACCAGCCGCACCTGCTCGCTGTCGCCCGACGTCAACAACCCCGGCTACCGCAACGTCACCTTTGATGAGCTGGTGGAAAACTACACCGAAGCCACCAAAGGCCTGATCGAAGGCGGCGCCGACCTGATCCTGATCGAAACGATCTTCGACACGCTCAACGCGAAAGCGGCAATCTTTGCCGTGCAAGGCGTGTTCGAAGAGCTGCACATCGAACTGCCGATCATGATTTCCGGGACCATTACCGACGCCTCCGGCCGTACCTTGTCCGGCCAGACCACCGAAGCGTTCTGGAACTCGGTGGCTCACGCCAAGCCGATTTCCGTGGGTCTGAACTGCGCCCTCGGCGCCAGCGAACTGCGGCCGTATCTGGAAGAGCTGTCGAACAAGGCCAGCACCCACGTTTCCGCACACCCGAACGCCGGTCTGCCGAACGAGTTCGGCGAGTACGACGAGTTGCCGTCGCAAACCGCAAAAGTCATCGAAGAATTCGCCCAGAGCGGTTTCCTTAACATCGTCGGTGGTTGCTGCGGTACCACGCCGGGCCACATCGAGGCCATCGCCAAAGCCGTCGCCGGTTATGCGCCACGACAGATTCCGGACATTCCAAAGGCCTGCCGCCTGTCGGGTCTGGAGCCGTTCACCATTGATCGCAACTCGCTGTTCGTCAACGTCGGTGAACGCACCAACATTACCGGTTCGGCGAAGTTTGCTCGCCTGATTCGTGAAGACAACTACACCGAGGCGCTGGAAGTCGCTCTGCAGCAGGTCGAGGCCGGCGCGCAGGTGATCGACATCAACATGGACGAAGGGATGCTCGACTCGAAGAAGGCCATGGTGACCTTCCTCAATCTGATCGCCGGCGAACCGGACATCTCGCGCGTGCCGATCATGATCGACTCCTCTAAATGGGAAGTCATCGAGGCCGGGCTCAAGTGCATCCAGGGCAAAGGCATCGTCAACTCGATCAGCATGAAAGAAGGCGTCGAGCAGTTCATCCACCACGCCAAACTGTGCAAGCGCTACGGCGCGGCGGTGGTGGTGATGGCGTTTGATGAAGCTGGCCAGGCCGACACCGAAGCGCGCAAAAAAGAGATCTGCAAACGTTCCTACGACATTCTGGTCAACGAAGTCGGCTTCCCGCCGGAAGACATCATTTTTGACCCGAACATCTTTGCCGTGGCCACCGGCATCGAAGAACACAACAACTACGCGGTCGATTTTATCAACGCCTGCGCCTACATCCGCGACGAACTGCCGTATGCGCTGACGTCGGGTGGCGTGTCCAACGTTTCGTTCTCGTTCCGGGGCAACAACCCGGTGCGTGAGGCGATCCACTCGGTGTTTTTGCTCTACGCGATCCGCGCGGGCCTGACCATGGGCATCGTCAACGCCGGTCAGCTGGAGATCTACGACCAGATTCCGGTCGAGCTGCGCGACGCGGTCGAAGACGTGATCCTCAACCGCACGCCGGAAGGCACCGACGCCCTCCTCGCCATCGCCGACAAGTACAAGGGCGACGGCAGCGTCAAGGAAGCCGAGACTGAAGAGTGGCGTAACTGGGACGTCAACAAGCGCCTGGAACACGCGCTGGTCAAAGGCATCACCACGCACATCGTCGAAGATACCGAAGAATCCCGTCAGTCGTTTGCTCGCCCGATCGAAGTGATCGAAGGCCCGCTGATGTCTGGCATGAACATCGTCGGCGATCTGTTTGGCGCTGGCAAAATGTTCCTCCCGCAAGTAGTGAAATCCGCGCGGGTGATGAAGCAGGCCGTGGCGCATCTGATCCCGTTCATCGAACTGGAGAAAGGCGACAAACCGGAAGCCAAAGGCAAGATTCTCATGGCTACGGTGAAAGGCGACGTGCACGACATCGGCAAGAACATCGTCGGTGTGGTGCTCGGATGCAACGGCTATGACATCGTCGATCTCGGCGTGATGGTGCCGGCCGAGAAGATTCTGCAGGTGGCCAAAGAGCAGAAGTGCGACATCATCGGCCTGTCCGGGCTGATCACGCCGTCGCTGGATGAAATGGTTCACGTTGCGCGTGAGATGCAGCGTCAGGACTTCCATCTGCCGCTGATGATCGGTGGCGCGACCACCTCCAAAGCGCACACGGCGGTGAAGATCGAGCCAAAATACAGCAACGACGCGGTGGTCTACGTGACCGATGCCTCGCGCGCCGTCGGCGTGGCGACGCAATTGCTGTCGAAGGAATTGAAAGCCGGTTTCGTCGAGAAGACCCGCGCCGACTACGTTGAGGTACGCGAACGCACCTCCAACCGCAGCGCCCGCACCGAGCGCTTGAGCTACGCGGCGGCGATCGCCAAGAAGCCGCAGTTCGACTGGGCAAATTACCAGCCGGTGAAACCGACGTTTACCGGCAGCAAGGTGCTGGACAATATCGATCTCAAGGTCCTGGCCGAATACATCGACTGGACACCGTTCTTTATTTCCTGGGATCTGGCCGGCAAATTCCCGCGCATCCTTGAAGACGAAGTGGTCGGTGAAGCCGCCACCGCGCTGTACAAGGACGCGCAGGAAATGCTCGCCAAACTGATCGACGAGAAGCTGATCAGCGCCCGTGTGGTATTCGGCTTCTGGCCGGCCAATCAGGTCAACGAAGACGACATCGAGCTTTACAACGATGACGGCAAGCCGCTGGCCAAACTGCATCACTTGCGTCAGCAGATCATCAAGACCGACGGCAAACCGAACTTCTGCCTCGCCGACTTCGTTGCACCGAAGGACAGCGAAGTGACCGACTATGTCGGTGGCTTCATCACCACTGCCGGCATCGGCGCCGAAGAAGTCGCGAAGGCGTACCAGGACGCTGGCGACGACTACAACTCGATCATGGTCAAGGCTCTGGCTGACCGCCTGGCCGAAGCCTGTGCCGAATGGCTGCACCAGCAAGTGCGTAAAGAGCACTGGGGCTACGCTCAGGATGAAACGCTGGACAACGATGCGCTGATCAAAGAGCAATATCGTGGCATCCGCCCTGCTCCGGGTTATCCGGCTTGCCCGGACCACACCGAGAAGGCGGCATTGTTCACGCTTCTCGATCCTGAAGCCGCCGAAATGCGTGCCGGCCGCAGCGGCGTGTTCCTCACCGAACATTACGCAATGTTCCCGGCGGCAGCGGTCAGCGGCTGGTATTTCGCGCATCCACAGGCGCAATACTTCGCCGTGGGCAAGATCGACAAGGATCAGGTGCAGAGTTACACGTCGCGTAAAGGCCAGGACCTGAGCGTAACCGAGCGCTGGCTGGCGCCAAACCTAGGTTACGACAACTAAAAAGATCGCAGCCTGCGGCAGCTCCTACAGGGGGATTTGTGGTGTTCGGATATTTCGGCCCAGCCCCGATCCACTGTGGGAGCGAGCTTGCTCGCGAATAGGCCATCCGCCGCAACATCATCGCCGACTGACCCACCGCCTTCGCGAGCAGGCTCACTGCTTGGATGAACTAAATCCAGTGCAGGAGCTGCCGCAGGCTGCGATCTTTTTTCTCGGGTTGGCTATGCTTGTCTGACATCCACGGCATACGAGGGATTTATGGACGATCCAGCCAACAACAAACCACCAAGTTTCTGGCAGATGCTGCACAGCGTCATGGCTGCGGCATTCGGCGTGCAGAGCGGCAAGAACCGCGCCAGGGATTTCACCCATGGCAAGCCCAGCCATTTTGTCATGCTGGGAATTTTGTTTACCGCCGTGTTCGCCCTGACGCTGTTCGCCATCGTCAAACTGGTGTTGCTTCTCGCCGGGGTGTGACAAGCGTCAGCGCAGCCGTGCGCCGCCCCGCTGGCAGGTGATAGAGAAAAATCTCGAGATCAAGCATCCGGGCCCAAGGAAACATCGCCGCGCATCGATAGCCATCGAACCAGCAGCTATCGGCGTGTGTTCCGTTTATGCCCGACAGTCCGTCGGACGTGGGCCCGGACGGGTCGCTTACTGATGACTGACCCAGAATACCGCTGTCCCCACCACTAGAATGATCAGGAACAAAATGGCCCATGCATCGACACTGCTGTCGCTTTTTCTTGCCTTGGTCGGATTGCTCATTGCATCGCCTCTTATCGGTTTTATCGGTGATTGCAGAAAGTCTCGATGACAGTTAAGACGATGATTGTCCGCACGACAAATGTGGATTAGTTGACAGTCATTCTCGTTAGGCGATTTGGTTCTTTACATATACTCAAACATCACTTTTGCGCATAACTGCAAACGGGTATATTGCCCCGGCTCCGTTAGGGAGTGCGCGGCCGTGCGCGCAGAATTGCAGAGGCACAATTCGGACTCCAGCAAGCGAAAACGCAGCGTTTTCCGAGTGGCCCAAGCCTGAGAACAGGACTTATATGTACGTATACGACGAGTACGATCAGCGGATCATCGAGGACCGCGTCAAGCAGTTCCGTGATCAGACCCGACGCTATCTGGCAGGTGAGCTGAGCGAAGAAGAATTCCGCCCTCTGCGCCTGCAAAATGGCCTCTACATCCAGCGCTTCGCGCCGATGCTGCGCGTGGCGGTGCCTTACGGCCAACTGACCTCGCGCCAAGTGCGCATGATGGCCAAGATTGCCCGCGACTACGACAAAGGCTATGCCCACATCAGTACGCGCCAGAACGTGCAGTTCAACTGGCCGGCGGTGGAAGATATCCCGGACATTCTTGCCGAACTGGCCACCGTGCAGATGCACGCGATCCAGACCAGCGGCAACTGCCTGCGCAACGTCACCACTGACCAGTTCGCCGGTGTCGCTGCCGACGAAGTGATCGACCCGCGCCCATGGTGCGAGATCGTGCGTCAGTGGACGACCTTCCACCCGGAATTCGCTTACCTGCCGCGTAAATTCAAGATCGCCGTCAACGGTTCGACCGCTGACCGTGCCGCCATTGAAGTCCACGACATCGGCCTTGAGCCGGTGCACAACGCCGCTGGCGAACTGGGCTTCCGCGTGCTGGTCGGTGGCGGGCTGGGGCGTACGCCAGTGGTGGGCGCGTTCATCAATGAATTCCTGCCGTGGCAGGATCTGTTGAGCTATCTCGACGCCATCCTGCGGGTTTACAACCGTTACGGCCGTCGCGACAACAAATACAAGGCGCGGATCAAGATCCTCGTCAAAGCTCTTACGCCAGAAGTGTTCGCACAGAAAGTCGATGCGGAAATGGAACACCTGCGCGGTGGCCAGACCACTTTGACCGAAGCCGAACTGCATCGTGTGGCCAAGCACTTCGTCGACCCGGACTATAAGGCGCTGGATAACCAGACCGCGCAACTGGCCGAGCTCGACAAAGAGCATCCGGGTTTCGCCCGCTGGCGCAGCCGTAACACCCTGGCGCACAAAAAGCCGGGTTATGTTGCCGTAACCCTGTCGCTGAAGCCGACCGGCGTTGCCCCTGGCGACATCACCGACAAGCAGCTCGACGCCGTCGCCGATCTGGCCGACCGCTACAGCTTCGGCCAACTGCGCACCTCCCACGAACAGAACATCATTCTTGCCGATGTTGAGCAGAGCCAGTTGTTCGCCCTCTGGGGCGAACTGCGCGAAGGCGGTTTCGCCACGCCGAACATCGGCCTGCTGACCGACATCATCTGCTGCCCTGGCGGTGATTTCTGCTCGCTGGCCAACGCCAAATCGATCCCGATTGCCGAGTCGATTCAGCGCCGCTTCGATGACCTCGATTACCTGTTCGACATTGGCGAGCTGGACCTGAACATTTCCGGCTGCATGAACGCCTGCGGTCACCACCACGTCGGCCACATCGGCATCCTCGGCGTCGACAAGAAAGGCGAGGAGTTCTATCAGGTTTCCCTTGGCGGCAGCGCCAGCCGTGACGCCAGCCTGGGCAAGATCCTCGGCCCGTCCTTCGCTCAGGAAGCCATGCCTGAGGTGATCTCGAAGCTGATCGACGTGTATGTTGAACAACGCACCGAAGACGAGCGCTTTATCGACACCTATCAGCGTATTGGCATCGACCTCTTCAAGGAACGCGTCTATGCAGCGAATCATTAAAAACAACGAAGTCGTCGACGAAACCTGGCACCTGCTGCCAAAGGACGCAACCCTCGACGGTATCTCCAACTGTGACGACCTGATCGTGCCGCTGGCCTTGTGGCGCGATCACGGTCACGCCTTGAAAGCCCGCGACGGCGGTCTGGGAGTGTGGCTGGACGCTGAGGAAGAAGCCGAAGAAATCGGCGACGACGTGGCGGAGTTCCAGGTGATTGCCCTGAACTTCCCCGCCTTCACTGACGGCCGCAACTACTCCAATGCCCGCCTGCTACGCGACCGCTACGGTTTCAAAGGCGAACTGCGGGCAATCGGCGACGTGCTGCGTGATCAGCTGTTCTACATGCGTCGTTGTGGGTTCGACGCCTTCGCCGTGCGTCCCGACAAGGATCCGTACGAAGCCCTTGAAGGCCTCAAGGATTTCTCGGTGACCTATCAGGCCGCGGCCGACGAACCGTTGCCATTGTTCCGTCGTCGCTAAGCCGACGGACTTTATCGGGCACAAAAAAACGCCGGTCACTGACCGGCGTTTTCATGCGCGCCTGTTTTACCAGAAGCGTTGCTGGGTCAGGCGACTCCACCAGCTCAACAGCAAGCGATCCACCGATCCGCTGGCAGCCATGCCAATGCGTTCTTGCAGACTTTTGCGCTCGGCGTAATGCAGGTGGTAAACCTCGGATTTCTTCGCCCGCTCAGCCAGATACTCATCGCTGGTCTTGAGTTCATCGACCAGTTGTTTATCCAACGCAGCAATGCCCAGCCAGATTTCGCCGGTGGCCACGTCATCGATGGCCAGTTGCGGACGATAGCGAGCCACGAAGTTCTTGAACAACTGATGGGTGACGTCGAGGTCTTCCTGAAACTTTTCCCGGCCCTTCTCGGTGTTTTCGCCAAACACGGTCAAGGTGCGCTTGTATTCGCCGGCCGTCAGCACTTCGAAGTCGATGTCGTGTTTCTTCAGCAAGCGATTGACGTTGGGCAATTGCGCGACCACGCCGATCGAACCCAGGATCGCGAACGGTGCGCTGATGATCTTCTCGCCGATGCACGCCATCATGTAGCCGCCGCTGGCCGCGACCTTGTCGATGCAGACCGTCAACGGCACGCCGGCGTCGCGAATCCGCGCCAGTTGCGAGGATGCCAGACCATAGCTGTGCACCATGCCGCCACCGCTTTCCAGGCGCAGGACCACTTCGTCTTTCGGAGTGGCGAGGGTCAACAGCGCAGTGATTTCATGGCGCAGGCTCTCGGTCGCCGAAGCCTTGATGTCGCCGTCGAAATCCAGCACGAACACCCGCGCTTTAGCGTCAGGCTTGTTCTTTTGCTTCTTATGGGTCTTTTCAGACTTGGTCTGGCTCTTGCGCAACGCTTTAAGCTGATCCTTGTCGAGCAGCGTTTGCTCGAGCCGTTCACGCAGGCCCTTGTAGAAATCATTGAGCTTGCTGACCTGCAACTGGCCCGCCGATTTGCGTCGGCCCTTGCTGCGCAACGCAGCAAAGCTGGCGAGCACTATCAGAATGGCGATTACCAGGGTGACGGTCTTGGCCAGAAAACTGGCGTATTCGGTGAAAAACTCCACAGCGACTCCTCAAAACAATGCGCGGATGCGAAACATCCGCGGGTTGACGCCAGCATACCCATCGTCCGGCTAGTCGGCCAGCCGTGAAACCTCTGGCAACACGCCTGTAACGGGCATTTCAAACAAGCGTATGTTTTTTCATTGACAGCTCTCCGCCATCCTCATAACCTCGCCAAACCTTCAACGTACCGGGACGACGCGGACGTGGGCAGCATCTATCTGATTCGACATGGCCAGGCCTCCTTTGGTGCAGACGACTATGACGTCCTGTCGCCGACCGGTGTGCGCCAGGCGGAAATCCTCGGTCAGTATCTCGCTGAACTGGGCATCAGCTTCGATCGCTGCCTGGCGGGCGATCTGCGCCGCCAACAAGACACCGCTGCCAGTGCGCTTGAGCAGTTCAGCGCCAAGGGCTTGCCGGTACCGATCCTGGAAACCGATTCCGCGTTCAATGAATTCGATGCCGATGCGGTGATCCGCGCCCTGCTCCCGGCGCTGCTGCCCGAAGAACCGGAGGCCCTCGACATCCTGCGCAACGCCGCACAAAACCGCGGCGAATTTCAGCGCATCTTCGCTCTGATCATCGAGCGCTGGCTGGCCGGGACCTACGACACGCCCGGGCTGGAGAGCTGGCTGGGCTTCGTCGAACGGGTTCAGGCCGGGCTGCAGCGAATTCTTGATCTGGCGGAAAAGAACCAGAAAATCGCCGTCTTCACATCCGGCGGCACCATCACCGCCCTGCTCCACCTGATTACGCAAATGCCTGCCCGACAGGCTTTTGAATTGAACTGGCAAATCGTCAACACCTCGCTCAACCAACTGAAATTTCGTGGTCGCGAGGTGGCTCTGGCTTCCTTCAACAGTCACGCACACCTGCAACTGCTGAAGGCCCCGGAACTCATCACTTTCCGCTGAGTCCGGCTAACTGTGACCCTGGCTGTAACCACCCAGCTCCTACTACCAAGAAAGGATCGAACCATGACCTCCGTAGCTGATGCCGTAAAAGCAATGCAAGCCAAGTTCAACCCAGCCGCTGCTGCCGGTCTGGATCTGGTCTTCGGTTTCAACATCACCGACGAAGACAAGCAATACGCACTGATCGTCAAAGACGGCACTTGCGACATCCAGGAAGGCGAAAACCCGGACGCCAACTGCACGCTGGTGCTGGACAGCCAGACACTGAAGGACATCGTCAGCGGCGAAACCGACGGCATGCAAGCGTTCATGGGCGGCAAACTGCGCGTTGAAGGCGACATGATGCTGTCGATGAAACTGTCCGAGCTGTTCCCTTCGTAAGAAGCCACTTGGTACAAACAAGTCCCGCTTAATCGCGGGATTTGTCGTTTTAAGCAGTCGACGCCAGTGCATCGCTCGGGCTCGCCACCGCTGCTTGAGCGCAGATCAGACCTCTTGCAGTAAACGCGTATCCAGCCCAAAACGTTCTTGCGAAACCATTCGGAACTGACCTTCCGCCAGATCGCAGCTCACCAGCAGATTCCATGAATGACGGGTTGCCACCGAGGGCACCAATATGAACGGATGTTCAGCCAAAAGTGCGTCGGCGAACTTTCGCTGGTTGGGCGACGTCTTCATCGGGTTCAGCCAATGCGGATTGGGCACGTCTTCCGGTTGCACAATCCTGACACTGGCTTCGTGAATGATTTCAAAGCAGGTCAGCACATAACGCTCCTGATCAAGCGCATCGAAACTGCCATGGGCGGCCACCTCCAGAATCGCGGTGGAGGGATCGACTGAGGCATAAACGACTCGCCGGCCAGGCGTATTCCAGCGGCCGCCGTCGCGTTTCGATCCCAGGCCGCTGTCCCAGGTATCGCTGTACACCTCGCGATCCAGCCGCCAGGCGTACCAGCGATCATCCCAGGGCAAGGGATTCATTGGTAAACCCCGTATTTGATCTGGTTCAGATACTCCTCAACCATTCTGAACCCCAATGCATGCCCAACCAGATCGAGCGGCACATGACCGTAAAAGTATTTGGCGGGTTGTTGCAGCCAGGACTCGGCCTTTAGCTGCTGGCCGAACACCTCGGTGGCCAGCTCCAGCGCGAGGGCATATTGGTAGGCGATGATGCTCTGCTGCGTGTCCAGCCGCAGCGCAATGCCTTCCTTGAGCAGGCGTCGCACAGCTCTGACGGACTTGCCGGTGATACGCTTGACCAGTTCGCCCTGCTGATAGGTCTCGCAGGTTGCGATCATGTTGATCACATCGGCCAATTCAAACCCTTCGCTTGTGCAACGCAAAATGAGCATCGGGTCGTCGCCGGTGTCTTGCCCACGCAGGAGCAACTCCAGAGGCTTGCCCTCGAGCTTCTTCAAGCCCGTGAGCCGGTGCGCTTTGGCGGTGGGCATGGGGACAGCCTCCGAGGGGCATCTGGCGCGATCGTCGCGCCAATAATGGCGCGAGGAGTAAGCGGGTGTATGGCTTTCCAGCATTGGGATTCGCATGTTCCGTCCTTAGTGCGTTTTCAGAGCAATCAATGTGCTCGATGACTTCAATGTCAGGACTCATGCTATAGCCCGCGCGTCCGACGACCAACCTGAAATACTCGTCGGAAGTTTCCCCACACTTGGCGCAAACGCTCCGATTTCCGCAGGCTCTGGTCGTCGATGAGGAGAACTCGTGTAGGAGTTCGGCACGCTGCGATCTTTTGATTCCTGGTCGGTAAATCAACATCAGGAGCAAAAGATCGCAGCCTCGTTTCACTCGACAGCTCCTACGGGATGGTGGAGTCGACCCGGCCTGCCCCTTACACTACGCGCACCTTCACCACCGGCCCGCCCATGGACATCGACCTCGCCCGCACCTTTCTGGAAATCGTTCGCCACGGCAGTCTCGCCGCAGCGGCGCAGAAACTGTTCGTCACGCAAACGGCGATCACCGCGCGCGTGCAGAAACTCGAGAGCCAGTTGGGCAGCACGCTGTTCGTGCGCAACCGTGCCGGGGCGAAGCTGACGCCCAATGGCGAGGCGTTCGTGATCTACGCCAATCAACTGGTGCAGACGTGGGAGGCGGCACGCCGCGACCTGCCGCTGCCCGAGGGCTACCACAACGTGTTGCACATCGGCGGCGAAGTCAGCTTGTGCAACCCGTTGATGCTCAGTTGGGCGGCAGAGTTGCGTGAGAAGATTCCGAGCCATGCCTTGCGCATGGAAATCCGCGACGGCGAAAACCTGCTGCGACAACTCGAACTCGGCGTACTCGATGCCGCGCTGGTCTACCAGCCGGAATACTGGCCGGGCTTGCAGGTCGAGCAAGTGCTGGAAGAAAAACTCATTCTGGTTCGCGCGCCCGACCGCCCGGACCCCTACGTTTATATCGACTGGGGCCCGGATTTTCGTCGTCAGCACGATGCCGCGCTGCCGGAAAAAGCCAAAGCGGCGCTGAGTTTCAACCTTGGCCCGCTGGCCCTTCAATACATTCTCGAACACGGCGGCAGCGGCTATTTCCGCACGCGCGTGGTGCGTACCTATCTGGAAAACGGCGCGCTGGAAGCGGTGACCAAAGCCCCGGAATTTGGCTATCCGACCTATCTTGTGTACTCGCGCGACCGCGACTCGCTGATCCTGCAGCAAGCCTTCGATCTGCTGCGCGACGTGATCAAAACCGATGACGACTGGTCCCAGCGCTGGAACCCATTGAGCTGAGTTGTGCGTTTTACACCGGATGATGGCGCAACTGACCTCTAGGTCTGAGCGGCACAAACGGCCGGATCGGCTAATCTGCCGGGTACATTTCCAGTACCCGACAGGTGAGCGCAGTGAGGCAGACCACTGAGGTATTCCGCAGCCGTTATCGCGCGGCCATACATCCGCGCTACAACCCGTGGCTGCACGGCGCGTTCGTGCTGCTGTTCGGCGTGCTGGCCATCGCGGCATTCTGGAGTACCTTGGAGCACGTAAGCTTGTTGCAATGGCTGACCGTGCCGCTGACTTTGCTGTTCTTCAATTTCGGCGTGTACATGGTTCACCGCCATCTCGGCCATCATAAAAAATCCTTCGCGAAGATGTTTTACGCCCGGCATGCCGGTGACCATCACAGCTTCTTCACGCCCGGCCACATGACGTACGACAGTGCCCGCGACTGGCGGGTGATCCTCTTTCCGGCGTGGCTGATCGTGTTGCACACGCTCGTGTTCACGCTGCCGCTCTGGTGGCTGCTCGCGCAGTTCAATGCCAACGTTGCCGGGCTGTTTGCAGGTTGCATGGTGCTGGGTTATCTCACTTACGAGGTGTTCCATGCCTGCGAACATCTGCCTGCGGACAACCCGCTGACGCGCCTGCCGTGGATTCGCCAGATGCGCCGCCTGCACGAACTGCATCACCGTCGCGAGCGCATGCAGGAGCGCAATTTCAACATTGTCCTGCCGCTGATGGATTACCTGTTCGGCACCCTTTATTGGGAGCCGGAATTCGCTCCTCTGAGCTACTCGAGAATGCCCATGACCCGTATGCAGCACCAGATCGACATCGCCGGCGACCCCGTTGCCGTGCTCGCTTACGCGGCGAGCGTCAGCCGCTGGCCCGAGTGGCATCCGTCTTCGCTGAAGATTGATGGCGCGCACGGCCCACTGCACGCTGGCGATTCCTTCGAAGAAGACATCAACGCCGGCGGCCGTAGTGGTCATCTGCGATGGGAAGTCACCGAGTATCTGCCCGGCCGACGTTGGTGTGCACGCGCGCAGGGCGATCGCGGATTGTCGTTGTCGCTGACCTACGAATGCAGCGCCACCGGCAGCGACACGCGTTTTATACGCACGCTCGATTATCGCTTCGACGGGTTACCCATGCGCATCGCCAATAGGCTGTTGCTCAAACGCCGCATTGAGCGCGAGTCCGCCGAATCAATGCTGGCGCTGCGCGACATGGCCGGACGATACCTGGCTTCGGCGAGGGCCAGCGCGTGAAGGTACGGCATGGATTATTGTTGCTGGCGTTGGTCGTTATCGGGTTCCTGCTGCTGATGCCCACTCAAGTTGAACCGCAGGCCTGGAACCCGATGGCCGCGCCATCTCTGACCGAGGGCATTTATGCCGAAAACCAGAAACTCAAAGGCGCGGCCAAAATCGGCCCGAGCGATATCGAAGGCCCCGAGGCATTGCTGCTGGAAGAGGATTTTCTGATCACCGGGCTGCACGACGGTCGTTTGATCCGCACCAGCCTCGACGGCCAGGAACGCAAAGTTCTCGCCGATACCGGCGGGCGCCCCCTGGGCCTCGCCCGCCATCCGAACGGGATGCTGGTGATTGCCGACGCGGTCAAAGGCTTGTTGTCTTTAGACGCGCAAGGCCGATTGATTCCGCTCACCACCGACGCCAACGGTGTCGCGTTCGGTTTCACCGATGACGTGGTCATCGACAAGTCAGGACATTTCGCCTACTTCAGCGACGCCTCCAGCCGTTGGGGTTACGGTCGTGACGGCGAGGCAATCATCGAGCACGGCGGCGACGGCCGTCTGCTGCGCTATGACTTTCAGACCGGCAAGACCTCGGTGCTGCTGAATAAACTGCAGTTTGCCAACGGCGTGACCCTCGGCCCGGACGAAGCCTACGTGCTGGTCAACGAAACCGGCGCCTATCGCATCAGCCGTTATTGGCTGAGGGGCCCGAAGGCCGGCACCCATGACGTGTTTATCGATAACCTGCCGGGGCTGCCGGACAACCTCGCGTTCAATGGCAGCAACCGCTTTTGGGTGGCGCTGTATGCACCGCGCAATGCTCTGCTCGACGGCACCGCCGGGCATCCGTTCATGCGCAAAATGATTGTCCGGGCACTGACGGTTTTGCCGAAACCGGTGGAGAAGCGCGGCTTCGTGTTGGGGCTGGATCTGGACGGCAAAGTGATTGCCAATCTGCAGGATGCCAGCGACGACAATTACTCGCCGATTACCACGGTGCGCGAATATGGGCAGTGGTTGTATTTCGGCTCGTTGAAGGCGTCGCATATGGCGCGGATGCCGTTGGAAGCGGCGTTGAGATGAATTTCTGTCGCATGGAGCGACGCTATCGCCAGCAGGGCTGGCTCCCACAGTGAAACAGGTTGACCCTGACATTTGTCACACGCCGAAAACCTGTGGGAGCCAGCCCTGCTGGCGATAGCGGTCAATCAGTTGCTGGACCTGTCGAACTTCTCGGGATCTTCATCTTCCGGCAGATTCGGGTCCGGCTCTTCCGGAATGGCCGTGGTGTGCGCCGGGCTATTCGGTTCGGGACGCTTCGGAATCGGGTCGAATCCGCCCTGCTCTTCACTGGGGAATTTGGGATCGTTCATAAGGCACCTCGCCAGGAGTCGATGATGGATGACTCTGAACATTCGAGGTGCCGTCGGGGATTGTCGTTCCGGTCAGTCTGCGACCGCCGGTCAGTCGGCTACTGGCCGGTCAAAGATTGCCCCGCCAGACGCGCGACGATCTGCTCTTTGACGATCACCCGTTTCTCCTTGAGCTTTTTCAGCTCGTCATCGCTGGGGGCATCTGATTGGGCGGTCTCGGCCTCGACCACTTCAGCATCAACATCGAAGTATTTGTTGAGCAACGAATCCAGCTTCGGATCCTCGGAGCGTTTTTGCTCGATCTCTTCCTTCTTGCAACCCAGGTCCTGATACAGATCATGTGAAACCGGCATGAAACACCTCCAACAATTTGATTGGACAACCAGCGCGACCGATGCGCTGACTCATTATCAGCATGGCCTTGCGCGATAGCTTCTGTCGACTCCCTGTCAGACCAGCGGTTGCCGTTCGTCGCCCTGTCGTAAACGCGATAAAACCTTTCACGGCTGCACCCGCTCCATTGGATAACGCTCACAAAAACCTGCGTGGAGATACCCAATGGACGGATTCAACCTGCGTCATCTCGCTCTGGCTGTTGCACTGAGCACCGGCATGGGCAGCGCCTTCGCTGCGACCGACAACGACTTTGTCGATAACGCCGCCGCTGGTGGCATCGCTGAAATCGAAACCAGTCGCCTGGCCCTGGAAAAGAGCCAGTCCGCTGACATCAAAGCCTTTGCAAACCAGATGATCACCGATCACAGCAAGGCCAACGATGAGCTGGCGGCGATCGCCAAAGCCAACGACATCGAAGTCCCGGACACCACTACTTTGGTCAAACAGGCCAAGGAAAAAATCCTCGATATGCGCGATGAATCGTTCGATGCGGCTTACGCGAACAACCAGGTGATGGCTCACCAGGAAACCATCGAGCTGTTCAAGAAACAGGCGAACACCGTGACCGACGACAAGGCCAAGGGCGCAACTGAACTGAAAGCGTTTGCGCAGAAAATGCTCCCGGCGCTGGAAAAACATCTGGCCCATGCCAAAGAGCTGCAAGCCAAACACCCGAGCAAATAAAACTCCCGGGCATAAAAAAGGCCGCATCCATGGATGCGGCCTTTTGCGTTGCGGCGATCAACCGCCGTCAGTGTCGATATCGGCGTCGGTGCTTTCTCCCGGCGCAGGACGGTCAGGGTCGGGCTTGAAGCCGGGGCTGAAGTCGTTGCTGTTATCGCTGTGATGCTGCTTTTGATCGACCTCGGTGGAGGCGCTGTCTGCTTGGCCTTTCTCGCTTGGCGCAGGCGGAGTTTGCCCCGGAGTTTGCGGATCGATCGCGGGATCATTGCGATTAATTGGTTCAGAGGACTGATTTTGCTCTCGCGGCGCTTGCTCGTTCATATCCACCTCATTCATAGTCCTGCATCCTTCTTCCAGCACGACTGGAAAACGTCGGGCTTGCAGATTCGAAGCCTGACGCCACTGATTCGTTCAAAACATCGTTGCCTGTTGCCACGCCGACTAGAATTAACGGGGCGTTCGACGCGACAGGCAGAAAAATTCACCGCGAAATGGACAACTATTTCAGGCGGCAAATGTCAGTCAATTCGCGCCGGTCATTTCGCTGAGCCGGCCCCCCATACGTAACGGAGCGACACGCACATGGCAGCACTGCAGAACAGCACAGTCGAAGCAATCAAGAACAACCAGGCTCAACTGTTGAGTGAGTGGACCAAGCGTCTCGAAGCCAGCGGCGCCACGCGCAATCTCAAAGAACACGACCTGACGCAACAGACCCGCGATCTTCTGCAGTTGCTGCTCAACGGCCTTGAAAGCGGCAATGGCAGCAAGATCACTGCCGCCGGCTGGGAAGACACTCGCCAGTTTCTGGAAAAGCTGTCGCAGAGCCGCGCCCTGCTCGGCCAGGATTCCCAGCAGACCGCCAACTTCATTTTCGCGCTGAAGGGCCCAGTGTTCGCTCTGCTGCAAAACCACTACCAGGACCAGCCGGCACTGCTTGCTGAGCAACTGCTGGAAATGTCCGAGCTGCTCGACACCGCAGGCATGCACACCATCGGCACCTTCCAGAAATCCCGCGAAGCGGTGATCAAGCGTCAGCAGGAAGAACTGCTGGAACTGTCGACGCCGGTGGTCAAGCTGTGGGATGGCGTACTCGCCCTGCCGATGATCGGCACCCTCGATTCGCAGCGCACCCAAGTGGTGATGGAGTCGCTGCTGCAGCGCATCGTCGACACCGGTTCGGAAATCGCCATCATCGACATCACCGGCGTGCCAACCGTTGACACCCTCGTCGCCCAGCACCTGCTGAAAACCGTGACCGCGATTCGCCTGATGGGCGCCGATTGCATCATCAGCGGCGTGCGTCCGCAAATTGCGCAAACCATCGTGCACCTGGGCCTGGATCTGCAGGGCGTAGTCACCAAGGCTAATCTGGCCGACGCCTTGAAGCTGGCCCTGACGCGCCTGGGCATCAGCCTCGGCAAAGCGGTCTGAGCCGATGGAACGTATTCCGATTCTTCAAATGGGCGATTTGCTGCTGGTGACCATTCAGGTCGACATGCACGACCAACTCGCCCTGACCTTGCAGGATGATTTGTCCGAGCGCATCAGCCGGACTTCGGCGCGCGGTGTGTTGATCGACATTTCCGCGCTGGACATGGTCGATTCGTTCATCGGGCGCATGATTGGCACCATTTCCGGGTTGTCGAAAATCATGGACGCCGAAACCGTGCTGGTCGGCATGCAACCGGCGGTGGCGATTACCCTCGTCGAGCTGGGCATGACCTTGCCGGGTGTCAGCACCGCCCTCAACGTCGAACGCGGGATGAAACTGCTACAGGACCGAGTACGCCTGCAATGACCGTGCGCAGCAGCGGTACTCAACCCATTCTGATTGAACAGGACGTGGTACTGGCCCGCCAGACCACGCGCAAGCTCGCCACCGAATGCGGCATGCGCCTGATCGACCTGACCAAACTGGTGACCGCCGTCAGTGAGCTGGCGCGCAACACCATGGTCTATGGCGGTGGCGGCGACATGGATTGGCAGATCCTTGAGGAAAACGGCCGCGTCGGCCTGCGCCTGACTTTCCGTGACCAAGGTCCGGGCATTCCCGACATCAAACTGGCGATGACCGATGGCTGGACCTCGGGCGGCGGACTGGGCCTTGGCCTGACTGGCGCCAAGCGACTGGTCAATGAATTCGAACTCGACACTGAGCCCGGCAAAGGCACACGCATAACGATCACCCGATGGACATGAATATCGCCGGGTCGTTGACCCAGGTTTTGCCGATCGAGGACAGCAGTCAGATCGGGCACGCGCGGCGCACCGCGCAGAAACTCGCCGAGCAGCACGGCTTCGATGAAAACGATGCCGGGCGCGTGGCGCTGGTGGCCACGGAACTGGCCAGCAACGTGCTCAAACATGCCCAGGGCGGCGAATTCCACCTGCGCGTGGTGCCACGGCCCGATAACGCTTTCGGCATTGAAATGCAGACTGTGGACCGGGCGCAGGGCTTTGACCTTGACGCCTGTCTGGCGGACGGTTTTTCCACCGGCGGCACGCAAGGCATCGGTCTCGGCGCGGTATCGCGTCAGACCAACGTGTTTGATGTCTACGCGGACCACCGTGGCGCTGTGCTGTTGGCGCGGATCTATCCGCGCAGCGATCGTCACGCCGATGTGCGCTTTGGTGTCAGCCAGCATTCGCTGCATGCCGATCCAGCGTGCGGCGATGTCTGGTACCTGGCTTACGCCCGCACAAGACTTAGCGCGCTGGTTGTCGACGGACTCGGTCATGGCGAAGAAGCCGAGCGCGCGGGTCTGGCCGGCGCCGAGGCATTCGCCCGGGCGCCGTTTGCCGATCCTGTGGTATTGATGGAAGACCTGCATCAGGGAATGCTCGGTACCCGCGGTGGCGCGGTCGCTTTCACCCAATTCGACAGCCAGCGCGACGGCTTGACCTTCGCCGGTGTCGGCAACATCGGCGCCACCCTGTTGGGGGATGGCAAATCGCGCGGTCTGGCCTCGCATCCTGGCATCGTCGGTGCTCAGTACCGAAAAGCCAAACCTTTTGACTATGCTCACGTGAACGGACATTTATTGATTATGTACAGCGACGGCTTACAGTCCCGTTGGAACCTTCAAGACTACCCCGGTCTGGTGCATCGCCACCCTGCCGTGATAGCCAGCGTCCTGCACCGCGACTTCTGCCGCGGGCGCGATGACGTCACGGTGCTGGTCGTTGCCCTGGAGGCCGCACATGGCTGACTCGACAACGCTGAGCCCTGCCGAACAGGCAGCGTGCATTGCCCGGTTGCAGGCCGAAATCACGGCGCTGCGCGAAGAACTCGACGAGACCAACCAGGGCGTTCTGGCGCTGTACGGCGAACTCGACAATCAAGCCGAAGAATTGCGCCAGGCGTCGGATCTGAAAAGCCGTTTTCTGTCCTACATGAGCCATGAGTTCCGCACGCCGCTGGGCTCGATTCTGAGTATCAACAGTCTGCTCGCCGACGAACTCGACGGCCCGCTGAGTCCTGAGCAACACAAGCAGGTTGCGTTTGTCAGTACAGCGGCTCGCGAGCTCAGTGACATGGTCGACGACCTGCTCGATCTGGCGAAAATCGAAGCCGGGCGCATCACCATCTCACCGGCCTGGTTCGACATGTTCGACCTGTTCTCGGCCTTGCGGGGGATGTTCCGGCCGATCGTCGATGCCTCCACCGTGGACTTGATCTTCGAAGAACCCAGCGGTCTGCCCCGTCTGTACACCGATGACAAGAAGCTCGGGCAGATCTTGCGCAACTTCATTTCCAACTCGCTGAAATTCACCACCCGTGGCGAGGTGCGCGTATCGGCGCGCATGGAAGGTGAAGACCAGATTCGCTTCGCCGTCAGCGACACTGGCATCGGCATCGCGCCAGAGTTGCATGACACCTTGTTCGAGGATTTCTCCCAGGTCGATTCGCCGCTGCAAAAACGCTTGCGCGGCACCGGTCTGGGCCTGTCATTGTGCAAGCGTTTCGCGGCTCTGCTGGGCGGCGAAGTAGGCGTCCAAAGCACGCCTGGCGTCGGCTCAACGTTTTTTGTCATTATCCCGCTGGCAATCGCTATGGAGAACGTCGATGAATCGTGACATCCGCCTGTTGATCGTCGATGACAACGTCGCCACCCGTTACGCCCTGCGCCGGCGCCTGGAGCGCCACGGCTACGAGGTGCTGGAAGCGGGCACGGGCAGCGACGGTCTGGCGTTGATCGAGAGCGAAGCGCTCGATGCGTTGATCCTCGACGTCAATCTGCCGGACATGAGCGGCTTCGATATTGTCCGCTTGCTGCGCGCCGACCCGCGCACCGCGCTGTTGCCGGTGATTCATGTGTCGGCAGCGTCGATCCAGACCGGCGACATCATCACCGGCCTCGACGCTGGCGCCGATGCTTATCTGATTCATCCGGTCGACCCTGACGTGCTGCTGGCGACATTGCGCACCTTGCTGCGAGTGCGCGACACCGAAAATGCCCTGCGCGAAAGCGAGGCGCGGTTTCGCGAAATTTTCGCCAACGTTTCGGCGCCGATCGCGGTGCTTGACGCCAACCTCAAAGTCCACGAGTGCAACCATGCTTTCACTCAGCTGATTCTCGACAACCAGGACCAACAGGCTCTGCGCGAATGCTTCGCCGACGATCAAAGTGCGATCCTCAACGAACTGCGCCTGCGCCTGGTCGACGGCGAGCGCTGGAAAGGCACGCTGAACATGCGCGTCCAAGGCGAAACGCGTGAGACCGAGTGGCAGATTTCGCCGTATCGCACCCCTGAACTGAGTCTGGTGTTCGTCGAGGACGTCACCGAACATCGCCATCGCGAGCGCTCGCATTTGGCGCGCCTGGATGACACCACCACGCAACTGGCCAAGGAAGTTGCCGAACGCGTGCGTGCTGAAGCGCAATTGCTGCAAGTGCAGAAAATGGATGCCCTGGGCAAGCTCACTGGCGGCATCGCTCACGACTTCAACAATTTGCTGACCGGCATCATCACCAGTCTGGAACTGATCAAAAAGCGCGTCGCTGACGAGCGTCTGGACAAGGTGCAGTTCTATACCGATGCGGCATTGAATTCGGCGATGAGCGCCGCTTCCCTGACTCACCGCTTGCTCGCGTTTGCTCGTCAGCAACCGCTGGACACGCGACCGGTGGACATCAACGAACACGTGCGTTCGCTCGAAGAATTGCTGGTGCGCACCATTGGCGAACGCATCATCCTCAAGCTGGAACTGACCAACAAACCGGCGATTGCACTGGTCGACCCGGTGCAGTTGGAAAGCGCGGTGCTGAATCTGGTGATCAACGCCCGCGACGCCCTGCCCTCGGGCGGCAACATCTGGGTCAATACCTATGCGGCGTATTCTCATGGCGACCCGAATCTGGCCGATGGCGCGTACGTGGCGCTGTCGGTGCGCGACGATGGCACCGGCATCGAACATAACGTGATCGACAAGGTGTTCGAACCGTTTTTCACCACCAAACCGCTGGGCCAGGGCACCGGTCTGGGGCTATCGACGATCTACGGTTTCGCCCGTCAGTCCGGCGGTGACGCGCATATCCGCAGCGTCGCTCGTCGTGGCACGGAAGTGACCATCATGCTGCCCGGCACCAATGACCCCACCGGAGCGGACGCGCCGTCACCGGTGCCCGGTGCCAAAGGCAGCGGCGAGCATGTGTTGATCGTCGAGGACATGGCCACTGTGCGGTTGTTCGTCACCGAAGTGCTGGAAGACGCCGGGTATCGTTGCACGCAGGCGGCGGACATCGAATCGGCGCTGGAGCGATTGCAGAATGATCCATCGATCAACCTGCTGCTCACCGATGTCGGCCTGCCCCGGATGAGCGGCCGTGAACTGGCGGACGTCGCTCGCGGCTGGCATCCAGGCCTGCCGATCCTGTTCATGACCGGCTACGCCGAAACCGCCCTCAACCGCCAGGTCTTCCTTGGCAGCGGCATGGACATGCTGGTCAAACCGTTCCAGATCAGCGAGCTGCTGGACAAGGTGCGCCGCACACTCGACGGCGCCTGACGCGCCGCCATCGCCAGCAGGGCTGGCTCCCACAAGGTTTTGTGTGCCGCATCAATCCCCAGCACACCGCAAATCCCCGTAGGAGCTGTCGAGTGAAACGAGGCTGCGATCTTTTGATCTCCAACGTCAAAGATCGCAGCGTGCCGCAGCTCGTACAGAATGAGGTTATGCCTGTAGAAATGAGCTGACTGACACACCGCTATCGCCAGCAGGGCTGGCCCACATTAGATGATGTGTGCCGCAACAACTCCAGATTCACCGCAAAACCCTGTGGGAGCTAGCCCTGCTAGCGATGGCGTCGGTCTGAGCGCCGCGATCATCGGCTTAGCGCTCGCGCGAGAAAAGGCGCAGTCTTGCTTTTCTTGCTGGCCGCGACTTTCTGCGGGGTGCCCGCCGCAACAATGCGGCCGCCCTGATCCCCCGCCCCCGGACCGATGTCGATCACCCAATCACTTTGCGCCACCACGCGCATTTCATGCTCGACCACGATCACCGTGTGCCCCGCCGTCACCAGCGTATCGAGTTGTTCCAGCAACCGATCGACGTCGCGCGGATGCAGCCCCGTGGTCGGTTCATCCAGCACGTACAGCGTCGCGCCGCGCTGGGTGCGTTGCAATTCGGTCGCCAGTTTGATCCGCTGCGCCTCACCGCCGGACAGTTCCGTCGCCGGTTGCCCCAAGCGCAGATAACCCAGGCCAATATCGCGCAGCACTTCCAGCGAACGACGGATCCCCGGCTGCCCGGCAAACACCGTTACAGCCTCATCCACCGTCAGTTGCAGCACCTGCGCGATGCTCAGGCCTTGCCAGCGAATCGCCAGGGTCTGCGGGTTATAGCGAGCGCCGTGGCAGGTCGGGCACGGCGCGTACACGCTGGGCATGAACAACAACTCAACGCTGACAAACCCCTCGCCCTCGCAGGTGGCGCAGCGGCCCTTGGCGACGTTGAAAGAAAATTGCCCGGCGTCATACCCGGCGTCACGCGCCTCAGCAGTCGCGGCGAACAGTTTGCGCACATTGTCGAACAGCCCGGTGTAGGTCGCGAGGTTCGAACGCGGCGTGCGCCCGATCGGTTTCTGATCGACCTGAACCAGACGCTTGATCGAATCCAGCCCCGCCGTGATCTGGCCGCTGCTGGGCGGCGGTGCATCGTCTTCAAGACTGGGCTCATCCGCTTCGGCTTCGACCACAGGACGCCCCAACTGCGCGCCCACCAGTTCCAGCAAGGCCTGACTGACCAGACTGGATTTGCCGGAGCCGGACACGCCGGTCACTGACGTGAAGCAGCCCAGCGGAAACTCGGCGCTGAGACTATTCAGATTATTTCGGGTGATGCCCTCCAGCTTCAGCCAGCCGCTCGGCGTACGCGCGGTGCGAGCGGCACCTTGTTGCTCAGCGAACAGATAAGCGCGGGTCTGCGAATCCGCAATCTCGGCGAGTCCGGCGGGCGGGCCGCTGTACAGCACGCGCCCGCCCTTCTCTCCCGCCGCCGGGCCGACATCGATCAGCCAGTCGGCGCGACGCATCGTTTCCACGTCATGCTCAACCACGAACAAGGTATTGCCGTCAGCCTTCAAGCGCTGCAGCGCTGCAAACAACGCCTCGCCATCAGCCGGATGCAAACCGGCGGACGGCTCGTCGAGTACATAGATCACGCCGAACAGCTGCGAGCCCAATTGCGTCGCCAGCCGCAGACGCTGCAACTCGCCGGACGACAGCGTCGGCGTGCTGCGTTCCAGGGCCAGGTAACCGAGGCCCAGATCCGTCAGCGTGCTGACCCGCTCCAGCAGATCTTCGGCGATCCGCTGCGCTGCCAGACGCTTCTCCAGCGACAGATTCGGCGTATGCCGCACATCCGGAGCGCTGGCGTGCCCGCTGGCACCGGCGGCCACGCGCTGCTGGCGAGCCTCGCGGGTTTGCGCATGCGTGAGGGTCTCACCGGTCTCGTCGGCGTGTTCCAGATAATTCGCCGCCGCAACTGGCCGCAGCACTTCGGCGACTTGCAACAGCGGCATCTGCGACAGCTCGCCGATGTCGTACCCGGCAAACGTCACCGACAGCGCCTCGCGCTTCAGGCGCTTGCCGTCACACAACGGGCAAGGACTGCCGCGCATGAACTGCGAAACGCGCTTCTTCATCAGCGCGCTCTGCGAATGGGTGAACGTGTGCAGGATGTAGCGCCGCGCACCGGTGAAGGTGCCCTGATAGCTCGGCTCCATCTTGCGTTTGAGGGCGACGCGAGTTTCTTCCGGGGTCAGCCCGGCGTAGACGGGAACCGTCGGCGTTTCTTCGGTGAAGAGAATCCAGTCACGCTGCTTTTTCGGCAGTTTGTTCCAGGGAATATCGACGTCGATGCCCATGGTCACCAGGATGTCGCGCAGGTTCTGCCCCTGCCACGCCAGCGGCCAGGATGCGACCGCGCGTTGGCGGATGGTCAGGTTCGGATCCGGCACCATCAGCGCTTCGGTGACTTCGTAAACCCGCCCAAGCCCGTGGCATTGCGAGCAGGCGCCTTGCGGTGTATTCGGCGAGAAATCTTCGGCGTACAGCATCGGTTGCCCCGGCGGATAACTGCCGGCGCGCGAATAGAGCATGCGGATCAGACTCGACAGAGTTGTGACGCTGCCGACCGAAGACCGCGCGCTCGGCGTACCGCGTTGCTGTTGCAACGCCACAGCGGGCGGCAGACCTTCGATGGAGTCGACATCCGGCACCCCGACCTGGTCGATCAGCCGCCGCGCGTATGGCGCCACGGATTCGAAGTAACGCCGCTGCGCCTCGGCATACAACGTGGAAAACGCCAGCGAAGATTTGCCGGAACCGGACACACCGGTGAACACCACCAGCGCATCGCGGGGGATATCGACATCGACATTCTTCAGATTGTGTTCACGCGCACCACGCACTCGAACCATGCCGGCGGGCGCTTTGGAGTTACGCTTGGAAGTCATGGGCGGGCCTTGTCTGGATAGTAACGATCTGCGGAACAACAGCGACCCTCGAGATGAGCAGGATCATTGGGGCGAGGGGATTCATCCCCGATGGAGTGCGCAGCGCTCCCCTGCCGATTTTCGCTCGAACCGCATATTCAGGATCTACGACTGCTGCGCAGTCGATCGGGGATAAATCCCCTCGCCACAGCAAAACTGTGCGCGCCTCAGGCACTCAACACCGCACGCAACATTTGCAATAACGCGTGCGGGCTGTAGGGCTTGCCGAGCAGATGCGTGTCCGGGCTGAGTTGGTGATTGCGCGAAATGATGTCGCGGGTATGTCCAGAGGTGAACAGGACCGGCACGGGCGGCGTCTGTACCTTGGCCCACGCGGCCAGGTCAGAACTTTTGATCAGCCCCGGCATGACCACGTCGGTAAAAATCAGATCTACTTCAGCACCTTCGAGCAACATTTGCATCGCCACGTCGCCATTGGCGGCGGTCAGCACCCGATAGCCTTCTTCGCGCAACAATTCGACCGCCGAAGCGCGCACCGCATCGTTGTCTTCGACCACCAACAGCGTTTCATGACCACCGCTCTGCTGCCGCGGCAGGCTGGGCGAATCATTCAGAATCGGCCGCAGACTGCGCGGGAAATACAACTGCACGCACGTGCCCTTGCCGAGTTCACTGTCGATCTCGACATGCCCGCCGCTCTGCTTGACGAAGCCGAACACCATGCTCAGCCCCAGCCCGGTGCCCTGACCGTCGGCCTTGGTGGTGAAGAATGGCTCGAACACCTGCTCGAGAATATGCGGCGGGATACCCACGCCGCTATCGCTGACCGCGACCCGGACAAAATCGCCGGGGCCGATGCCTTTGCCGTTGCAAAACTCCGCACCCAGACGAACGTTCGCCGCGCTCAGGCCAATGGTGCCCTCACCTTTCATGGCATCACGGGCGTTGATCGCCAGATTCAGAATCGCGTTTTCCAGCTGATTGCGGTCGACATTGATGTGCCACGGCGCTTGCGGCAATTGCACATCAATCTGAATGGTTTCGCCGAGTGCCCGCTGGAGCAATTCGCCGACGCCTTCGAAAATCTGCTGCGGATTACACACCGCTGGCGACAGCGGTTGCCGTCGGGCAAACGCAAGCAGTTGCGAAGACAGTTTGGCGCCGCGCTCGACGGCGGCCAGCGAGGCACTGACGCGCCGTTGCACGTTGGCATTGTCGGGCTCATGGCGCGCGAGCAAATGCAGATTCCCGGCGATTACCTGCAGCAGATTATTGAAGTCATGGGCGACGCCGCCGGTAAGTCCACCGATGGATTCGAGCTTCTGCGACTGGCGCAATTGCTCCTCGGCGGCCATCCGCGCCTCGACCTCATCAGCCACACGCTGTTCGAGATTACGGGTGAATTTGAGGAGCGACTCTTCGGCGTTCTTGCGTTCGTGGATATCGATCAGTACGCCAGGAAAACGCAACGGCCGGCCATGTTCATCGAACTCGCAACCACCGCTGGCCAGCACCCACAGATACTGCCCGTCATTGCGTCGAACCCGATACTCGGCGTTATACGGTTCGCCGGTCTGCACGGATTGGTCGACCCGCTCGCGCACCCATTCGACATCATCCGGATGAATACGCGATTCGGCGATGTCCTGGGGCAGATTGCTCAGGTCCTGATCCTGCGGATAGGAGAATGTGCGAGCGAAACGCTCGTCAGCCGACAACGTATTGTTTTTCACGTCCCAGACGAACGAGCCGAGCAAAGCGCCGGCATTCAACGCCAGACGCACCCGTTCGTTATCGGCTCGATAAGCGTCCTCCGCCTCCTGACGCAGTCGCTCCGAGATCACCAGTTCGGTAGTTTCCACCACCATCGCCATGACCCCGGCGGGCGCGCCAGCGTCGTTGGCCACCGGGCTGTAATAAAGGTCGAGCCAGACATCTTCCGGGACGCCATCACGCAACAGCACTAAATGCTTGTTGCGAAACGACAAGGTGCCGCCGGCCAGACAGGTATCGACCACATGCCGATTGAACTCGGCGACTTCCGGCCACCCGAGTTCGACCGGCGAACCGAGCAGATACGGATGCCGTCCACCGGCAAACTGCGAATAAGCGTCGTTATAGACCATGAAGCCGGCACGGCCCCACAGCATGACCATGGGCAGTGGCGAGGCCAGCATCAATTGCACGGTGTTGCACAGACTGGCTGGCCAATGGGCCAGCGGGCCAAGCTCGGTGTTGCTCCAGTCGAACGCACAAATGCGCCCGGCCATTTCGCCCTTCCAGCCTTCGCAACCGTGGCTATTGGATAAAAACTCCATCGACTGACTCGGTGTCCTGTGCTGGTTGCCCGATTGAGCGCTACGCCAGTGAAACGCGACGCCCGAGTGTTTCGAGCGCCTTGATCCGCATTGGTTTCATTGAGTTATAGCCGACTTCATCGCCGGCGGATGATCACACCCCAATCAGGTGCTTGAGCGGATGGTAGCCAGTTTTCATCTTCGCGGCGACGTCGAGAATGGCCTTTTCGATGCCATTCAAATGCATGCAGGTCAGCTCAATGGCCGCGCTCTGATTGCCGGCCTCGATGTACTCGATCAAGCGAAGATGTTCATCGTCGCGGCAGACTTCGTGACTGTCGTCATCGAGCGCGGCAGCGTACAGCGAGGCGCGGGAGATCAGCTTCTGAAACCAGTCGATCAGGACCGGATTGTTCAAGCTGCGCGCCAGTTTGATGTGAAATTCGCCGAGCAGATGAATCAGCCGTTCATGATCCCCGGCAGCGTGGGCGGCATCTTCCAGCAGCAGGTGCTCCCGCAGGTCCTGCATCGCGGCG
The DNA here is from genome assembly GCF_900636825.1 of Pseudomonas fluorescens. Classification (NCBI taxonomy): domain Bacteria; kingdom Pseudomonadati; phylum Pseudomonadota; class Gammaproteobacteria; order Pseudomonadales; family Pseudomonadaceae; genus Pseudomonas; species Pseudomonas fluorescens. Next base: position 2,585,767 of record NZ_LR134318.1, on the reverse strand, counting down.
CTGTCCTTGCGTCGGCACAGTTCGGTGACGATACCGATCTCGATCAGCCGACGGGTTTCGAACAGCGAACGGATCTCTTCGTTGCTCGGCAATGACACCGACGCACCTTTATTGGGCTCAGTGGTGACCAGTCCGTCGGCCTCCAATTGCTTCAACGCCGCGCGCACCGACGTACGGCTGACATTGAATAATTCGGCCAGCGATGCCTCACCCAGCTTCATTCCGGGTCGCAGCGAACGCTTGCTGATCGCCTCGTAAACCCCTTGGTAGACGCGGTCGACCGTGGTTTCCAGCTTCTTCTCGGTCATTCGAACACTCCTTTAGCGTCGGGCAACCCGCCCCTGGCGATGACTGGCCACGGAAAAAGGGGGTTGCACGCGCAGATTAATCCGGGTATTTCTAAATTGCATTCAGATATTGCATACAATAAATAAAGGATTGCACCAATATGGGTCAGCCAACAGCAATTGAAGTGCGCAATGTTTCAAAACGATATTCTGACGATCCTGGCCTGGCGCCAGCCCTCGACAACGTGTCGGTGAACATCGCCGATAACGAATTCTTCACCCTGCTTGGCCCCTCGGGCTGCGGCAAAACCACCTTGCTGCGCACCATTGCCGGCTTCGAGCACGTCAGCGAAGGCGAGATTCGCCTGGCTGGCGAACCGGTCAACGATCTGCCGCCGTTCAAGCGCCGGGTCAACACGGTGTTCCAAAGTTACGCGCTGTTTCCGCACATGAGTGTGGCGCAGAATATCGCCTTCGGGCTCGAGATGCAGGGTCTTCAACGCAAGTCGATTCCGGATCGGGTCAGCGAGATGCTCGCGCTGGTGCAAATGGAGCACCTGGCCGGGCGCAAACCGGCTGAATTGTCCGGTGGCCAACAGCAGCGCGTAGCGCTGGCCCGTGCCCTGGCGCCGAAACCGAAAGTGCTGCTGTTGGACGAACCGCTGTCGGCGCTAGACCTGAAGCTGCGCAAGGAAATGCAGGTTGAACTCAAGCGCGTGCAGAAAGAAGCCGGCATTACGTTCATTTTCGTCACCCACGATCAGGAAGAAGCGCTGACCCTGTCCGATCGCATCGCAGTGATGTCTGCTGGCAAAATCCTGCAGATCGGTACGCCGACTGATATTTACGAGCACCCCACTCACCGATTCGTCGCCCAGTTCATCGGCGACATCAACTTCCTCCCCGGCCAGCTCAAGCACGGCGAACACAACGAAAAACTCTTCGTGCCCAACGGCCTGCCGATTGAAATTCCCTGTCAGCAGCAAAGCTTCACCGGCGGCAATGTGCAACTGGCGTTCCGCCCGGAGCGCTCGCAACTGGTCGACCTCAATCAGCCGCATCACCTGCGTGGTGTGATTGAAGCGGTGCTCTATGTCGGCACAGCGACGCTGTACCAGTGCCGGCTGCACAACGACATCAAAGTCATGCTGCGCGAAAACAACGAAGGCCTAAACCGTGGCCGTGCCGTCGGCGAAGGCGTGGCCGTGCACCTGCCGCCGCACGCCTGCCTGTTGATGGAGGCCTGAGATGAGCGTTAGCAGCACTTCCCCCGCTCTCAACCGCGCACTATTGCTCAGCCCGGTGGTTTTGACCCTGCTCGCCCTGATCGCCATTCCATTGGGGATCATGGGTTACATCAGCTTGCTGCCGCGCAACACCTACGGCGGCGTCGACTGGCAGGCGCAATGGCAACTGCAAAGCTACGTGCAGCTGTTCTTCCAGGAAGGTTTCGACGGCGAACTGGAGCTGAACTGGGTTTACGCCCAGGCATTGTTGCGCTCGGTGCTGCAGGCTGGCGGCACCACCGTGTTGTGCTTTTTGTTCGGCTTTCCGGTGGCGTTGTGGATGTCGAGCCTGACCCCGCGCCGGCGCAATCTGATGGTGTTGCTGATCACCATTCCCTTCTGGACCAACCTGCTGATCCGCAACTACGCCTGGCTGATCATTCTCCGCGAACAGGGCTGGGTCGCGCAGAGCCTCAACGCGCTGTTGCCCAGTGCCGGCGGCATCACCCTGCTCTATAACGACTTCGCGGTGAGCGTGGGTCTGGTCTACAGCTTTTTGCCGTTCATGATTCTGCCGATCTACTCGACACTGGAAAAACTCGACTGGCGTCTGGTGGAAGCCGCCTATGACCTTGGCGCCAATCGCTGGCATGCGTTGCGGCGGATCATCCTGCCGCTGTCGATGCCCGGCGTGATAGCCGGTGCGCTGTTGGTGTTCGTGCCGAGTCTTGGCGCGTTCATCACCCCGGCGATTCTTGGCGGCGGCAAGACGCTGATGATTGGCAACCTGATCCAGCAGCAGTTCGGCACCGCACGAAACTGGCCGCTGGGCAGTTCGCTGTCGTTCCTGTTGCTGGCGATTCTGCTGGTCTCGCTGGTGCTTTATGCGCTGTACAGCCGCCACGCGGCGAAGACTATCAATCGGGGGGCGAAAGCATGATTTCCCTGCACCTGAAAAAACTCCCGGCGACCCGCGAAATCAGCTTGCTGATCCTTGCGTATCTGTACTTGCCGATCTTCGTGTTGATCGCCTACAGCTTCAACGCCAACCGTTCGGCGACGGTGTGGACCGAGTTTTCGTTCGCCTGGTACGGGCGGATTCTCGCCAACCCGTCGATTCAGACGGCGGCGCTGAATTCGATCATCGTCGCGACCATTGCCACGGTATGCGCCACGGCGATTGCGCTGCTCGCGGCGCTGGCCACTTATCGGCCGTTCTACGGGCAAAAGATGGTCGAGGGCGGGATTAATCTGCCGCTGATCCTGCCGGAGATTGTCACCGCGGTGGCGACCCTGCTGCTGTTCATGGCGCTGGGCATCAAACTCGGCTTGCTGACGGTGATCGTCGCGCACATCGGCTTCTGCATTCCGTTCGCCTACCTGCCGATTCGCGCGCGGCTCAATGATCTGGACAAGAGCTTGCTGGAAGCCGCCAACGATCTGTACGCCAATCCGTGGCAGGTCTTCCGCCGCGTGACATTGCCGCTGCTGTGGCCGGCGGTGTTGTCCGGCGCGGTATTGGCGTTCGTGGTCAGCCTCGACGATTTCATCATGACTTTCTTCGTCGCCGGGCCCGGTTCGACGACTTTGCCGGTGTACATCTTCTCAGCGATCAAGGCTGGCGTAACGCCGGAAATCAATGCGATCTCGACGCTGATGCTGCTTATTTCCATCGTCCTTGTGGTGCTGGCCTTCTGGCTGGGCCAACGCGGTAAACAACAATAATTCTGGAGCGCTCCGTTCATGAAAATCAAAAGCATGCGTCTGGCGGTATCCGGTCTGGCCCTGAGTTGTCTGACGGCATTCAGTGTTCACGCGGCCGAACCCAAACAGTTGTTTTTCTACAACTGGACCGACTACTACCCGGTCGATTTGCTGGCCAAGTTCGAGAAGGAAACCGGGATCAAAGTGACCATGGACGGTTACGACAGCAACGAAACCCTACTCGCCAAATTACAGGCCGGCGGCGCCGCGTATGACGTGATCGTGCCGTCGCAGTCGATCATGCAGACGCTGATCAAGCAGGACCTGCTGATGGAGATCGACGCGCCGAGCCTGAGCAATTTCCAGTACGTCAAAGGGCCGTTCCGCGATCCGAGTTTCGACCCGGGGCGCAAGTTTTCGGCGCCGTATCTGTGGGGCACCACCGGTTTTTCTTACGACAGCGCGCGGGTGCCGGGCGGCAAGCTGGATGATTCGTGGAAAGAATTCTTCGAGCCGCGCAAGGAGCTGCAAGGGCAGCTCGCCGCACTCGATACGTCGAGCAGCGTGATCAACGCCGCCAGCCATTATCTGAACGTCGACGAATGCAGCGAAAACCCGCAGGACGCCAAACGCATTCTCGAATTGCTGCAGAAGCAGAAACCGTTCCTGAAGATGTACAGCTCCGACAATACCGTCGATCGCATGGCCTCGGGCGAGGTGATCATGATGCAGAACTGGAACGGCTCCACCGCCCGCGCCACCTTGCAGAAAAGCACGATCAAGTACGTTTACCCGCGTGAAGGTCTGGCGATGTTCCAGGACAACTTCGCCGTGCCGAAAAGCGCACCGCATCCGGGTAACGCGAAGATCTTCATCGACTGGATGATGAAACCGGAGAACGCCGCAGCGGTTTCCAACGCTATCGCGTATGCCAACGGCATTCAGAGCGACTCGCTGCTCGACCCGAAATGGAAAGTCATGGACGCGATCAACATGCCCGACGAATACGCCTCGCGCCTGCGCCCGGAAAAGGAATGCAGCAACAAGGCGCGGGAGCTGCAGGATCGGATCTGGTCGAAGCTCAAGGGTTGATCAACTGGCTTGAAACCGAGGCGCGGCCATCGCTAGCAGGGCTAGCTCCCACAGGGGATTTTGGTTGTCCACGAATTTTGAATTCAACACTGACCACATGTGGGAGCTAGCCCTGCTAGCGATGAGGCCCGCTCGGCAACCACAACTTTCTGAGACATGAATGAGGTTGATATGACCCAACCACACTGGCTCCGCAACGTGCGCCCCTACGGAGCCCCAGCCGAAGACCTGCTGATCGACCACGGCCGGTTCAGCCAACGCCGCCCGGCCAGCAATGCGCCGCTGGCCGCGAGCGACATCGACGGGCAAAACCGTTTGCTGACCGCGGCGCTGGTCGAAAGCCACGTGCACCTCGACAAAACCCTCTACGGCCAACCCTGGCGCCCGAACAGTGCCGGGCCGACGCTCAAGGATTACATCAGCAATGAGCGGCGCATCCTGCGTGAAGTCACAGCGCCAATCGCCGAGCGTGCCGGCGCGCTGCTGGAAAACTGCATCGCTCGCGGCTCGCTGACGATGCGCTGTCATGTCGACATCGATCCTGAATTCGGTCTGCGTCACGTCGAAGCCATGCAGCAATTGCGCGAACGCTACAAGGATCTCATCGACCTGCAACTGGTGGTCTTCCCGCAAACCGGCCTGATCAGTCGCCCCGGCACCGCCGAACTGATGCGCGAAGCGATGGCGCTGGGCGTGGAAAACGTTGGCGGTCTCGACCCGTGCGGTATCGACAATGACCCGATCGCTCAGCTGGATTTCGTCTTCAAACTGGCGGCTGAATTCGCTCGCGGCGTGGATATTCATCTGCACGACAAAGGCGAACTGGGCCTCTGGCAGATCGCGCTGATTGCCGACTACACCGAGCGTTTCAACTTGCAGAACCGGGTGATGATCAGCCACGCCTATTGCCTCGGCATGCTGCCTTGGGCGCAGGTCAAACCGGTCGCAGAACGCTTGGCGGCGTTGGGCATTTCCCTGATGAGTTCGGCACCGGCCGACTGCGCAGTGCCGCCGTTTCTGGCGCTGCGCGAAAGCGGCGTGAATGTCTGCCTGGGCTCCGACGGGATCCGCGATGCGTGGTCGCCGATGGGCAATGGCGACATGCTCGAGCGGGCGATGTTGTTGGCGTTTCGCTTTGATCTGGGCAAGGACGATGAACTGGCGGCGGCATTCGAGGCGGCGACCGTGAATGGCGCGCGGGCGCTGGGCGCCGAGGACTATGGGTTCGGTGTCGGGCATCGTGCGGACTTTCTGTTGATGCCGGTCGAAACTCTCGGCGAAGCAGTCGTCGCGCGACCGATGCGTGAGGTTTACCGCGGCGGTGAATTGATCGCCAGCGGCGGGCGCTTGCTGAGCAGCCGCTTGTGAAGCGTATTGGCCTGAAAGCCAGTTGCGTAGTCGGCTTCGACGGCACGCAACATGTGCTGTGGCGCGACGGCGAAGTGGTGTTCGGCGGTTCGCGCATCGAGTTTGTCGGGCGCGGTTACGCGGGGCCGGTAGATCAATGGATCGACTATGGCAATGCGTTGATCGGCCCCGGATTCATCGATCTGGACGCCCTCGGCGATCTTGATTCGACGGTACTGACCCTCGATAACGACGATGAGCGCGGCATGGGCCGCATGTGGTCGGCGGACTATCTAGCGGCCGGTCCGCGCGAGACGTACAGCCCGGAACAAGAGCGTTTCAAATACCGCTACGCCTTTACCCAATTGATCCGCAATGGCATCACCACGGCGATGCCGATCACCTCGATGTACTACCGCGAGTGGGCGGAAACCTACGATGAATTTGCCGGGGTCGCCGCCATTGCCGGCGAACTCGGGCTGCGCACCTACCTCGGCCCCTGCTACATGAGCGGCATGAGCTACTGGCAGGCCGACGGCACCCTCGGCCATCACTGGGATGAGGCCCGCGGACTCGCCGGGCTCGATGCCGCTGAGCGATTCTTCAAGGATTTCGACGGCGCCCACGACGGCTTGATTCGCGGTGCGCTGTTGCCGGATCGCATCCAGACCTGCAGCCCAGCGTTGTTGCAACGCACGTCGGCTTTGAGCCGCGAACTGAATGCGCCGATGCGCCTGCATTGCTGTCAGGGCCTGGGCGAAGTGGCGATGGTCGAGCAATTGCGCGGCGCTTCGCCGCTGGGCTGGTTGCAGCAACTGGATTTGCTCACCCCGCGTAGTCTGCTGCCGCACGGCATTTACACCGACGGCGACGACGACCTGCAGCGGGTGATCGACGGCGGCGCGAGTCTGGTGCATTGCCCATTGGTGTTCGCTCGCGATGGCGAAGCACTGGACTCGTTCGGCCGTTACCGCGCCAAAGGCATCAATTTTGCCCTGGGCACGGACACCTGGCCGGCCGATTTGCTGGAGAACATGCGTCACGGTCTGAACATTGCGCGGCTCATGGAGGGCGGCCCTTCACTGACCAGCGGCCTCGACCTGTACAACGCTGCGACGCTTGGCGGCGCTCGGGCGCTGGGCCGTGATGACCTTGGCCGTCTGGCCCCCGGTGCGAAAGCCGACATTACTGTGTTCAGCCTGCGCGGCATGCATTTGGGGCCGCTGTTCGATCCGCTGAAAAACCTGCTGTTGGCGGGGCGCGGCGACGACTGCATCGCCAGTTACATCGACGGTCGATGTGTGATGCACGACGGTCAGGTCAACGGCATCGACTACCTCGCACTGCAACGCCAGGCGCAGCGCCAATACGAAACGCTGATGCGCAGCCACAGCGACCGGGCGTCCGGAAGACCGGACTGGAAAACCCTGTTCCAGCCGGCCATTCCATTCGCCGACGACTACAGCCTCAATGCGCCATTGAGCGCGATCGATCCCCTCGCCTAGAGATTTTTGCCATGCACAGTTTCGATTTCAGCCAACTCAGCCCGCGGGAAAAATACAAAATCCTCATCGGCAGCGTCGTGCCCCGGCCGATTGCGCTGGTAACCACCATCGACGGCGAAGGCCGAGTGAATGCCGCACCGTTCAGCTTCTTCAATGCACTGTCGGCGGATCCACCGATCCTGGCGCTTGGCGTCGAAAATTACGGCGATCAGAGCCCGAAAGACACCACGCGCAATATTCAGTTGAACCAGGAATTCACCGTGAACATCGTCAGCGATGCGCTGGTGGAGGCGATGAACGTCTGTGCGGTGCCGTTCGCACCCGGTTTCGATGAGCTGACGGCGGCGGGCCTGACCGCGATTGCGGGTACCGCAGTGAAATGCCCGCGCATTGGCGAAGCGCCGGTCGCGTTGGAGTGCCGCCGGATGATGGCGCTGAACATCGGTCAGTCGCGGGAAATCATTTTTGGCGAGGTGTTGATGGCGCATGTGCGCGATGAATTGATCGACCCGAAAACGCTGTATATCGACCAGTTGGGGCTGGATGCCATCGGCCGCATGGGCGGCCACGGTTATGCGCGAACCCGCGACTACTTCGACCTGCCGACCCGCTCGTTGCAAGCGTGGACGGAAGCGCCGGGCGGCGGCGAACGGTTTTGGCCTTCTGCCAAATAAACGTCAACGGCAAAAGATCGCCGCCTGCGGCAGCTCCTGCATTTTCAATGCATTTTCCTCTAGGAGCTGCCGCTGGCTGCGATCTTTTGATTTTTCAGTCAGTGCCGTACTTCGGCGAGCGCGGGCCGTACAGCAGCCCCGCCGGATGCCCGGCGGACAGCAGACGATTGCTCGCCACACCGGCAATCGGGTAGCCGGCATCGGTGGCACTGTTGATGATCTGCTTCACTGCCGCCGTGATCAGCATGCCGATCAGACCGCCGCCCCCGTTGTTGCCGCCCTCTTCGCTCGACGCACGCGCAGCGCCGGTCCACAGCGTGGTGCCGCTTTTCAGGTCAACCAGTTTCGCCGTCGCGGTCACCGCGGTTTCACTGCTGATCACCATGTAGCGCGTGCCATATTCGCTCACGGTAATGTACAGCGCCGCATCCGCACCGAAGATTTCCTTCAGCTTGTGCGGCGGTGCCTGATGAATGTCATCCGGCGTGGTCAGGCCGTTCTGGCGGAAAGTCTCGTCGACCAAGGCGATCGGCAACACGTAATAACCGGCCTCGGCCAGCGGGAACGTCACTTGCGACAGCAGGCTGTACGACGCCTTCACGTCCGGCGAAGTGTTCAGCGGTGGCAACACCAGAATGGTCTTCGGCCGCGCCTGTTTGTACGCCGAGTAGTCAACGGTCTTCGGCGCAACACAGCCACCGAGCAGCGTCAGGGCCAGTGCGCCCACCAGCAGTTTCAAGGTCCGCGAGATCATTGCACGACTCCGGCCTTGGCGTTTTTGAGCAGAAAGTCCATATACGTACCGGACTCGGGGAACAGGGTTTTCTCGGTGTTGAATTGCTGCACCATCTGATCGTCCTTGCCCATGCTCAGGTAGAGCAGGCCCAAGTGCGCGTGGTAGCCCGGCGGGACAGCTTTGCCGGTGGAGCGGATTTTCTGCAGATCACGTTCCAGCGCTTCGATTTGAGCCTCTTTCGGCTCCTCACCTTTGAAGTATTCGTAGACCTGGGGCTCGTAACCTTCCCACTGATACAGGGTTTTCGGGCTGCTGCAACCGGTCAGCAAAGCGCTGGCGGCCAGCGTTAGCACCATCAGCGCGCGCGACAAAGTCAGATTCATGGGTGTTGCTCCTTGCAGTGGGCGTCGATCAGTTGCCCGGTTTCCAGGCACCGGCGTTCATACCATCCACCAGACGATTGATCGCCTCGCGCATGGCCAGGTCCAGGACTTTGCCGTTGAGGGTGGAGTCGTAGGCAGCGGTGCCACCGAAGCCGATGATTTCGCGGTTGGACAATGCGTATTCGCCGGCGCCCTGGGTCGAATAGACCACTTCGGAGGTGCTGATGTTGACGATGTTCAGATTGACCTTGGCGTAAGCGACCTGGGTCTTGCCGCGGCCGAGAATGCCGAACAATTGGTGATCGCCAGTCTCTTTGCGGCCGAATTCGGTGACGTCACCGGTGACCACGTAATCAGCACCCTTGAGGCGCTGGGCCTGGCCTTTGATGGCCGCTTCCTGCTGGATTTCACCCATGTTGTCGCGATCCAGCACGCTGAAGCGGTTGGTCTGCTGCAAGTGAGTGATCAGGATGGTCTTGGCCTGGCCGCCGAGACGGTCGACGCCGTCGGAGAAGATTCCGCGCATGTAGCTGGAACGGTTGTCGAACTTGCCCACGGCCATCGGCACGCGAACGCCGGTCCAGATCTGGGAGGCGCTTTCCACCTTGGCCACCGGCAAGGCGCGGGAGCTTTCCGTGGCGCAGCCAGAGAGTGTGGTGGCAAGGGTGCCAAGCACGGCAATCGCCACGCCTGATACCAGCATTCGGGAGATCATTCTCACTGAGTATTCCTTATTGAAAACGGCGGTGTCCCGGCACGGCAACGCGGTACAGGGGCTGAAAACGGCCGGCATTATGACAAAGTGCCATCATTGAAGACAGGGTTTTTTGACGCCAGTGAATTGGCTTTATCGGTCCGCGCGCTACAGGAGAACAATCAAGCGATCAGCCGCCTGCAGGAGTTGCCGAAGGCTGCGATCTTTTGACGTCTTCAGATCAAGATCAAAAGATCGCAGCCTGCGGCAGCTCCTACACAGGGCGGATCACAGCCACCTGAGGGGAAATCAGGCTCAGTGGAAATTGCGGCTTTGTACGCGGATGCCTTTAAGCATCGGGCTAAGGTCGCTCATGCGGCCGGCGATGAGGTGGCGCACGTCGCCCTGGCGTTCCCAGCGTCCGTCGACCCTGAGCAATTGCGAACCGACCAGCACCTGCCGCTGGCGCTCGGCCAAGTCACGCCAGACCACCACGTTGACGTTGCCGAACTCGTCTTCCAGGGTGACGAAGGTCACACCACTGGCGGTGCCCGGTCGCTGCCGCCCGGTGACGAGACCGGCAATGCTGACTGGCCTGCCGTGTTCAACGTCCTGCAATTCCCGCGAACTGCGGCAGCGCAGGGCTTTCAATTCGCCGCGCAACAGCGCCAAGGGATGCGGCCCCAGTGTGGTGCCGACTGTTGCGTAATCGGCATGCAGGTCCTCGCCAACGCTGGGTTTGGGCAGCACGACTTCCTGTTCTTCCTCGCTCGGCAAACCGGCAAACAGGCCCAGTTGTTTCTGCACCCCCGCCACTTCCCAACGGGCTCGATGACGATGCCCGGCCAAGCCACGCAATGCACCGGAATCCGCCAGCAACGCCTGCGCCCGACTGTCGAGGGCGGCGCGTTCGCCCAGATCGGCGACATCAGCAAACGCTCCATCAGCACGCGCTGCTTCGATGCGGCGGGCATCGTCCTCGCGAAAACCTTTGATCATCCGCAGGCCCATGCGGATCGCCGGTTGCGCCGCCGTGGTGGTTTCCAGACTGCAATCCCAGTCGCTGGCGCGCACATCGACCGGGCGAATCTGCAAATGGTGCCGGCGGGCGTCCTGCAGAATCTGATCGGGACTGTAGAAACCCATCGGCCAACTGTTGATCAACGCACAGGCGAACGCAGCAGGCTCATGGCATTTGAGCCAGCAACTGGCGTAAGTCAGCAAGGCAAAACTGGCGGCGTGGGATTCGGGGAAGCCGTAACTGCCGAAGCCTTTGATCTGTTCGAAGATCTGCGCGGCGAACTCCGGGGTGTAGCCGTTTTTCTGCATGCCGGCGGCGAGCCGCAACTTGTGTGGTTCGAGCCCGCCATGGCGCTTCCACGCGGCCATGGAGCGGCGCAACTGGTCAGCCTCGCCGGGGCTGTAGTCGGCGGCGACGATGGCGATCTGCATCACCTGTTCCTGAAACAGCGGCACGCCGAGGGTGCGTTTGAGCACCACTTCCAGCGCCGGGGACGGATAGGTTTCTTCCTCCTCCTTGTTACGTCGACGCAGGTACGGATGGACCATGCCGCCCTGAATCGGCCCCGGCCGCACGATCGCCACTTGAATCACCAGGTCGTAGAAGGTTGCCGGTTTCAGCCGCGGCAACATCGACATTTGCGCGCGGGACTCGATCTGGAACACGCCAACGGTGTCGGCGCGGCTGATCATTTGGTAAGTCGGTTTGTCCTCGGACGGAATCGTCGCCAGGCTCAAGTCCTTATGGCGATGACGGCGCAGCAGATCGAAACAGCGACGAATCGCGCTGAGCATGCCGAGGGCGAGAATATCCACCTTGAGCAGGCCAACGGCGTCGAGGTCGTCCTTGTCCCACTGGATGATCGTCCGGTCGGCCATCGCCGCGTTCTCGACGGGCACCAGTGTGTCCAGCGGTTGTTCGGAAATCACGAAGCCACCTGGGTGTTGGGACAGATGCCGGGGGAAGCCGATCAGTTGCCCGGTCAGGCTCAGCACCCGGCGCAACACCGGGCTTTCCGGGTCGAAACCAGCTTCCTGCAAACGCTCCAGCGGCGGCGTTTCGTCGCTCCAGTGTCCGCAGCAATCGGCCAGTGCGTTGATCTGATCCGGCGGCAGGCCCAAAGCCTTGGCGACATCGCGTACCGCACCGGCGGCGTGGTAACTGCTGACCACCGCCGTCAACGCAGCGCGATGGCGACCATAACGACGAAACACATATTGCAGCACTTCTTCGCGGCGCTCGTGTTCGAAGTCGACGTCGATGTCCGGTGGCTCATTACGCTCTTTGGACATGAACCGTTCAAACAGCAGCGTGGTGTGATCCGGGTTGATTTCGGTGATGCCCAAGGCAAAGCACACCGCCGAGTTGGCCGCCGAACCGCGCCCCTGACAGAGGATGTGCTCGCCACGGGCGAAACGCACCACATCGTGCACGGTGAGAAAATAGCTTTCGTAGCCGAGCTCGGCGATCAGTTGCAGTTCTTTGTTGATCTGCCTGAGCACTTTGAAGGGCGCGCCTTTCTCCCAGCGCCAAGCGATGCCCTCTTTCGTCAGTTGGCGCAACCAGGAGCTGGCGCTGTGACCCTCGGGCACCAGTTCCTTGGGATATTGATAACGCAATTCGCCCAGATCGAACGTGCAACGCCGCGCCAGTTTTACCGATTCTTCCAGCAAGACCTGCGGATACACAGCCCGCAACACTTCAAGGCTGCGCAAATGCCGCTCGCCATTGGGATGCAGGCGCAACCCTGCCTCGGCCACCGGAACGTGATGACGGATCGCGGTCATGGTGTCTTGCAAGGCGCGGCGGCCTCGGGCGTGCATGTGCACATCGCCGCTGGCCACGGCAGGTATCTGCAACTCAGCGGCCAGCTCCGACAACTTCGACAAACGCTGTTGATCGTTCTGCCCGCAATGCAGTTGCACCGCCAGCCACAGGCTTGCGCCGAACGTCTTTTTCAGCCATCGGCCCTCTTCCATTTCATCAAGCGAATCCGGCACCCACAACACCAGCAACCCCGGCAACGGTTCGCTGAAATCTTCGCGCAGCACTTGATACTGGCCTTTTTGCGTACGCCGCCGGGCGCGGGTGATCAAACCGCACAGGGCCTGATAACCGACAAGGTTTTCCACCAGCAGCACCAGTTTCGGGCCGTTGTCGATGCGTATTTCACTGCCGATTATCAGCGGCAACTCAACCGATTTCGCCGCTTGCCAAGCACGGACTATTCCCGCCAGCGTGCACTCATCGGTGATCGCCAGCGCTTGATAGCCGTTTTTCTTCGCCCGTTCGAATAACTCGAGCGCACTTGATGCTCCGCGCTGGAAACTGAAGTTGGACAGGCAGTGCAGTTCGGCATAGCCGGCGCTCATGCAAACCAGCCCTGCAGCCACAACGGGCCATCCTCACCAACCGCGCGATAAGCCCAGCCTTGCTGACCGGCACGATTCTGGATCAGGTAATAGTCGCGGCGCACATCGGCGCCGTCCCACCAGCCGGATTCAATGCGCTCCGGGCCCATGAGAATCCGTGCCGAACCTTGCGGCACACTTTGTGGCTCGGCGAGCAGCCAGCCCGGACGATGAACACGCGGCAAAGCGGCGCACCGCTGAGTGTCGACGGCATGTTGCCAGGCGTATTCCGGCCGATGATCGGCCTGAAACCGCAACCCTTGCACCGCCTCGTCACCGAGTCGCGCACGCAAGCGTTCGCGCAATTGTTCCCACGGCAAGGTTTGCTGCGGACGGTCATCGAACAGTTCTTGAAACTGCGGGACGAAACTCGGCAGATCCTCGGCGCGCAGACGAAAGCCGCGCACCGGCGCCTCGACCTGCACTTGTTCCAGACGCCCGCGCGCCAGTTCGAAGAGCATTGCCGGATCGCGTTCGGCGCTGAGCAGGCCAACCTTGATTACTGTATCCGGCAGCCCGGCGTGTTCCAGATGCAGATCGAAACGCTGCACACCGCTGTCGCGCCCGCACAGGAACGCCGACAGATCGCCAGTCAAGCGGCGTAACGGGAAGAGCAAGGCCTGATGGGACTGCACATCGAAGTTGAGTTCGATGCGTACATCGAAACGATCCGGCGGCAGGTAAAATTCCAGCGCCAGTGGCCGCGCGCCGAACAAGGTGTCGAGGTGTTTGAGCATCTGTGCCTCGAAACGTCGGGCCAGCGCTTGGCGCGGCAGACTCTGCACCTGACTGAGGTTGCGCAGCCCCATACGAGACAGTGCCGTGGCCACCTCCGGATCCAGGCCGACGCGGTCGACCGGCAACTGCCCGAGGTGATGCTGCAAGGCTTCGCCGTCCGGCACCACCAGACCGTCGTAAGCATTGGCCAGCACCCGCGCCGCCACCGGGTTGGGCGCGGCAACGATGCGATGCCGAAAACCCAACTCATTCAGTTCCTTGCGCAAGCGTGCTTCGAACTGCGCCCACGAACCGAACAGGCCCAGACTCGACTCGATCTCGAAAACCACGGCGCGCGGATAATGCACGCTGACCTGGGCGCTGAAACCGTAAGCCCACGCAGCGAGAAACTGCTGCCAGTGCTCGACCTCGGCAGCCTCGTAATCGGCGGTAGCAAAACCTTTGCTCATGGCCTGTGCAGCTGTCATCGACTGACCGGCGCGCAAACCGAGCTTGCGCGCCGCCGGATTGACCGCTTGCAGCACCCGGCGCTGGGCCGGGCCACTGAGCAGAACCAACGGTTCGTCAGGATCGGGGCGTTGTCGCAACACCGCGTCCAGAGCCAACTGCGGAAAAAGAATGCAGACCCAGCGCATGGCGACCTCAATGTCCCACGGCAAAGGCAATCGGCGCCGTACGCGCCAATCCGCCACGGCACTTGAGCACGCGCAATTGCGCAGGCTTGGCGTCGATGGCAATGCGCAGCGCTGCCGGAGACGGATTGACCGCTTCACTCAGGGGTCGCCAGGCAAACGCCAGTGTCTGGCCGGTTTCCGCTGCCACCTGCAAACGCCGCAGCGCGCGGTCGTCGGCCTTGTGCGGCCAGCACAGCACCGCGCCGCAACTGCCCGAACGCAAGCATTGTTCCGCCGCCCACAAGGCATCACGTTCACTGGCCTGGATCACTGACAACTGACGCAGATCGACCCCGGCGTTTTCCCACGCCTGCGGGTACGGCACGAAGGGCGGCGCCACCAGCACGATACGCTCGCCTGCCGCCGCCAGGCGCGCCAGCGTCGGCCAGACCAATTGCAACTCGCCCACACCGGGACCGGCCAGAAGGATTTCGCTCAATGCCGCTTCCGGCCAGCCACCACTGGGCAGCGCCGCGTCCAGCGCGGCGTGACCGGTCGGTTGCGGACTGGCAGCCGGTGGCGCAGGCCGGCCTTTCCAGACCTGGCCGCCATTGAACAGCATGTCCAGCGCGACAACGGCACCCATCAGCCTTGCCTCACCAGTCCGCAGAACACCCCTTCGATGGCCAGATCCTGATCGTCGCGCACGACAATCGGCCGGTACGCCGGGTTGCGCGGCAGCAGTCGCACTTGTTCGCCCACCCGCTCGAAACGTTTGATGGTGACTTCACCGTCGAGCCGCGCCACGACGATCTGGCCATTGAGCGCTTCGGGATTGCGCCGCACACCGACCAGATCGCCATCGAGAATGCCGTCCTCGATCATCGAATCGCCTTGCACCCGCAGCATGTAATCCGGTGGGCGGGAAAACAGCGCCGGGTCGAGCAGCAAGCGGCTATGGATGTCGGCATCGGCGCCGATCGGGGCACCGGCAGCGACGCGACCGAGCACGGGGATGTCGAGCAGCTCAGGACGCGGCGCTTGCCCAAGCAGGCGAATGCCTCGAGCCTGATGCGGATTGACCTCGATAAAACCGGCTTCGGTGAGCGCAAGCACATGCTTGCGCGCCACGCTGCGCGAGGCAAAACCAAAAGCCTCGCTGATTTCAGCGAGGCTTGGGGACTGACCGTGTTCGGCGATTCGATCGCGGATAAAAGTCAGAATGGCAGTACGGCGGGGAGTCAGATTCGTCATGGAGTACATTTGTACTCCTGCGGGATTTCCCTGACAAGCACCGCCAGTCGGCGAAAGCCGACGTAGGAGCTGCCGCAGGCTGCGATCTTTTGATCTTGCTTTTGAAAAGTCAGAGTCAAAAGATCGCAGCCTCGTTTCACTCGTCAGCTCCTACAGAATCCCGTCGAGGTAGGAGCTGCCGAAGGCTGCGATCTTTTGATCTTGCTTGAAAAAAACACAGTCAAAAGATCGCAGCCTCGTTTCACTCGTCAGCTCCTACAGAATCCAATCGAGGTAGGAGCTGCCGAAGGCTGCGATCTTTTGATCTTGCTTTTGAAAAGTCAGAGTCAAAAGATCGCAGCCTCGTTTCACTCGTCAGCTCCTACAGAATCCCGTCGAGGTAGGAGCTGCCGAAGGCTGCGATCTTTTGATCTTGCTTGAAAAAAACACAGTCAAAAGATCGCAGCCTCGTTTCACTCCTCAGCTCCTACAGAATCCGTCGAGGTAGGAGCTGCCGAAGGCTGCGATCTTTTGATCTTGCTTTTAAAAGTCAAAGTCAAGAGATCGCAGCCTCGTTTCACTCGTCAGCTCCTACAGAATCCCGTCGAGGTAGGAGCTGCCGAAGGCTGCGATCTTTTGATCTTGCTTGAAAAAAACACAGTCAAAAGATCGCAGCCTCGTTTCACTCGTCAGCTCCTACAGGATCCAGTTGCGCCAGATACTCCCAGGGGTAGATGCCGCGTTGGTGGCCGTCGCTGAAAACCAGTTGCACGCCGTAGCCCTGCGGATTGAGTTCGATCAGGCGCACGCGCTCATCAACCAGCGGCGTAACGCCGCGCAGGCGAAACGCGCGGCATTGGGAACACGGGCATTGCCGGCGCAGTTCGGCGTGGTCGAGCACCGACTCGCTGCCGTCCGGCCAACCCAGGCGTAGGGTGCGCGCACTCTGCGAATTACCGACCGACAGCGGATTCATTGCAACTGACTCAAGGCAATGCGCACGGCTTTGCGCACTTCCGGGTCGCCGTCGTCCTGCGCTGCCTGCAAAGCGGCCACGGCGCCGCGATCATTCAGTTCACCCAAGGCCAGCGCGGCCTCCTTGCGCAGGTTGCTGATGCGGTGGCCGAGGGTGTCGATCAGCGCGTCGAGGGCCGGGGCGAAACGCAGGCGACCGAGGCTGCGGGTGGCGCGCAGACGCACTTGCCAATAATCATCGCTCAACGCTTCGACCAAGGCCGGGCCGGCATCGGCGTGGCCGACTTTTCCCAGGGTGGTCGCGGCTTCTTCGCGTACTTGCCAGGCGCTGTCCTGCAACGCTTGGCGCAGCGCTGGCAGCACCTCGGCACCGCTTGCCAGACCCAGCGCGCCCGTGGCGGCACGGCGCACTTCGGTATCCGGATCGTCGCTGGCCAGTAGCGCCAAGGCAGGCAGCGCGTCGAGTTGTTTGAGCCAGCCAAGCACGCCAACCGCTTCACGGCGCACGTTGGCATCCGCATCGTGCAACGCGGCGATGGCCGCCGGCGCGGCTTCGGCGAAACGCAACTCTCGCAACGCGCGAAATGCGGCGATGCGCACGCTGACATCGGCATGCTCGGTCCACGGCAGAATCACCTGGCCCGCCGCTTCGCTCTTGAGCAGGCTGAGGCTTTGGGCTGCGCCGACTTGCACCGCCGGCGACGGGTCCGTGAGCGCTTCGCACAAGGCTTGTACGACAGCGGGCTCTTCCCAGGCCTCGAGCAAGCGCGCAGCTTCGGCGCGAACGTCTTCTGCCGGATCCTGGCGCAGACGATCGACCAGCCACAGCAACCCGTCCGGTTCTTCGAGGTCTGCCAGGTCAATCAGGGCAATCCGTCGCACGCCGGCATCGTCGGCGGTCAGGCGCGGTTGCAGGGCGAGAATGTCATCGTTATCGGTCACAGCAAAAATAGTCGTCATAGGGCAAATCGCGGCAAAGGGTTTTCGGGAGGCAGGCCAAGCGGATTAAGGCGCGGCAGCGGTCGGTCAGTATCGTGGCGCAGCAGGTCGAGGCAGTGCCGCTTGAGGCTGGCGAACTCGGGGCTGGTCACCAGTTCGCTGGTGCGCGGGCGGGGAAATTCCAGACGCAAGTCTTCAATGATGCGCCCGGGCCGCGCGCTCATGACCAGCAAGCGGTCAGCGAGAAACAGCGCCTCGTCGATGTCATGGGTGACGAACACCACCGTGGTTCGGATCCGCGTCCAGATATCCAGCAGCAATTCCTGCATGTTCAATCGGGTCAGCGCATCCAGCGCGCCGAACGGTTCATCCATCAACAACAGACGCGGGCGATTGACCAGCACGCGGGCAATTTCCACCCGTTGCTGCATGCCGCCGGAGAGTTGATCGGGCCAGCGCTCGGCAAAGTCTTCGAGGCCGACCAGTTGCAGGATTTCATCGGCGGCGCGATGGCGCTCAGGCTTGCTGATGCCGCGCATCTTCAGGCCGAAGGCAACGTTGTCGCGCACCGTGCGCCACGGAAACAGCGTGTGATGCTGGAAGACCATGCCGCGTTGCGGTGACGGCCCTGAGACTTCGCAGCCATCGACTTTCAGGCTGCCGTTGCGGGCTTGCAAGTGCCCGGCCAGGGCGCCGAGCAAGGTCGATTTGCCGCACCCGGACGGGCCGAGAATGCACACGAACTGGCCGGGTTCGATCTGGCAATCGAGGCCCTGCACCGCTTCAAAGGCTTCCCGACCCTGGCCGAGGACAATCGACAGTTGGCGGATGTCGATCCGCCCTTCCGGGGTTTGCATCACGCTCATCAGGCTTTTCCTCGCGGTCGATGCCAAGGCGTGAACAGCCCGCCCAGGCGTTTGATCAGCCAACTGCTGCCCATGCCCAACAGGCCGATCAGGAGCATGCCGACGACAATGTCGGCGTAGTTCTGAATGGTGTAGGACTCCCAGGTGTAGTAACCGATGCCGAACTGGCCGGAGATCATTTCCGCCGTCACCAGGCAGAACCAGGAAGTGCCCATGCCGATCGCCAGGCCAGTGATGATGCTCGGCGCGGCGCCCGGCAGGATCACTTCCACGAGAATCGCCCGGCGCCCGGCTCCGAGGCTTTTCGCCGAGGCGATCAGCCGTGGGTCGACGCCTTCGACACCGTGCACGGTGTTGAGCAGAATCGGGAACAGCGCGCCGGTAAAGGTGATGAACACCATCGACAATTCCGAGGACGGGAACATCAGGATTGCCAGCGGAATCCACGCCACGGCGGGAATCGGCCGCAGCACTTCCAACGGCGGCAGCAGCAAGTCTTCGGCCCACTTCGAGCGGCCGATGGACAGGCCCAGGGCGATGCCAATGACCAGCGCGGCGAGGTAACCGGCAAAAACCCGGCCCAGGCTGCTGCTCAGGTGCTGCCAGAGTTTGCCGGAGTCGCCCAGGCCCAGGGCGGCTTCGATCACGGCCAATGGGGTTGGCACGTTGGCGAAGGTGACCAGGCCGAGGTTCCAGTGGTGGCTGGCGGCGAGTTGCCAGAAGAGCAGGCAGAACAGCAGTGAGGCGGCTCTTGATGTCCAGCGGATGGGTGTTTTCATGGAGCGGGTTTCCAGTTCTGGGTCTGTGTTGTGGCTGAGATTTACCCCCTCACCCCAGCCCTCTCCCCCAAGGGGGCGAGGGGGAAAGGGAGCCGATCTTCGTGATTTCAAAAACCTGAGTTCGACTCGATAGCGAGCAAGTGCTCATGCTTTGAAAACCTGAGTTCGACCCGATAGCGAGCAAGTGGTCATGCTTTGAAAACCTGAGTTCCACTCGGTATTTCCGGTCGGCGTAGCTAGTCCAAACACCTCGGTCAGTTCCCTCTCCCTCTGGGAGAGGGCTAGGGTGAGGGGCTTTTGATCTTCAATCAGCGAGCAGCAACCGCTTGGGTAGTGGCATCAGTGAAGTCGAAAACCTTGCCACCCTGCGCCGTCGCGTATTGCTGGGCCTGGCCCTTGAGTAAAAATGCACTCAGGCGACCCTTGGCATCGCTGGCAAACCAAGCCTGCTCGGCGAGCAACTTGATCCCGCTGTCGCTGGCCTGGGCATATACCGCGCGGATGTTTTTGCCTTCCTGCTTCAACGCTGCCAGCGCGCTAAACGCCGATTCCGCCGAGCCATAACGCCGCACTTTTTCCTCGCCGCGCACCCAGATTTCGGCAACGTGGCTGAAGTCAGTGATCGCCTTGCCCGTTGCCGCATCAACGCCGAGCAGCGGCGTCTGTGCGTAGTTGGCCAACTGCGCGGTGTAATCCAGATTCGACGCCTTGAACGCTGCGCGAATGTATTGATCGTCGATGAAATGCTGCAGATCGAGCCCGCGATCGGCTTTCTTCAGCAGCTTCAACGTATCGATCGCGGTGCCGACGGCTTGTCGGTATTCAGGTTTCCAGCTCAAGTCACGGGTCTGCACACCGAGCGGACCGTGGAACAGGTAATTCACTTCGGCATCGACGCCGGTGACTTTGGCGATCAGTTCGCTGTACTTCTCAGGCTCCGCCGCCAGCAATTGGTTGGCTTCGATGCTCGCGCGCAAGTACGCGACGACAACTTCCGGATACTTCTGCGCGTAGGCCTGATCCACCAGCGCACCGTGAAAGGTTGGCGCATTGGCTTGGGCGCCGTCGTAGATCTTGCGGGCGAAACCACGGCTCGGAAACAGCTCGGCGAACGGCACGAAATCGGCGTGAGCGTCGATCTTGCCGGCCTGCAATGCCGACCCTGCGACCTCCGGCGGCTGGGCGATGATGTTGACGTCCTTGAGCGGATCCCAGCCCTGCTCGGTCACTGCGCGCAACAACATGCCGTGGGCGGTGGAAGCGAACGGCACGGAAATGGTCTTGCCCTTGAGCTCGCTGAGCGACTGCACGCTTGAGGCGCTCGGCACGACGATGCCATTGCCGCTGCCCTTGATGCTTCCCGATAACACGCTGATGAACAGGCTGTGCTTACCCGCAGTTTCAAACGCCACGCCATTGAACGCACCGGGGAAGTCGGCCATGGCGCCGAAATCGAGTTTGCCCGCGACCATCTCGTTGGTCAGCGGCGCGCCACTGGTGAAGTTCTTCCACTGCACGTCGTACTTGGCGTCTTTGTAGGCGCCGTCATGGGGCAGGTATTTGTCGAGCAGACCAAGCTCGCGGATCAACAACCCGCCAGCGGCGCAATTGATGGTGGTGTCCTGGGTGCCGATGGCAATGCGGATGGTTTCAGCCGAGGCCGACAAGGTGAACGAAGCCAGTACCAGACTGGCGATTGCTGCACGCAACATGAGTGTTTCCCCTCGAATCGTTTATTTGAAATTCGTCTCCGCCGCGATCAGGGCGCGGTGGGAAACGAGGGGTTTTTGGTGAATCCAGCGTCCGGGTTTTCCGGGTAGCTTCGTGTTGTCACAACCCCCCCCTGTAGGAGCTGCCGCAGGCTGCGATCTTTTGATCTTAAAAAACGAAATCAAAAGATCGCAGCCTTCGGCAGCTCCTACACAGGGATCGGGTTTCAACGTAACAAATAGGGAATATCGACTTTGACCGCCCCCGTCGGGCAATCCTTCTCGCACGGCATGCAGTACCAGCATTCGTCGAACGCCATGTAGGCCTTTTGCGTGGCCGGGTTGATCGCCAGCAGGTCCATCGGGCAGACGTCGACGCACACGGTGCAGCCCTTTTCGGCGATGCATTTGTCCTCGTCGACGGTGACCGGGGCGTTGGAGCGGAAAAAGATTTCCTGAGCTTGATAAGCCATGTTCAGACCCTTTGAAAAATAATGTCTCAAGCGGCGAAAGCGCCGACGCGCAAGCGGTCGTATGCCTGCATTTCCTCGGCATCGAGCGGGATGATGTAGGGTTCGATGGCTTTCTTGAAACTGGTCATTCGGCCGTCCTCGCCCTTTTTCAAATGGCAATGACAGAACCATTCGCTGTCGTTGCGCTGCGGATGATCGACGCGATAGTGATACAGGCCCCAACGGCTTTCAGCGCGGAACAGCGAGGCACGGGCGGCCATTTCGGCGCAGTCGCGGATGACGCTGGTTTCCATCGCGCGCATCAGCTCGTGCGCGTTGTTCGCCTTCATCTGCTCGAGATCGCGCTCAATGTCGCTGAACCGTTGCAGGCCGATCTGCATTTTTTTGGTGACCTTCGGCGGCTGCAGGTAATCGTTGACGAAGCGCCGCAGCTTGTACTCGACCTGCGCCGGTGGCAGACCCTGTTCGCGATCCAACGGTGCGTAGACCCGAGCCTTTTCCTTTGCGATCTGCTCGGCATCGAGCGCGGAAAACTCGCGTCCGGCGACAAAATCCGCGGCGTTGTGCCCGGCGAACCAGCCGTAAGTGAACGCGCCGAGCATGTAGTTGTGCGGCACCGCCGCCATGTCGCCGGCCGAATACAAGCCTTTCACCGACGTCTCGGCGCGCTCGTTGACCCACACGCCGGACGCCGAGTGACCACTGCAGAAGCCGATCTCGGAGATGTGCATTTCCACCATCTGCGTGCGGTAATCAGTGCCGCGATTAGCGTGGAACTGGCCACGGCTGGGGCGCTCGTTGCTGTGCAGAATCTCCTCGATGTTCTGGATGGTTTCCTCAGCCAAGTGATCGAGTTTGAGGAACACCGGGCCGTTGCCGCTTTCCAGCTCCTGGTGAAATTCCCACATCATCTGCCCGCTCCAGTAGTCGCATTCGATGAAGCGTTCGCCCTTGTTGTTGGCGGTGTAGCCACCCAGCGGGCCGGTGACGTAGGCGCAGGCCGGACCATTGTAATCCTTGATCAGCGGGTTGATCTGGAAGCACTCGAGGTTGGCCAGTTCGGCGCCGGCGTGATAGGCCATCGCATAGCCGTCGCCAGCGTTGGTCGGGTTTTCGTAGGTGCCCATCAAGTAACCCGACGATGGCAGGCCGAGACGCCCGGCCGCGCCGCACGCAAGGATCACGGCTTTGGCCTTGATCACATGAAAGTCGGCAGTGCGGCAGTCGAAGCCCATCACACCGTTGACCGCGCCCTCCTCGTCGGTCAGCAAACGCGTGCACACCAGCCGATTGGTGATGCTCACCCGCGCGCGTTTGAGTTGGCGATAAAGCACCTTTTTGATGTCGTGCCCTTCCGGCATCGGCAGCACATAGGCGCCCATGTGGTGAACCTTTTTCACCGCGTAGTCGCCGGTTTCATCCTTCTCGAATTTCACGCCCCAGCGGTCCAGCTGCTCGATGGTTTCAAAGCTGTGCGTCGCATAGGCGTAAACGGCAGCCTGGTTGACGATGCCGTCGTTGGCGATGGTGATTTCCTTGGTGTACTGCTCCGGTGTCGAGTGGCCTGGAATGATCGCGTTGTTCAGCCCGTCCATGCCCATGCTGATCGCGCCGCTGCGTTTGACGTTGGCCTTGTCGACCAGCAGCACACGCAAATCGCGGTTCTTCTCTTTGGCCTTGATTGCGGCCATCGGCCCGGCCGTACCGCCGCCAATCACGACGATGTCGTATTCTTGCTCATGAACGTTGCGGGTCATGCCTGCTCCCCTTTTTGCCGGTCGATCCGCAGGCGGTACTGGAACGCATCGCCACGGTAGTAAAGATGTTCGAAGTCCAGCGGCTGGCCCTGCGCATCATGGGTGAGGCGCTCGATGCGCATGATCGGCGAGCCGGCCTCGACGTTCAGCGCCTGGGTCAGATCGCTGTCGGCGAGCACCGCGTCGATGGCCAGATCGGCGTGACCCAAGGCGATGCCGCAGTCGTTTTCGAGAATCAGGAAGATGTCGCGGGTGACCAGATCGGCTTTTTCCAGGCGCTCGCCGACGGCTTTGGGCAGGTAGGTAATTTCCAGCGAGATCGGCTCACGGTTGATCAGGCGTACGCGTTTGATCTGCGCAACGATCTCGCCTTCGGCTACTTGCAAACGCTCGGCGACACGCTTGTCCGCGGCGATGAATTTGAAACTGCGCAAGCGATTGATCACTTCGTAGCCTCGCCCGGTCATGGATTCGGCGAGGCCTTGCAGGCTGCTGACGTTCTGAAAGGTCTTCGGTTTGGCGACGAAGGTGCCTTTGCCGTGGATCTTGAAGATCAGCCCTTCCTTTTGCAGATCGCCCAAAGCCTGGCGCACGGTAATGCGGCTGACTTTGAACAGCGCACCGAGTTCGCTTTCGGAGGGCATCTGGCTGTCTTGTGGATATTCGCCATCAAGAATGCGCGCACGGAGGACGTCGCGCAGTTGGGTGTGCAGCGGGACACTTGATAAGGAGAGAACGTTATCGGTCATCATCGATCACTTGTTATAACGAGTTATGACGTGATCTTAGAATTGTTATGACAAGGTGAGAAATATTGTTTGGGCATAACCTTAGATTCGCCCTGGAAAAGCAAAAGATCGCAGCCTTCGGAAGCTCCTACAGTTGAAATGCGATTCACCTGTAGGAGCTTGCCGAAGGCAGCGATCTTTTGATCTTAACGTTTGAGGATCTGATCCATGAGCGCTTGTCCAGTGAATGCCGGTGTTGTGATTCGCTACGGACAGGCGCGGCCGTGTCTGTTTCTTCAGCCGATGCGCAGGGCGCGCAGATCGAGGTGGCCGTCCTTGCGCGGCGGGCACCAGTAGTAGCCGCCGGTGATCGGCCGGCTGATGCGATACAGGCCATCGGCGATGCCGTCTTCGAGACCGCTCATGCGCCGCAGTTGCGCTTCGAAGGCGTCCAGCGAAAAGCCGAAAGCGAGGAACATCAGGCCGGCGCGATCACCTTCGATCCACGGCATCGAGCGGCGGACGACAAAGGCTTCCGGGGCAAAGCTTTCCTGCGCGGTGCGTTTGACGTGGGCGGAGATCGGCGCTTCTTCGATTTCCTCGTTGTCGCTGAGGCGACGGCCCATGATGTCGTCCTTGTCATTGGCGGACAACGCGTGGAAACCCTTGAGGTCGTGCTGCCACTGCTGAATCGCGGCGAAGCTGCCGCCGACCAGCCCTTCGCCGCCCTGACTTTGCAGCGCGGCCGCGATGGCTGCTTGGTCATGGGGATTTTCGGTGCCGTCTTCGTAACCGGTCAGGTCGTGGCCGTCCTTGTGGCGGAAGGCTTCCTGCATGTCGACCAGACGCAGCGCCGGGGCGAGCGCTGCTTCGAGGGCATTGCAACGGTTGAGCAGTTCGCCGCGATCGACACCGTGCAACCACACCCACAACGCATGCTGGGTCGACGGGTTGTTCACGCCAACGCCCGTCATTGCAGGGAAGCTGCGCAGGCCGTCGATCTGCACGTTGAGGGCCTTGACGAGCGACTCACCAAAACCGACCACCGCCGACGCGCCGTCCACCTGACTCATCAGGTTGTCGAGCGCCTGCGGCAGCGCTTCAACCGACGCAAGGGCGAAGAACAAGTGACGTGCTTGCGACGGAACAGGGGTGGCAAGAATGCCCGGCTGGTACTGACTCATGTGAACTCCTTGGAAAGTGCGCGAGAGTTTACCTGTGGCCGGCGGATTTGTGGCGTTGAAGGTGATGGATGTAGGAGCTGCCGAAGGCTGCGATCTTTTGATCTTCAATCGGTTAGAAGATCAAGATCAAAAGATCGCAGCCTGCGGCAGCTCCTACACAGGTAGCGCAAGATCGACTATTTGGATCAATGCGTCACGTTCACCACCTCAAAAAAAGGGCGGCCAACTGGCCGCCCAAAGTACTACACGAGAGTCTTTTACAAAGTCAGTTGCCCACGCTCCTCCTCGGTCAACTGCTGTTTCGCCTGTTCATCCAGGGCCCCGGCCCCCAGCACTTGCACCGGGCTGTCGGGGTTGTAACCCGAGGCCGGCGCGCGGCTTGCGCCATCGCGCGATGGGGCGAGTTGTTCGTTGCCGAAGCTCAGCACTTGTACGGTGAACACCGAGGCCTGATTCTGCCGCGACGCCGCCTGCTGCTGACGCGCGACGTCTTCCGCCGCTTGCGTGGCCGACGATGCAGCCGAGCTGGCTGAGGTGATCGCTCCGGTATTCACCGCCGACACCACCGGCACGCCGGTCGACTTGCCCTGCACCGAAATGTTCGCGGCGTTGACCACGGTCAGTGCGGCAATGTTGACGTTGCCCGACACGCGAATCCCCGCCTCACCCGCGTCGATGGTGCCCAGCGGCGCGATCAGGTCGATGTCGCCCGGTGCCACTTCGGCAATCGGATTGAGCGTGGCGATACCGGCACCCGTGCTGGGCACCGACGGCGACAGCGTGACGTTGCCCCAGGTGTCGTACACGCGTTTCGGCGGGGTGTAGACCACGGTGGTTTTCGAGCCGCGACCGGCGTTGATGTCGCCCTCGGCCGACCAGCCAAGAATCGAGCCGCCAAACGTCGTCATGATGCGGCTCTGGCCGAGCAAGATACTGCCCTGCGAATAGAGCTGAATGTTGCCCGAGCCTTGGGTGATGATCCCCGCCGTCGACGGTGGTGCCGCGCCTTCGATGCCGAACACCTGACCGCCGCCGGGAGTGAGCATCTGGATGTCACCGCCGAACAGGGTCTTGACCCCGGCTCCGCCGTACATCGTGATGTCCCCGTCGTAACGGATCGCATTGCCCGCCACATCGGTAGTCGGAAACAACGCGGCGATGGCATTGCGACCCCGCAGGTAGCTGCCCTGCCGTGGACCGTCGACATCGTTGTATTCGAGGCCACCGGCACGCAGTTCGGCGAAGTACACCTGCCGCGCGAAGATCGCTTGCTCGGCACCTGGCAGCGCGGAGAAAAATGCCTGGGCCTGCTCGGCATCACCGCTGAAGCCATAGCCGAGGGTCAGCCAGCTCTGCAATTCGTCGAGGTAGGTTTTGACCACTTTGCCCGGCTGGCCGTTGAGAGAGGCATTCGGATTGGCAGTGTTCTGCGGGTTCAGGTAACGCGCGATGAAGCGCGAGTAATTCGGCCCCTGCGCGCCCGCGCCGGCCTGCAATACCACGCTGGCGCCAGGCCGCTGATCCCCGGCCACAAGCGAGCCGAGGCTGGTAATGCTGGCGCGGTTCTCCAGGAGGATGTTGCGCCCGGCATTGATGTCCAGCGTGCCCGGCCCGGCAATGTCGAAACTGCTGTAAAGAATGTCGCGACCGGCCGACACCCGCGATACATCTCGCAGATCATTGTGAATGAACAAGTTACCGATGGAGGTGATGTCTTCAATACCAACGCCCATGAGGCCCTGGGGTATGTAAGTTGGTTGTCCCAGATTTGTCCCGGACGCGACAATGTCGCGCCCGGCAATCATCCATACGGGCCCCGCGCCCTCATACCAAGTGCCCTTGGAAATCGTGAAATTCAACGTCTCGCCACTGCGCACGCCTACCAGGTCGCCAGTCAATGCATAAAACCGCGCCGGCTGTGCGACATCATTCAGGCCCGAGTAGCTATTGGGACCGAAGGCGAACAACGGATAACGCGTGTTGGCGGCCGATGAAACGCCGTCGCTGCTGTAGTTGGTAGCGACCGGTTTGCCGGCGTTGCTGTTGGCGAACGTATTGAACGCCGGATTGAAGGGCGTGGCGATGGCCAGCGGGCTGGCGCCGGACTGGTTGATTGCATAGCCCCCGGCATAGATAGAGTCAGCCGCGAGGAGCTCAAGCTGCCCGGACTTGGAGGGCGCCAGCAATAATGAATAACCGATCAGCGGGCTGTTATTACCGTTGGTGAACGTTGCGGACGGCCCGGCATAAATCGACCCCTGAGCTGCCACCGCGCGCAGAATCGACGGATAGACGAATCGGCCATCGGTGGGTGAAGTATTGCGACCGTTGACCACCCCAAGCGAACCATTGAATTCACCGATCTGCGTGCTGGGTGTCAGGTTGCCGCCGGCTGAAAACAGGTCGATGGCGGTGTGGTCGGTCCACAGCGAGAAGCCACTCAGAGTCCCGCCTTGCGCAATGCTGCCGTTGGCGTCGAAAACCGGTGTGGCGTTCATCAAGCTCACGCGACCCGGGTCCGTCGCGCCGCCCAGCACCAGATCACCTCGTGTCTTGATGCTCATGCCCGAGTCACCCGGAATCACCACCAGCCCACCGAAAGCGCTACTGGTGGTCGAGGTGAACGGATCAAGCGTGCGAGTTTCCCGAGCATCATGAAGGGTCGGCAAGCCGCCGTACTGCAATTTGATGCCGCCAAGCGCACCGCCCGCCAATTGCGCCGCACCGCGCAGGTTGATCAGTGCGCCTTGCAGATCATGGTTTGGCGCAACGACGCCAAGGGCCGTGGTTTGCAGCAGCGGGTTAAGCGTACCGCCGATGCGAATTTCCATATCACCGCCACCGGTCATTTGCACGCTGCCATCGCTGGCAACTCGACCGGTGCTGCCCACCGCGACGATCAGTCCCTGGCTGCGCGGATTGGTTCTCGTCTCGCCCAAAGGCTTGAGCATGCCCGCATCCTGCCCTGCACGCAGGCTGATATTGCCGCCCCCCAACGTGCCAAAACCGGTGAAGCCCACCAGGTAAGGCTCGGCGCTCATACCGTCAACGGGCATCGGCTGAGTCGCATAGCTGCCGAAGTTGATCCACCAGGCCGTAGGCATATCCGCGCTTGCGGTGCCTTGGCGCCACAGCCAGTTGCCGACCGCCACACTGGCGATTTGCTCGCGGAGGCCGCCGACACCCTGAACTTTGGTGCCCACCGAGTCCCCGGTTACCGAGCCCCCGGCGTTGATCGTCAGGTTGCCGCCCATCTGCGGATACCAGGCCTGATACAAGCTGTCCGCGCCACCGTTGACCCATTTCTCATAGTCAGCACCCGCCGTGCCCAGTACCGAATTGCTGTCCGACAAATGCCCGCGTTTCTGGTTGTACAGCGGATCGACGTTGGTGGACTGAGTACCAGCGGTATACACGCCGAACGGCGAGTCCATGCTCAGGTTGCCGGCGGCGATCAGGTCGAGATCCCCCGTGCCGGTGCGCAGGACGCTGAACATCTGGCTATGAGCTTTGGCGGTTGTGCCCGGATTATTGCCGATACACAGGTCCGGATAGATGTCGCAAAGGATCAGCGCATCTTCAGGCACTGGTTCGTAATCACCCCCCAACCCGCTGCCTGGCGCCCAAACCCAACGCGCCATCGGCTGACAAAGTCCCGGAATCAGATCGCACATGAACAACTGGTCATCGGGCACCGGGTTATACCCCGGCAGATCGTAGGGATTGCCTGGAGCCCAGACCATTGTTCCGGTACCCGTCGTCACGGTCACACCGTAATGAGTATCGGCCAGTCGCAGATTGCCATCAGTCAATACCGGCTTCACCCCGCGGGTGTCCGCCGCCCCAAGATCGGCGCCGGCCACCGCACGCATCGACCAGGAGGCACTGCCCGCAGGCAGCATGCTCGCCACCGCCCAGTTTTTACCTTGTTGTGTGCCATTGAAGGGGCGGAGCTCGATCAAAGACGTGCCGTCGGCCAGTTTCACATCGGTCATGGAAGGAATCAGCGAGCCACGCAGCAATGCCAGCGAACCACTCAACTTCACTCCGGAAGTGCTGGGCGAATCGGCATCGTACACCGCCGGCAGCGGCACACCTTTGGGCCAGTTCATGGCTTGCAGATTTGTCGCTTTGTTCAAGCGAATGCCCGCGCCCAAACGACTGTCCGCCGGCAGCGTCACGCTGTCAGTGAGCAACGTCCCTGCCGCATACAGCAGATTGCCGCTGGCATCATGAACAGCCCCGGCCAACACCGTGCCAGCGCTGAAGGTATACGCCTCAGCCAACACTGCTTGAGTCGGCAGCAACGTACCGTTAGCCAATACCGCGCCCTGAATCGTCACGTCATAGTTGAGCGTGGCGCCGACCGGAAATTGCGTCCCTTCAGCCAGCGAAACACCGCTGCCCGGCACGATCAGATCGCCACCGAATGGCTGCACACCAGCAATCAATTTCCAGCCAGCGTCATCCTGAGTTTCCGGTGGCGGCGCGAAGCCGTCGTTGATGCTGCCGTAAATATCCAGGTTGCCACCCGCGCGGATGACCAGGTTACCGGCCTCACCGGAGCCATACACCGACGGGTTCAAGCGCGTGTGCGGATTGAGGCTGGCATAGCGATAACCGGACAAGTCCAGATCGCCCTCCACCACCAGATCGCCGTCGGCGGTTTTGCTGGCGATTTCCACGCCGGGGCGCAGATGCAATGCATCAGCGTAAGTGGCGTTGTTCAGCCCGGCGAGTTTGCGTTGCAGCAGATCGTTGTTGCCCAGCGCGGCATTGATGAAGCTGTCGCTGTCGCCATGAATACGATCGAGCATGGCTTGATCGATCACTTGATACGGTCGGCCACTGACTGCCTGATCGAGGCCATCACGGGCATCGGTGTAGCGGCGTGTGCCGTTGAGGCCAATCGAGCGAGCGCCTTGAATGGTCAACGCACCGCTGGCGTCAATGGCGATGTCATTGCTGCCCAGACGTGGAGCGTTCAGCTCCAGGGTGCCGCGCAGCATTCCATCGTTTTGCCCCGCCAGATAGCCTGGCACTGCATCGGTGCCGTGACGCAGATCGATCCGCGCGCCCGAGGCCAGCGTGAGCACGCCGCCGCCGGAGTTGAGTTCAACCATGGCGCGGTTCGGCGCATCGATGATCTTGCCGTAGCTGTCGACGCGCAGCACACGACCATGGGCGTCGAGCACGCTATTGCCGGCCAGGGTCAAACCGTTTTTCGCCGACAGACGAATGTTGCCAACGCGCTCGCCACTGGCGTCGATCAGACCGGCCACGGTCAGGCTGCCATTGTCCACCGAAACGTTGACTTCACTGGCTTTGAGGCCATCGCCGATCAGCAGATTGCCTTGCTTGAGCTGCAAACTGCGGCTGCCGAACACTTGTCCGACGTTCAGGCGTTGATTGAGCGCGGCAAACTGCGCGGTGGCATCCCCGCCGAGATTTTGCGCGCGGATGTCCACGCCACCAGACTTGTAAGGCACCAGCGTGCCGCCGGCATCGTAATAACCGCTGCTGCTGCCGACGATCTCGCCCTGCAGATCGACCACCCCGGCTGCGTCAGCCAAGGCAGTGACGGTGAGATTGCCGGCCTGATTGTTCTTTGCCGACAGATCAATCCGCGAGCCCGCCGCCTGATGAATATTGCCGTTGGCGCTGTACAGCGACACGTCCCCGCCCCAGCTGTATTTGCTCACATCGTTGAACGGCAACGTACGCCCGGCCATGTCCAGCACCGCAGCATTGCCGAGGGTCAAATCGCCTTCGGACTTCACCGTCAGCTTGCCGCTGGCCAATGCAATGCGGCTGTCGAGGACAATATTGCGCGCCTCAAGACTCAACTCGGCACCCAAAGCGTTCGCCGCCCCAGCAGCCCCGCCGCCGCTGAGCGTCAGATTATTGCCAGCCTTGAGCACACTGACCGACGCCGCTTCACCGGTGAGCAACGGTGTACGCAGATTCAGGTTGCCGCCGCTGTAGCTGTAACCCTTGAGCGGATCGTAAGCGCCCTGCTCCTGATACACCGCGAGGCTGCCCTTGTGATTGGCGGTAATGCGCTCGCTGGCCGTCAGGTTGACGTTGGCAAAACCCAAGGCCAGACGATTGTTCTGGTCCATCCCACTCGCTTGCGGCATCGGGCCGTAACCCAATTCGATGCGTTGCGCCTGAATGTCCAAGGTGCCGCTGCCCGTGCCGGCGCCATCAGTGATGACGCCGCCCGGACTTTGCGTGGCGCCATTCCAGATCAGATTGGCGGTGCGGATGCTCGCCACGTCGTTGGCATCGCCCAGCCCGTAGATCGCCGGGGTGGCCAGCACCAGGTTCTGCAGCTTGCTCTGGCCGGTCTGCGGATCAAGCGTGTCGAGGCTGACGCTGCCGAAGAAATTGAAGGCATCGCGGGTGGTCAGGCTCAGGGTTTCCAGCGCCGGCGCGCCATATTGCGTATCACCACGCAGCAAGCGATTGAGCACGTTCTGGTTCAGGGTCAGGCCAGTCGGTACGCGACTGCCTGCCGCTGCCAGCGCCTCGGCACTGCCGGCGTTGACCGAACCGACTGAGAGCGCCAGGTGGCGCGTGCCGAAGCGCACCGCTTCGTCGAGTTCGAATTGATTATCCGTGGCGGCTGTCAGACTGCCGTCCGAATAAAGGATTGCTGGATTGCTGCACACAGCCGTCGTGCAGACACCGATGCGGATGCTGCCGCCGCCGGAAATGCCGCTGGCCGCTTTTGGCGCCAGAACATGAGTCCAGCCGTTGGAAGCGAGCAACAGGCTGGATTGGTCAGGCTGATAGAAATAGCCGGCCGTGGAGTCGTAGGCCACATCGCCACGCCCCAGTGTATTGATCCCCGCCCCCGCTTCGACCGTGATGCCGCCAAGGGTCGACGTGGTGCGCAACAAGACTTCCGGCGCCGACAGGATGGCCCCTTCACGCAGAACAATATCGGTGCTGGTGCCGACGAAACCGATGATGTTGGCCGAGTTGCTGTAGACAACTTTCGGCATCGCACCAATGCTCAGGCGTCCGGCATTGAGGTTGTTGAGCGTGTCAGCGTAGACCGACACGCCATTGAAGTCAGCCGTTGGTGCATGTCCAGCGCCGAGGATTTCAAAGTTCGCGCCAGCGTTGCCCCCGCGCAGCACAGCGGTGCCGGTAAAGCCACCGTCGGCGGCCTTGAACAGCGCCTGCCCGTTGAACTGCAAAGCAATGTCTTGTTCGCCACCGGCGCTCAGACGCAAGTCCAGCGTCTTGCCGTCCATGGGCGCCAACGCACGCGGCACGCCCCGTCGTGCGGCATCGCTGTCAATGAATTGGGTCAGGCTGGTTTCGTTGTATTGCGAGTAGCGGCGCAAAACATCGGCCGAGGTCAAAATTACCTGACTGGCGAGGCTGTCACGCAAACCGGTATTGGCAATCGACATCTGCCCGCTGCTGGTCCAGGAACCGTTGCGCAGTGGCAGTGCACGCGTCGTCCCGCTCGGCGTCGCCTGACCGTTGACTTCAACCCGGAACGCTCCCGGCAACAGGGCGAAATTGGAGGGCAACAAGGTGTAGGTCCCAGCTGCGAGACCGGGCACGCCCGCGCCTACGGTGATCTGCTGGCCGACACGGGGATCCACCGCTGCGGCCTCTGCCAACACCGGCGCGTAGACGCTCTGATTGCCCGGGACGATGGCGTAGACCGGATTACTCGCCAGCCCCGGCAAGCTGAAGCTGCCGTCGGCGGCGTTGCGTACCAGCGGATTCAGACGGGCATCGGTGGAGCCGCCGCGCCCGGAAACGAAACCGGCACCACGAAGGTCACCACCACCGGACAGATCAATGGTCGCGCCACTCTGTACATCGATGTATTGCGAGTTGACGACCACGCCATTGGTTTCGCCAGTAATGCCATTCAATACGACAGATTTGTCGTTGTAGCGATAGTCGATGCCGTCCGTGGTGCCACCGTAAGGCATGACCAGCCCGGCGGCGCTGACCGACGTCACGCTGCCCGGCAACAGGCGCACCTCGCTTGTGGTGGTCAGGAGATCGTCACCCAGGGTAATCAGGCCCAACGGTGCACGGATCACCCCGCCTTGCTCAATGGTGCCCGCGGTCAGGCTCAAACTGCCGAATACCGAGTAAGGCACCGCCGCAGGTGCTGCACCGCGACCGCTGATCCGCAGGGTGTGATCGCTTGCCCGGTCGGCGCCCTGATAGCCGGCGCGAACGTCAGCCTGGACGCCCGTGGCGGGGTAGATTTGCGCAGCTCCGAGATTCAAGTCACCCGGGGCCCACAGGCGGGTTTTTTCGGCACGGTCATTGGGTGCGAGGAAGCGCAAGTCACCGCTGCTGTCGAGGGACACCAAGCCA
Organism: Pseudomonas fluorescens; assembly: GCF_900636825.1. NCBI lineage: Bacteria > Pseudomonadati > Pseudomonadota > Gammaproteobacteria > Pseudomonadales > Pseudomonadaceae > Pseudomonas > Pseudomonas fluorescens. The sequence goes on along the minus strand of NZ_LR134318.1, from coordinate 2,552,331 downwards.
AATGCCCGGCGACTGTATGCAACGGCATGCCCTTGCGATTGCAAGATCGCACCCTGCGTACCGAACGATATCCCGTTGCCCACATCAAGCAGGCTCGCCGATGCATTGAACGATGCCTGCGACAGTCGGGTCGTGGGGTTGAGGGTCACCCGTGGCCGCGTCATGGTGGGCGCTTCAAAGTAAGTACCGACACCGGACATACGCAGGTACGGCGCGCTCAGATCGATACGTGCCATATCTGTTGAAGTTTCCGTCAGCGCGAGCGCGCCGGCATACAGATTGAGGCTCTGGTTCATGTGCAAATTGACGTCACCGTCAAACGACAGCAGGCCGTTGCTCAGCAGGCTCAGGTTGTCGAAGCCGCCGGTCATCAGGTGCTCCGCGCTCAGGTTTGCGCGACCATAGCTCAGGCCATCAGCGCGCTCGCCCGGTCGCAGATTCGCAGCAAGGGGTTCCGACAAAGCCTGGCTGATGACCATTTCCCGCGGCGCACGCACCGCATTGCTTGCCGAGTCCATGTACAGCGGGGTTTCAAGCGCCAGCTCCAGACGCCCGCCGGCAGCGCCGACGCCTCCGGCCGCCGCACGCAAGTCGCCATCCACGACCAAGCCGTTGTAGGAACTCAGGCTGATGCGCCCGCCATCCGTTGCGACGCGTGTCGGCCCCTGCCCGGCGATATCCAGAATGGCCTCGGTGCCAGAGGCCTCCAGCAGGGCACCGGGACGCACAATCACGTAAGCGTCGGCGGCGGTCGCCGTGGCCAGTTTCGAATCTATTTCGCCGCCGATGATGATGCTGCCGCCCTTGCCGACCTGACCGTAAGTGCGCCCCAAGACATCAATGGCCGTATTGGCGCGCCCGGCGACATCCAGTACGGCCTGCTCGCCGATCCAGATCGAACGGTTGTGCGCATTCGAATCCGCCACTTGATTGGAGGTACCCGGGTTGATCGAGCCGAACTGCTGCTGACGAATATCGATCGTCCCGCCCCAGGCATTCAGCTCACCTTCGACCGTGATCTGCCCGGCGCCTCGCAGCTTGATGCTCTGCCCCGGATCGACACTGATGCGCGAACCACGGCCCAGGGTCAACGTGCTGTTGGCGGCATCGATCAAGCCGATCAGGCTGGCGCCGCCCTGCAGCGTCAGACTGGCGCCGGCGCGTTGGGTGAGCGGCCCCTTGGTCGGGTTTTGCTGAAATAACGTCGGCGTCCACAGTTCCATCGCCGTTTGCGGGTCGACGCCGCTGACCTGATTGGACGCGGCATCACCGAAACGGTACACCGGCATGTTCACGTCAATCAGGGTGTTATCGGCAACGTCCAGCCCGCTCAGACCGATCAGGTTGTAAGCGGAAAAACCCTTGCTGAACAGATCACCGGACAGTTGCAGCGTATTGTCTGCCAGCACCTTGTCAGCCTGACCGACAAGTATTTTGTTGGCCTGCACCGTCAGCGTGCCGCCACCCGTTACACCGTAGCCGCGCAGTTCACCTTCAAGGTTGAGATGAGATTTACCGGGCGCCGAAATTGCACTGGATTCCAGCGTCAGGTCACCACCCTTGCCGCCTCGGGTCTTGCCGTTGGCCAATACGGCACCGCCGGAAGACACATCGAGCAGACTGCCCGCGCCAATATCGATATCGCCACTGCTGCGGATCGACAGCAAACCGCCATTCAGATAGGCGAGACTTGCGCCATCGTCAGGGTTGGTGCGCAGGTTGCTCCACACGCCGCGCGTGTCGAGGCGCACGCGTTCGGCGACTTTGACTTGCGTTGCGTTGTCGGCCTTGGCCGTGAGCCGAGTGTCGGCGGTATCGCTGCTGAGGAATTGATTGAGCACGTTGCCCAGACGCAGACTGCCGCCGCGTGCGGTCAGGTCGGCGCCGATCTGTATGTCGGGGGCATACAGGGTGATGTCGCCACCGTTATCGACCGTGAGTGCGCCATCGACTGCGACCTGATCCCTGGCCGCGACTTTGATCGCTCCGAGGCGGAAACCATTGAGTTGGTCATTATCGAGATACAACGTGCCCTTGCGCGCATCGGACACCGCACCGCTCAGGTCCAGATCACTGCCAGCGGCTGGCCGCTCGCCGCCAATCTGCACTTGGTCCAACGTTGGATTGAGCGTGTACAACAAGCCACTCGCCGCCGCGACATAGCTCGGGTCGTAACTGCCGACGATCAACTGCGCACGCCGCGCCAACGCTGTCTGACTTTGTTCATAGCCATCCAGCACCGGTTTCGGCGCCTGATTCTGCCGTTCGCCCTGATACACCTCGCCAATCATCTGCCCATCGAGCACAGCGTTGGCGGTGGCGATCACCAGTTGCCCGGCATCGCGGCCCACGGTGTAGCCCGACTCAAACCGTGAGCGCGGGGCAATCAGCGGGTTGTAGAAATAATTCGTCTGGCCCCAGCGTTCGCTATTGACTTCATAGCCTTTGTACAGACCGGTGTAGAGCAGATCGCCGGGCGCCCTGGAGACTTCATACAATTTACCGTCGGCGCCACGCAGCCAACTCTGACGGATCTCGCCGCTCTGCACATCCAGCGTGCCGCCGGACAGATTGATCAAAGAACCCTTTTCGGTGACCACGTCGTTGCCAGCGAAACTCACCGTACCGCCCTGCGCCATCCACTCGCCGATGCTGTGACCCTGCGTCCCGAGATAACCGCCGACCTCCAGCAAGCCACCCGCGGTGTACCAGCGATCAGTGGCGTAGCCGTTGGTGCCGGCGGGCACGTAAACCAGCTCACGCACATCGACCCAAATATCGTTGCTGTTGAGCGCGCCCTTCTCGCGGTTGACCGACGCATCGCGCTGTTCGTTACCTTGCACGTTGATCTTGATGTTGTTGTTTTCCATCGCGACCTTGACGCCGAGCGCCCCGGACACATCGATCATCGCGCCATCACGCACCAGGCTGCGACGTTGCGCACTGACCGCGACCTGGCCGCCAGTGGCCAAGGTAATCGAGCCGTTCTGGAACTCGGCGCTGCCGCCGCTTTGAATCTCGATGCGCGATTGATCGCCTCGGATACGGTTGTTGGCGTTGACCCCGGTCAGCGCCGCGTCACGTTGACTGTCGAGCGCCGTCAGGTCGCTGCTGTCGAGCATGATCGCCGTGGCGCTGCCCTGCCCCAGCGTGACGCTGCCGGTGCTGTCGGTGCTCGGGTTGGACAAATGAATCGTGCCACGCGTGGACACCGACGTGCTGGCGAGCAAAACACCGTTCTGCACCACCTCATGACCAGCCAGGGTGATATCGCCAGTGGCGGATTGAATCAGCCCGTTGTTGCTGACTTTGCCGGCAACGGCCCCGGGCATGAAGCCCGGCGTAACCTCACTGCCGAACGTCGTCGAAAAGGCATTACCCTCAGTGCCCGAGCCTTTGCGGATGTAGAAACGATCACCGGCGGCCATCACCGTCTGGCCCTTCGGCGTGCTGATGCTGCCGTCGTTCTGCACTTCATTGCCGAGCAGCAACGCATAGCCACCGGCGTCGGTGGAAACCGCCGGTTTGTGGGTCTCGATCGACGCGCCGCGCTCCACCAGCACCTTGCCAGCCGCATCGGTGAACGTCGGCTGAGTGCCGGTGCTGTCGAAATACAGCCCACGGTCGCGGAACTGTATGTCGGTGATATTGGCCGCCGCTGCCACCAGGTTGCGCACATTGACCTGACTGCTGCCGCTGAACACGATGCCGTTGCGGTTGACCAGCATTACCGTGCCAGCGCCCTTGATCTGGCCCTGGATCTGACTGGCCCGCGCGCTCGGGTCGTTGACCCGGTTGAGCACCGCCCAGTTCGCTTGCTGAGCGAACTCGACCGTGGTGTTGCGACCGACGTTGAAGGTTTCCCAATTCAGAATCGCCTTGTCGGCGGTCTGCTCGATCTTCACCGTGGTCTTGCCGTCAGCCTGAGTCTGCTGCGGGCCCTTGGCGTTCTGCCAACCCTGGGCGAGGCTGTTATCTACTTTCAAACCGCCCTCACCCAGACCGTCCGGCACAAACTGCACTGTGCCCAACGCCGCCGCACGACCGGCCGCTTGCGCTGCTTGCTGCGCGGCAATCGCGGCGACAGTATTGTTCAATGTCTGGATCGAACGCTGCAGCTGCTGATTGGCCTTCTGTTGTTGAGCCAGTGGCGGGGTCATGCCCGGCAAGCCACCCATGCTCGGCCGCGCCGCCGCTGCTTGTTGCGCAGCGCCCTTGGCGGCAAACCAGCCCGAACTGAACGCCGTCTGCGCCTGCGCACTGCCCGCCATCAGACACAACGCCACGGCGTGCGCCAACGGCTTGAGCAGCCACAGCGTCGGCTCCACGGCTTCACGCTGGGAGGACAGAACACGGGTACGACGACGGGATGGGCGAGCGAGCATCACTACGAGATCCTTTTTGATTGCCACACTTTGGTTGCAAAGATGCCGCAGGCCTGCAAAAACCTGCTGTTACGACATAGGCCGTTGGCGAGGGCCGCGACCGAACGGATGTCACACAAACTTCATGTTCGAGGAGTAGTCGGGCAAAAAAATGGCGGCAACCCGAAGGTTGCCGCCAGTTTTTTTTCGACAGTCTGAGCTTACAAAGGACGACCGATAGCGTTGCAGACGCTAGCGTTGTTGATGTCCAGGTTGTAGCCCGAAGTGTTGGTGATGAAGTTGGCGGTTACAGCGGTTTTCCAGGCGGTAGGCACAGCAACGAACTTGTGAGCCTGAGTCGCGGTGTTGTTGCCTGGATTGCTGTAGTGAGTGGTCAGGAAGGCTTTGACGTCCGCGGCGACGGCTGCATCCTTGTAGCACTGGCCGAAGATGAAGTTGGTGTAAGCAGCCAGTTTGTAACCCGAAGCCGGGTTAGCCACCACTGGCGACCAGTTGGCCGGGTTGGCAGCCGCCGCTTGAGTAACAGGCGCGGAAACCGATGACAGGGCCAGGGTCACGTTGAGCGACGTTGGCTGAACGCCGTTGACGCGGGCAACCACAGCGTTGCTGGTAGCGTCAACACCGTCCGGGCCGACATAACCGATGGAACCATCGACGGCGTTGACAGTGGTGGCAACATCGGAAGTGTTGGCGACGCCCACCCAGTTCGAAGGCAGGGTCGAACCGGCTGGCAGACGAGCGCTGGTGAAGGTGGTGCTGGTGGTGAACTGAGTCGGGCAGACCGAAGCCAGGTGGCGGGTCAGGATTTCCGAAGTGCCGCTGGAGACGTTGCGATAAACAATGCGGATCTTGGTGGCGTCGGAAGTACCCAGCAGAGCACCCCAAGTGGTTTTCGCGCCGGAGAAGGCATCGCACAGCTGAGCACTGGTCAGGTTCAACGCGGTCTGACCGGATTTTTTGTACGGAATGGCAACCGAGGTGGCTACCGAAGGCAGTTGGATCAGCGGGCCGTACGAAGCACCGAATTCGGTGGCGTAGGTGCTGAGTTCCGACGCGCTGAGGATCGAGTCGCTACCGGCGAAGTGCACGGTGCCGGTGGTGCCGAAACCGGCTGGATTGTTCTTCAGGAAAGCAGTCTTGCCACCGCCGCTACCGATGGCAGCGTAGGAGAAGTTGGCTGGCAGGATGCTGTCGGCAGAACCTTTGTACAGAGCGGCTGGCAGGGTTGCACCACCACCGGTAACGGCCATGGCTTGAGCGGAAGCCAGAGTAGCGACGGTCAGGGAAGCTGCGATCAGAGTGCGCTTGAACATGAAGAATCTCCTTTTCAACTGGGTTGTGAACACAGGTTTTCGGGGGTTGCTTGCATGACACTGGGAGGACTCACCGGGCCCTCGCTAGCGCTGGCCTTGGTTAAGTCACACCGACAAATTCGCAGCTTGCGGTGACAGATAAAGGAAAAAACCTCGGGAGGTGCGCGGTGATTTTCGGCGGATTTTCTCGGGTGTTTGCGGAAGTCGTCAGAAGCTCTGGATCGGGGTTCTCGCGGAATCAGGCTGGAGCCGTTGGCGGGTGGTTGCAGATGACAGAAAGGAGAACCCGAGGATGGTTGTTTTGAGGGTCGGGTGATGGCGAATCTTTTGCAAAAACCTTGAATTATTTATTGGCCTGACTGGCCTCATCGCTGGCAAGCCAGCTCCCACAGGTATTGGGTTGCCTGCTGATTCTGGACCCAAGCCAAATCCTGTAGGAGCTGCCGAAGGCTGCGATCTTTTGATTCATCTTTCAGGATCAGGATCAAAAGATCGCAGCCTTCGGCAGCTCCTACAGGGGGATGTGGATCATTGGACCAGTTGATTGATTTCTATGATCGGCAACAACACCGCCATCACGATCACCAGCACCACCCCGCCCATTACCACAATCATCAGCGGCTCCAGCAGCGCGGTCATGCCCATTGCCCGTCGCTCGATATCCCTGGAAAGGGTTTGCGCCGCGCGCTCGAGCATCGGTGGCAGCGAGCCGGTTTTTTCGCCGCTGGCAATCAAGTGAATCAGCACCGGCGGGAACACGTTCTCGACGCGCAACGCAGCGGCAAGATTCACCCCCTCGCGGACCTTGGCCGTCGCAGCGCTGACGCTGAGACTGAGGCGGTCATTGGACAGCGTCTGCCGCGCCGCTTCCAGCGCTCGCAACAACGGCACCCCGGCGCCGCCGAGAATCGCCAGCGTCGAGGCGAAGCGTGCCGTGTTCAAACCGAGAATGAACCGCCCGAACAGCGGCAGTTTCAGCACTCGATGATGCCAACGCAATCGCGCCGCCGGATTGCGCAAATACAGGCGCCAACTCCAGAAAGCACCCGCCATGAGCGCCGCGCACAACCAGCCCCACGCACGAATGAAGTCACTGGCGGTGAGCATCGCCAAGGTCAGCCCCGGCAAGTCCTGCCGCGCCTGAGAGAACGCGCTGACCACCTGCGGCACCACATAACTGAGCAGGAAAATCACAATGCCGATCGACACCAGTCCGACCACGCCGGGATAAATGAACGCCGTGAGAATCTTGCCGCGCAGGTTGTTGCGCTCCTCGATGTAATCGGCAAGCCGTTCCATCACCTGCGCCAGATCACCGGATTCCTCCCCCGCCGCAATCAATGCGCGATAAATCTCGGGAAAGTCTCGTGGCCGCGCCGCCAGCGATTCGGCCAGACGCATGCCGCTGCGCACGTCGGCGCGCACGGCGCTGAGGGTGTGGGCGATGTGTTTTTTCTCGGCTTGTTCCACCGTGGCGCTCAGCGCAGCCTCCAGCGGCAGACTGGCGCCGAGCAGACTCGCCAGTTGGCGTGTGGCCCAGGCCAGATCGTTGTCGGAGAGTTTCGCGCTGAACAGTCCACCGCCGCCGTGACTGGCGACGTTGCTCTCTTTGTTTACCGACAATGCTGTCAGGCCGCGCCCGCGTAACGCACTGAAAGCGGCGCTCTGGCTGTCCGCCTCGAGATGCCCGGTTTCGATCTTGCCGGTGGCGTCGGCGGCTTCAAAACGATAGCGATTCATCAGGCGTCCCGAGTGACACGAAGGATTTCTTCAGGGGCGGTGGCGCCGCTGCGAATCCACCGCTCACCGTCCTCACGCAGGCTGAACATTCCGGCTTTCGCGGCGGATGCACGCAAGGCCTGCTCCCCCGCCCCTTGGTGGATCAGGGTGCGGATGTCGTCATCGATGCAGAACAATTCGTGGATGCCGGTGCGGCCGCTGTACCCGGTTTGATTGCACGCCGGGCAACCCACCGGGCGCCAGGTGCCGGGCGCGGCGGGATCTTCCTGTTTGCATTGATTGCACAAGCGCCGAACCAGACGCTGCGCGAGTACGCCAAGCATCGACGAGGCCAGCAGAAACGGCTCGACGCCCATATCGATCAGGCGATTGACCGCCGACACCGCATCGTTGGTGTGCAACGTCGCCAACACGAGGTGACCGGTCAGCGAAGCCTGCACGGCGATTTGTGCGGTTTCCAGATCGCGGATTTCGCCGATCATGATGATGTCCGGGTCCTGCCGCAGAATCGCCCGCAGCGCCAGGGCAAACGTCATGTCGATCTTGGCGTTGACCTGAATCTGGCTGATGCCGGGCAAGTCGTATTCCACCGGATCTTCGACGGTGAGGATATTGCTGGTGCTCGCATCGAGGCGCGCCAGTGCCGCGTAAAGGCTGGTGGTTTTGCCGCTGCCGGTGGGCCCGGTGACCAGGACGATACCGTGGGGCTGGCGGATCAGATGATCGAGTTTGGCCAGCACTTGCGCGTCCATGCCGAGGGTTTCCAGATGCAGGCGCCCTGCCTGTTTGTCGAGCAGGCGCATCACCACGCGTTCGCCGTGTCCGGTCGGCACCGTGGACACGCGAATATCGATCGGCCGCCCGGCCACGCGCAACGCTATGCGACCGTCCTGAGGCAGACGTTTTTCGGCGATGTCGAGTTGCGCCATGATCTTGATTCGCGACACCAGCGCGCCGTGCAAGGCCTTACGCGGCGAGACCACGTCGCGCAGGGTACCGTCGACGCGGTAGCGCACCACCGAATGGGTTTCGAACGGCTCGATGTGAATGTCGCTGGCCTCGTCGCGCGCGGCCTGGGTCAGCAGTGCGTTGATCATGCGGATCACCGGCGCGCCGTCCTGAGTGTCGAGCAGGTCGGTGATTTCCGGCATGTCCTGCATCAAGCGATCCAGATCCACCTCGTTTTCCGCAGCGCCCACCACCGCCGCTGCGCTGCCGGTGTCGGCATAGGCGCTGGCGAGCAAGCCGTCGAGTTCGTCATCGCGCACCCGCTGAATCGTGGTCGCACCAAACTGCCGCCGCGCCTCATTGATCGACCAGCCGGGCGTCGACGGGCACACGGTCAACACCCCATCACACAACAAAATCCGCTGCGCCTTGGCCCAGGCGTAAGGCAACACACTCATCTCAACCCCTCCCCAATCCCGGTAGGAGCTGCCGCAGGCTGCGATCTTTTGATCTTTGGCCGTTTGGGTCCGTCGAAGATCAAGATCAAAAGATCGCAGCCTTCGGCAGCTCCTACAAGGAATCGTGTTGCGACGACGGTGATCGTTCGATGCGAAACAATCAAAGCGGTGCCTATCCGAGCAGCAGGGAAACATGTCGGACCTGTAGGAGCTGCCGCAGGCTGCGATCTTTTGATCTTGATCTTCAGCGGCATTGGAACAAGCCGAAGCAAAAGATCGCAGCCTTCGGCAGCTCCTACAGGTCCGACATTTTCCCTTGCCACAGTCATCATTCCATTCATAGCGGCTCCGCTCGGATCGGCACTGCTTTGATGGTGGCGCGTGGGCCTGAGGTTGGCGCGACCGCTGGCACGCCTTGCGCCGCTGCCGGCAACTGCGGCGCTTGCACGTCGGGCATGGCCCAGCTGCGCTCCGGTTGCAAACCGCCCTGGGCGCGGCGCATGAAGTCGTAACGGTTGAGGGTGATGCTGCGCCCCGCTTCGCTGTCGCGGATGATGTACGGGCGCAGAAACACCATCAGGTTGGTCTTGGAGATCGCCCGTCGCTCGTTGCGAAACAGCGCGCCTATTCCCGGCAGGCTGCCCAGCCACGGCACCGCGTCGTTGCTCTGGCTGTAGCCGTCCTGCAACAAGCCGCCAAGCACCATGATCTGCCCGTCATCCAGCAAAATGCTGGTGTCGATCGCGCGTTTGTTGGTGACAATACCCGCCGCCGTCACGCTGTTGGAGGCGCGTTCATCGATGCTGCTGACTTCTTGATAAATGTCGAGCTTGACCGTGCCGCCCTCGGAAATCTGTGGACGCACATTGAGTTTCAGACCGACCTCCTCACGCGTCACCGTCTGGAACGGGTTGTTGCTCGTGCCTCCGCCGCCGGTCACATAACTGCCGCTGACAAAAGGGATGGTCTGGCCGACAAAAATACTCGCGGCTTCGTTGTCCAGCGTCAGCAAGTTTGGCGTCGATAACACGTTGGTCCCGCCCTTGCTCTTCAAGGCGCGCGCCAACACTTTCAAATCGAGAATCTTGCCGATCCCGGGAATGTCGACGGTGCCGTTGACGTAACCCAGATTCAGACCTTGCGGCAACACGTCGAGGCTGGTTCTACCGTTGAGATTGATCTCCGAACCGCCCAGATTGGCGCCGCCGATCACACCGTTGCCGCCGAGATTGCCGGTCTGCCATTGCACGCCGAATTCGCTGGCATCGTCCTCGCCGACTTCAACAATCAGGCTCTCGATGACCACTTGTGCGCGGCGCTGGTCGAGCAAGTCGATCACCTCGCGCAGGTTGCGATACACCGGCTCCGGGGCGGAAATCAGCAAGGTGTTGGTGGTTGCATCAGCCTGAATCGTCACGCCGCCAGCGCTGAAGGCGACGTTCTGATCCGTATTCTGCGAGCTGCCGCTGCCACCCGAAGCGCTGCTGCCCTGGACGTAGCTGCCGCCGGTGCTGCCGCTGCTGTTCGTGGTTGTCGTGCCAGGGGTTTGTGTGCCGCCCTGGCCGTTTTGTCCGTTGGAATTAGTGCTGCTGCCCATCGCACTGAGCACCGAACGCGCGCTGTCGCTGCTGCCGCTGTCGCTCTCACCCGTGAGCAAACCGCGCAATGCCTGCGCCAGTTTCGCCGCTTGCGCGTTGCGCAGGTAGACCACATGCAGATTGCTCGGATTGCTTTGCGCGTTGTCGAGTTTGTAGATCAGATTGCGCGCCAGCTCGGTGCGTTCCGGGCTGCCAGAACGGATGATGATGGTGTTGGAACGCGGGTCGCCGATCACCGCGACTTTTTGCGTTGGATCATTGCCCGGCGCATCCAGCAACTCGGCGACCATCGGCGCAATGTCAGCGGCGATGCCGTTCTGGATCTGCACCACATCGGTGTCGATGGCGCTCTGCGTATCAATGCTGGCGATCAACTGCGCCACGCGGTTGAGATTGTCGGCGTAATCGGTGACCACAATGGTGTTGTTGCCGGGGTAGGCATTGATCGGATTGTTCGGCGAAACGATCGGGCGCAGCACCGGGATGAGATTCACCGCGTTCTCGTATTGCAGGCGAAAGGTGCGGGTGAGCATGCCATTGCCCGCCGGTCTGGCCGCGTTATAAATCGGCCCGCCGAGAAGTTTCGCATCGGCCTCCGGCACCACATGCGCCACACCCCCCACATCAACCACGCTGAAGCCCTGCATGCGCAACGACGCGAGCAACATGTCGTAGGCTTGTTGCGCCGGCACCTGGCCTTCCGACACCAGCGTCAACGTGCCTTTAACGCGCGGATCGACCAGAAACTGCTGACCGCTGGAACGCGACAGTGAGCGCACCACCGCTTGAATATCGGCGTCGACAAAATTCAGCGTCACCGGTTGATTGCCCAAAGGGTTGCCCAGCACCGCGCTGCTGGGAGCCGCCGCGCCAGTGCGTGCGCTCTTGCTGATGTTGTGCAGTTGCTTGGGCGCCGGCCGCGCCTGGGCCTGCGCCCGTTCGCGATCCGCCACTGCATCGCCATTGCGCTGAGTGTTGGCCAAGGGCCGACCGAGTTCGCTGTCGACCAGCAACGGTGGTTGATTGTGTGGAGCGTTGGTGTTGCTGCACGCGCTCAAAGCCATCAGCAACACCGGCAATGCCAGACGTGCCGGTTTGGATCCTGACCCCTTCATGAAGCTTCCTTAGCGCCCAGCGCCTGATCCATGCGAACGGTGCCTGACAACGTGCCGGCAGTGACTTCGGTCGAGGCACTTTCGATGCGCTGCAAATGCGCCTCGACCACTTGCAGAGAAAGTTGCGACGGCTGACTCAGCAGCCAGTCGAGCACGGCATCGGCGGGTGCGGCGTCGAAACTCAACAGCCATGCGCCGGCGTCCGCAACCTGTAATTGGTAATGCCCGCCGAGGCCACTGGCCTGCAGGGTTTGCTCCAGCGATTGGCCGACGCTTTGATCTGCCGGGCGCACGCTGAGGTCACGCAGCAACACTTCCAGTGCCTCGGTCTGGGCGCGCAGCTTTGGCGTTTCGGTCTGCCAGTAAGTGATCTTTGTCAGCGGCGGCTGGATCAGTGCGATCCAGACCAGCAGGCTTAACAGCGCGATTGCCATGCCCGCGACCATGCGTTTTTCACGCACCGCCAAAGGTTGCCAGCGCGCCTGCAACTGACTGCTGAAGCGCTGCCATCGAGCGCGATGGACCGCCAGCGATGCTTTATTCATCCTCGACTCCGCGGCTGTCGTCATTTTCGCTGGTGCTGGTTTCGCCGGACGGGCGCAAGGTCCAGCCATCGTCCTCGGCGGTGACGCTGATGCCGGCCTGAGCCAGAGTGCTTTGCCATTGCTTGTCGCCACCCGTGCGGCGAGCCTCGCTGAGTAAACTCAACTGCAAGGTGTCGCCAACAAAGGACAAGCGTTCAACGCTGCCGGCCATGAACGGCATGCCGCTACCGGCCTGCAACACCAGGCGATTGAAGTTCTGTGTCGGATCATCCGCCGCGCCTTTCTGCCGCGCCGCCAGTTGCTGACGAGCCTGTTGCAGCGGATTTAGGATCACCGGCAACTCGGGGAAGGCCTGTTTTACCCGCAGGCTCATCTGCGTCTTGAGCTGCTGCCCCTGGCTGGCTTCGCGGAACGCATAGAGATTCAAACCGATGACCCAGACCGCCACCGCCAGCACCGAAAAACCCAGAGCTCGGCCCCATCCGCGCTGTTCCCCAGCGGCTGGTTGCACGGCGCCATGCAAGCCCCAACCCGGCAACGGGCCGGTCCAACGCTGGGCCTGCGCCATTGGCAGTTCGGCGGTGGACGGCGCTTGATTGGCGATCCAGTGGACAGTCGTCCCCGGCTCGATCAAGTGTTGGTCAACGTGCTCGTCAAACAGCGGCTGCACCCGCGCCGCCTGCACGCTTTCGCGCAACAACAAGTGACCGTGCTGCACGCACGCCACCGTGCCCGGCAACACCGGCAAGCTGTAAGGCGCCGGGTACAGACCACGCAGGTTCAGACCACTGTGCTTGAGCATCTGCCCCAAACGCTGCAAGTCCTGACGCGGCGCCCAGGCAATCTGCACCTGCCCGTTTTCACCCCGTGAGCTGTGGGCGATGTGCATGGCGCTGCTGTCGCCGAGCATCAACGCCTGCCCCGCACACTGCACCGCCGCTGCGGTTTTGTTGGCGGGTAACGGCGGCAGCTCAATGCTCGCCAGCAGGCTGTCACTCGGGTGCAGAAAACACACCAGCGGCGGCTGTTTGGGCGTCTGGCTTAATTGACTCAGGCTCTGCGGCGCTTCACGACTGACCTGACCCTGACGGTCCAGCCACGCGCAATCCAATTCACTATGGACATCCAGTTCGGCCAGCGGCGGCAGGGCAATTCGCAGCTGGCTCATGCGCCCACCCGCGACCAGATCACCTGCGGCAAGCGATCCTGACTGCGATGCAGCAACGCCTCGACACTGACCCGACGCTGATCACGCCGCGCCTCGCCTCGCAGGCGAAACCAATCGCTGGTGATGCCGACCTTGACGCTGGTCAGCTCCAGTTGCGGCATGCGCAAGCGATTAACAAAATCGCCCCGGTTGATAAACCAGCGCCCGGCGTCGCGCTCATTGATCAACGCCTGCGCACGTTCCAACTCCAGCCCCGGCACATACGCGGCCAACACGGGCGCCGTTGCGGTATTGCCGTTGAGCCACGTCATTGCCGGAATCACCGTCACGTACGGGGCCAATTTGCCGATGACCGCGTCATTCACACCATCCACGCTGCGCAAATCTTTGAGGCTGCGCAGCATCGGTACGCTAGGGTTTTGCGGTTTGTGCGAAGCATCAGGCGAGGTGGCGCGACCACTGTTGAAACCCGGCTTGCTGCTCTCGGCAATCTGCGGATTCAACAATCGCGGATAGGAGGCAATGACTCGCTGAGTGATGCGCTGGCTCACAGCGGCATTGACGCCGATCAACTCACACAGGCGCTGAAAAGCCTGAACCTGAGCTTCATCAATGCGCTCGTTGGCCACCAGCGTGCGCAGGTTGAACTTGCCCTGTTCATCCTCCAGCCGCCCTTCAAAACCCTGCGCATTCAAGCGCTGCGCCCACGGCTGATCGAGTCGGGTCAACGGATCACGCTGACGCGCATCCCACAATAATTGCCGAGTGACTTCGACCCCACCCTGCACCACCCAGCGCCCCTGCACACGCTGCTGATCGGCTTCAAGACTGCGCGTGGCTACGCTCTGACGCGTGAGCATGCCAGCGGCAATCACCGCCACCACCGCCGCGATCAGCAACGCGCTGATGATCGCCATGCCTCGTTGCTTCGCCCGGTGCGGCGAACGACTGTCCATGGCCGGCCTTACAACTGCCAGGAACCGATATCGGCATTCACGCCGTCGCCGTCAGGCTGACCATCGGCGCCGAGGGAAAAGATGTCGATCTCGCCGTTGGCACCTGGATTGAGATATTGATAAGGCCGGCCCCACGGGTCGTTCGGCAAACGCTCCAGATACGAACGCCAGTTACTGTTCTTCGCATCCGCTGGACGCTCGACCAGCACTTTCAAACCCTGATTCATCGACGGATAAGTACCGTGATCGAGGCGATACAACTTCAACGCCTGCATCAAACCGCCAATGTCCTGCTTCGCCGCCGTCGCCCGCGCCTGATCCGGGCGGTCAAGCACCTTCGGCACCACCATCGCCGCCAGAATTCCGAGAATCACCACCACCACCATGATCTCGATCAGGGTAAAACCCTGCTGCCCATGGGGCTTGCGCGGCGATTGTTGTAGCGGTGTGCACGGAGCGATATCCATCTCGACATTCCCTGGCTAGATTCGATTCGACGCGCAGTGTTGCAAGAAGATATGTCAGGGATGTTGAAAATCCTCGGGAGTTTTCGTCGTCAAGCCGTCAAGCACGCGGGTTAGCGTCGAAGGCTGTGTTCTTGCATTGAGCCCTTCATGCGTGCGCGTTCTCGAGAAGCCGGGTTTACCTTGATTGAAGTGCTGGTGGCGCTGGCGATCATCGCCGTGGCGATGTCGGCCGCCGTGCGCGTGGCGGGGTTGATGACGCAGAGCAGCGGGCTTTTGCGGGACCGCTCGGTTGCGCTGATCGCGGCGCAGAGTCGGATGGCGGAGTTGCGGTTGGAGGGGAAATTGCCGGTGGGGATGAAGGCTATCGATTGCGACCAAGGCCGGCTATTGCTGCGCTGCGAACAGCAAATTGGCCCAGCCGAAAATGGCCGCCTGCTCAAAATCGCCATCCAGGTCTTCGACCGCAACCAAGACGCCCCGCCACTCGCCAAACTGGAAACCCTGCTCAGCCGCCCAATGTAGGAGCTGCCGAAGGCTGCGATCTTTTGACCCTGCCCTTCAAAAAACAAAATCAAAAAATCGCAGCCTGCGGCAGCTCCTACAATGGTCAGCGTCCACACAATACCTATGATCAACACAACCCCATGACCAACACACCCCCCTGTGGGAGCCAGCCCTGCTGGCGATAGCGGTGTGTCAGGCAGAGAAACAAGCTGCATATGTCATCAGCTATTTCTTGAGCAGAGGCCAGAAGCCATCATTGCCAGACAATGGTATCGTCCTCTTCTTTTCCGAATTTCCGACAGATTATGTATAGAACCAAATGCTCCATCCGGGCCATTGCTCCCGCAGCAGGCATCTCTGGATCAATGGATACCTGACATGCCCAACACATCGCAAAACGCGAAACTAGGTAAGTTGCTGGCGGTGAGCGAAGCCAGTATTGACAGTGCACAGTCCCAGGCCGACTTACTCAACGTGATCCATGGGTTCGTCTCATACAATGGCTCGCTCAAATTCAACTTCACACGCGCATGGTGGTTATTCGGCACCGGCCTGTCAGTGATTGCAGGCGCTTTTGCGCTTTGTTGGTTTGCCAACACCTACACTGTCGCTGTTATTTTTTACCAGCTGCAAATTGATCCCATCATGCTCGGCATAGCCGTTGGGTTAGTGGGTATCGCGATTGCCATTGGAAGTCTGGTATGGATGAAATCCAAAGCTGATCGTTTGCCTTCGCTTAGTAGCAAAATCGCTCGACTCTCATCGTACTTCCACAACGGATTGATGTTTCTCGAAGAAGACTCGGACCGGACCCTCAATAAGCTGGATGCGCAATTCGGTGACTACAGCCGGGGCAACTACAGCAGAGAGTTGGTCGAGTCGATACAGGGTGTTTTTACCGGCACGTTGCGCGAAATCCCTTACAACTACCGCCGATTGCACTACGTCAATAGACGGACGGTGCACACCACGGTGACCGACAAAGATGGAAAAACCAGAACGGAGACTCGCGTGGTGTATGACCACTACGACCGGTACAGTCTGGTCATCGACTTTCCATGGGTCAGCGGGATATCGGTTAGATCGGATGAGCACTCAGCGAACGACTATCCGTGCCCCATGGACACGGCTTCTCCAGATTTCAATAAAGCGTTCTGTTTGACGGGTGCCAGCGAAATCAGCTGTGCGAAATTCATCAAACCTTCGACAGTGCTGCACTTGCTGAAGCTATTCAACATACTCCATCGTCCGAACCTGGAGTTCTCCGACAATGGCAAGCTCTGCCTCAGCTTCGCGAGCAACGACTTGTTTGCTTTCGGTACTGAGTATTCGCTGGCCTCACCCAACGAGTTTTACGCAGAAATTGATGCTGGTGTCGAACTGCCGCGCCTGATGTCGGCGCTCCAATGGAGCCATGAACTCAGTGAGCTGCACGATGACAACTTTGCCTTTACCGCCACTCCCCCTAAAAAACGCACAGAGAAGTAAGCCATGGACATTGCACTCATCCTCTCCGCTGTTATAGCGGTCGTCATAATCATCGCCGGCTTCAGCATCTACAACGGCATTATCGGGGGACACAACCGAGTACAGCGTGCCTGGTCAGACGTACTCGTTTACGAACGCCAGAAAACAAAAGTGCTTGATCAACTGCAAAAAGTGCTCGCAGACTTCATGGTGTTTGAGGCCAGCCTCCTCGAAAAAATCACCGGCCTTCGCAGCGCCATCAACGCCCTCCCCGCTGGGGCGAACGGCAGTGCCCTCGCGACCGTTGAAACCGCATCGAGAGAGCTGATGGGTGGCTTGCGCATCGCTTTCGAAGCCTACCCTGAGCTGAAAGCATCCGAAGCCGCGAACAACATGATGCGTGAAATCGCCGAACAACAAGAGAACGTCGGCGCTGCGATCACCATCTACAACCGCAACGTTGAACTGTTCAACAACTCCATCGAAATGTTCCCGGGCTCGGTCGTTAATGGCCTGTTCAACCAGAAAACTCGCGTTACGCCATTCTCCGATGCTGAAGCTTCGCAGGGTTTTTCTTACACGCCGAATATCTGATTTGCGTTATGCGGTGAACCCATCGCCTGTGAGGGCGGTGGGTTATCAGCTTATGCCTCAATTCTTTCGGCCCGATGCCTGAATATCCCGTCGACACCATTGGTGAGCGGTTCATTGACATGACGGTTACCCGATGGACTCAAAAATGTCCTGGGGCGTCTCAATTACCAAATGAAGACGGCGCAGGACAAGAGTCGACCCGCTCCCACGGGCCCAGCGCCGAACACGATGTCCGTGACTGACCTGAAACCCTGTGGGAGCGAGCCTGCTCGCGAAAGCGTCCTCACTCACACCCAATCAATAACCAGGTGCAACCGACGCCCGCCCTCACCCCGGCAACTCCAAATTATCCAACGCCCGATTCACCGCCAACTCGCCAAGCATGATCAACTGCACAATCCCCAACACCGTCCGCCGCTGTGTCGCCGGCAACTGGCCCGCAAAGTCCTGAGCAATCGCCTTCGCCGAAGCGAGCGTCTCGCTGGCGTCGTTTAGCAGTTCTTCGTTTTTATTGTCCGCGGTGACGGCATACATCCCACGGGATCTCCGTGGCGGCGGCGTGGAGCCGGGGGGACAGAGGTAATGGCTCAGCGCGCGGTCGGCGGCTTCATGGAGTTTTTTTGAGTCGAGGGATTCGTAGGGGGATGTGGGGTTGGATTCTGGCGGGTTGGGGGTTGGTTTGACCATGATTGAAGTCTCTAGAGTGGAGAAGCTGCCACCGTTCGCTGCTAACAAAGGAGGTGGCGGCTGTACGCGGGTTAGCAGACCAGGACTCTAGAACCCGGCGCACCGAAGTGCCCCACGCAAAGCCGCCATAACGGCAACAGGCTTTGTGCGTCTAGAGATAACCCGGGCTGCTAAACCCGATCACTGAAACAGTCAGCGACCGAACCACAATAGAACCCACCCCCAAGACGCACAAGCCGGCGGATTCTGGCGTAGCTGTAGGCAAAGGCGCAAGGATGTGTAGCCTGAGTGAGTGTCTGGAGATGTCTTTTTAAACAGCAATGTTTATCGAACACCCCGCATTATGTCTCCGCACGTGTTGGCGACACATGTGGTTGTGGCGCCGTAATCACCACAGGGTTTCCATCGATTCAAGTGAATGGTCGTCATGCCGGTGCCAATTGATGACTGCGGTACAGGGATTCAAACACATGCTTGCAAGTCGGAATAAGGCACGTTAAAGGTGACTGCTTTCGGCCATTAGCGGACGTTCACAAGCTAAATTTAGCGCCCAGAGTCTGACGATCCATGTGTGTATTTTCCGGCCGAAAAGCCGCACTGCAACGCATTATTGACACACGTCTGAAGCGCCATTCTCAATGCCTCAGCGGGTGCATAACGCTAAAATAAAAACACGTATGTGGTAAACATTTGCTCTTTCGCGCTATAAGATTTACTCATTTCAATCATCCAAGGAGGAGAGCATGTCAGACGTGCAAGAATATTCCCTACGCCTAAACGGCGAAAAGAAAACTTTTAAGAGTTATGACGAACTTAGCGCTTACCTAGCTTTGCAGGTTAAGCATTGGAAATGGCTCGCCAAGTTACCAGATCCATACAGAGAGGAAGGAAAGGCAATACTTGAAGTTTACTTTTTGAATCCAATTCATGAGGTTGAAACAGGAGTCATAAATTCAGCGCGGCGAGAAATTAGATTGGGAAGCGAAAAGATGCCGTTCATCTTGCACGACAGTGATGAGGGGTATCTTATCTCAAAGACTAGACAAGAATATGGTGACATAACAGCAGCGCTTACAATTATTTATTTGAATGGCCACACAAGAAATGCAATTCATCGGGATGGCCGGATTAGTAGCTTTGCACAGAATGATCGCTTGTCATTTGAGAGGTCGGTAGCCATCCAAATTGCCATTTCGCTCAAAGGATTTTCCTCTATAGCTCTTGATGCTCGGTCGTCGGTAATGCGGGAAACTTTAGAGCGTTTTGTTTCTCATGCGGATTTAGCGACCGATGCTGTAAATAACTATGTCACGGACATTATCGACTCTACGTCATCTATGAAATCGGACATAGATGATCTTGCAAACTCACTAACCGCAGCTTATTCAAGACGACGAAAAAGGTACTCAGCTTACCTGATTAAAATGCGAGATTCTGCTCGCGCAGCCGTGATTGAGGCTACTAGTACCCTAGCCTCCGCAAAAAATGCTTATCATGATCAAGTAGACTTAGATGCTTCTGTTCAGTATTGGAGTGCCCGTAAGCGCAGCCATTCGACGTTTAAGGTTGTATGGTTTTTGGCCGTCTTATTAAGTATGGCAGTAATGTTTGGCTCTGTGCTGAGTTATTATGGTGCTGGCGGCGCCGTCGGACTGTCTAATTTGTTTCACCAGCAGCGCGTAGAGGATAGTGTGCTTGCTCAAAAACTTCCCACGCTATCATCCGCTCCTATATCGAACGATCCCACATTTATCTCCTCAGCCTCATCTGTTAGTCTGCCCACGATTAAGCGCTCCGAACTAACTCTTGCAGTGGCAGATCTTGCAGGTGCTGCGCTCTTAATAACGTTACTAGGAATAATTATAAAAATAACGCTTCGGCAATTCAACACTCATTCGTATCTAGCCTTAGAGGCCGAAGAAAGAATTACATTCACAAAGACGTATCTAGCTTTGTTGAACGAAGGAAAATTGAAGTCCGAGGAGGATCGAAAGCTTGTTCTGGAAAGCTTATTCCGATCCACAAAATCAGGAGCTGTAGAGGAAATTCCATTCTCAAGCCCTTTAGAATTGATATTAAAAACGATCGGTGACAAAAAGTCAGGATGATGAGACTCGTGATCCGGGGGGCCGTTTCTGACCTAAGGCGGCCACGCTAGAGCGACCGCTTCCGGCCAAAAGGCGACCTTGGATGTATCTGGGAACCCGGGGCGATTCAGAGCGATGTAAACGGGGTTAGAATATGGTTGAATTTGAGGAGTGGATATGAAAGTCGAATGGAAGGCCAACAAAAAACTGAAGCCGCAAATCATCCTAGATCGCCTAAAGGCCTGCTCATCTATCGACACCGAAGGTAAAGTGTCTTTCAATGGCTTCGAAATGCATGAACTTGATTCCGTTCTTTTTACGATGATTGATTTTCACAAAACATTTAGTTATCACACCGCTAAGCGATTTTATAACCGAGCTTTAAACTCCTGGGTGAAATCTGGGAGCAAATTGGCTGATGATTTTTTGAAGGCATTAAAGGCAGAAGTGTTATCTTATAACAAGCAGGCACCGAAGGAGCACGTGCTAGTTACTTCGATATCGATAGCCGCGGGCTTTCCCCTGCGAAGGATAGTGCTTGGTGATACGACTCTGGAATGTTACCCAGGCGGGCTGCCAAAAAAATATAAAACCCGAGAAGCATATAACGCTCGTTGGAATTTTGAATCTCCATCTCTTCCAGATAGCTATTGTCCTATTGTTGTAAGATTCAAGTCGAAAAACCCTATGGATGGTGTAGAGCATGCGCTACATGAATTGGATTTCATAAGGGGAGTGTTTTGTCTAGATATAAACCCTGCGTTTGAGATTGCCATTTCGATGCAGGCAATTCGAAGAGCGCCTATCAATAAACTGACTTTAGGGGGAATGCACACGCTACACAACAAGGATGGCAGTCTAAGTGATAGCAATATTTTTTGGTATGACTCTAACTATACTGAGCGAAGATCATTAAATCTGACAGTTGGAAAAATAAACCAATCGATAAATTTCTTCGAGTTTGTAATAGATACACTCAAGCATCATAAGGATGCGCACATTATCAAGGACGCCATCGTAAGATTTGTGCGTGCATTTGACGAGACTGATAAAAACTCCTCTGTTCAGCGGGGGTGGGCTGCTTTGGAGTCAATAATGGCTCCTGGTGAAAATAATACGGACCTAGTCGTTGCGCGTTGCTCTTACCTTTATGGAGAGCGTGAGTATCATCGACAAATATTAGAGCATGTAAAAGACTACCGTAATCGAAATGTACATATGGGTCAGTCTATCGACGATCCATCCCCTCATTGCTTCCAAATACAAAAATTCTTTCGGCAGGCGGTTATTTTTCACTTGGCTGAAGTGGGCAATTTTTCTGGACTGCAAGATGCCAATAAATTCTTAGACTCGTCAGCTTCGATAGAGGAGCTGATGCGACAGCGGGACCTTATAGATAAAGCTATATTGTTTATTAGCCCTAAATAAGCCAAACATTAATCGCATCATTCGGTCGAGATTATCCATCCATTACTCGACTAATCTTAAGCTCTATATGGAACTTATGAGCATTCCGAATCGCTCTAGATTTCTAGCCGCCTTCAACTAGCTCCTTTTGGCCGTTAATGGTCGCTTGCGAGCATCCGATTGGCTACGGCGATAGACTGAATACGATTCTGAAGGAGGCATAGACGCGAAAAGTAGCTGAGGGCGACCCGCGCATGATCCTGGTAAAGCATTACAATTGGTCAGGAGACCTAAATACTTCTGTTCTCACAAACATCAAAGATTAATATTTAAACCATGATCTACCATCAGTTGCTCTACTGCCACCCTTCCACCCTCAACAGACTCCAACGCTCGAAGAACACTGGCCAACTCATTGCTGTGTTTAATCTGGTCGTTTGCCGATGCCATCCTAACAATTTCATTGGCTTGTTTGTAGCTAGGGCCAACTTCCTGCATAACTTGCCTGATGGTCCGACCATATGTATTTGCTTCAGCAAAGCTACGAGAGGTTGAATATATGGTAATAAGCCGATCCAACACCGCTGAAGGAGTGACAAGCCAATCAACTTTGTCCAGCTCGTCAAACGTTGCAAACCTGATTCTTTTTTCTGCTGCGGCAATTAATTCGGGGGGGAGCGCGTCTAGTAAAAAAAACCAATCCAAATCAATAAATAATTTCTGCGGTGCGTTTTGTATGAATGTCAAAATCCTTAACTGCTCCGCCTTGGGAAGGGCATTCCATAAACCTAACTTGGCAAGCCGCGCTACGATTATAACTGCTCCGCATATTTCCTCTTCCGTGCGCATGCGTTCAACTGTTTGCCTGACGCAATCTTCGAAGAACCTTTCCCACAAATTAGGGTGGATAATTTTAATCGCCGCTAAAGCAAGCACGCACTTATTAAATTTTGCCGACTCTTCTCCCCCGAAGGCGGTTTTTACAAAAACCTTTAGTAAGTTATTGTATAGAGACTCTCTTGGCCGTTTCAAAGGCCCGGCCTCGAATAACGTGACAACATCTTCTAGATTGCTCGGGAAAAATTTAGAATCTACGTCGCTTAAAACTCGCGCCAGTGCTACCTTTCCTTGCGATGCAGGTCTGGAAAGTATGGAATTTACAGAGTTGAATATATGCAACCTTGCCAGTTCCGCCGACGCAGAGAATACTTGGTTGTCAGAGACATGTGAAGGATGAGCACATCTGTTGCGATCCTCTACTAAGCGAACAATATCAAGATATTCAATTGGGGAAATTAGTTCGAACTTGTCTTTTGCCATCAATGGAAGTTCTTTTTCAAAAGCTAAGGCTCCCGGAAGATTGTGAGTTTTCTGTATAGTTTCAAATCTCGCAATTTCAACTTGGGCCTCCTTATCTCCGGAAGCTGATAGTTCTCTTATCTTATCCACCAAATCGAAAGCAACTGCTATCCAACAAGCTACCACTGACGAGCGGTATGCACCTGCCTTATAACATTTTACGGCTTCTTCGATATATAGGCGCGAGCGAGGGTCCTCGCAACTCAATATTAACTCATCCAGATCGCTGAGCATTTTTTTCCTTATTTGTTATATGTTAGATGGCAAGTGCACAATTTCTATCCGCTATATATTTTTCAGCTTTGAGAAAATGCATTCGAAGCTTTTGCTGGTTTCGTCTTAGATGTTATTGGCATTCTCTACTGAGAGCAACGGCGTTTGGCTATCAGCGCAGCCCCGCCAAGGACTTGCTGCCTATGCAGAACCCTTGCTAAGGATAGGTCCGGCCAACATGTAGAAACGACTTTATGGTGAGTGGCCGCTTCTGGCCGAAAGAGGACGTTCGTCACAGGAGCCTCTGGTCAAAAGCGACCAAGTACACTCCCGGCAATCCAACCCCCAGCGTCACGACTAACACCGCGATATCACAGCTTTTACCCCATAAAAATCACGGCCTCACCAACGTTGGCAAAACCACCCCCTCCACCAACCTCTCCACCCCCAACCGCACCCTCTCCCCACCCCGCTCAATCACCACCGCATCCCCCTCCACCGCCACCAACTTCACCCCAGGCCCAACCCTCTCCCCCGGCAAAAAACTCCTCGGCGGCCCATCGTTCAGACTCAGTATCGCCACCGCCGCCGAACCACCCGCCATCACCCCACTGACCTTGATATCCACCGGTGCCATCTGATTGGAAAACCATTGCAACGCCGGGTTATCACTGCGCGCTGCCAGCAATTGCGGAGCCACTACCGGAGTGTGGGATTCGGCGGTGGTCAGCAGCAGCGACGACCATGTCGCGACGCCGACCAGTGCGGTGAGCAGGGCCAGGGCCTGGGCCATTTGCGCTGGGGCAATGCGTGGGGCGAATATCATGGGGCTGAATCTCCTTTTTATCCCTGCGCTCAGCCTACGCGGCAATTCTCTCCGTTTTATTTCACACGCCTTACATGTTGGCCGTGCACGATGGCGCAGGACGCAAAGGAGCGCGCGCGCGATGAACAGGCAACACGGTTTTACGCTGATCGAGTTGATGGTGGTGCTGGTGATCATCGGTATCGCGAGTGCGGCGATCAGTCTGAGTATCAAACCGGATCCGCTGCAGTTGCTGCGCAAGGATGCCGAGCGCGTGGCGCAGCTGCTGCAGGTGGCGCAGGCGGAGGCGCGCGCGGATGGTCGGGCGATTGTGTGGTTGAGCGATACCAAGGGGTTTCGGTTCAGTCGGCGTGGTGAGGGTGGCGAGGGTTTTGAGCATTTCGCGCAGGATCAGCAATTGCGGCCGCGTGCCTGGCAGAGCCCGAAGGTCGATGTGCGGGTGGAGCCGAAGCAGCGGGTTGTGCTGAATGCGGAGTGGATCAATCCGGCGTTGCGGCTGACATTGTCTGACGGTTTGAATCGGCTGAGCGTGGTGCGTGATGGCGCTGGGCGGATCAGTATTCAATGAAGAATCAGCACGGGTTTACCTTGATCGAGGTGATGGTCGCGATTCTGCTGATGGCGGTGGTGAGTCTGATTGCCTGGCGGGGGCTGGACAGCGTGACGCGGGCGGACAGTCATTTGCAGGCGAGTGGCGAGCAGAGCGACGTTTTGTTGCGGGCGTTGAATCAGTTGCAGCGGGATGTGGATATGCGGGCGGGAATTGAGTTGACCGAGCCGAAGAAGGTTGGTGTGGATGATGAGCCGCCGAGCGCCCCGCCCGCTTTGACTGTGCGCAGTAGCGACAGTAAGGGGTTTCGGCTGGACATTATTCGTACGGCGGCGGATCAGCCGGGGGCTTTGCAGCGGGTGCGGTGGTGGGTCAAGGGGGACACGTTGTATCGGGCGGTGGCGGAGGCGCGGAGTCGCTATCCATTGCCGGCGCCGACGGCTGGGGTGGCGGTTTTGGATGGGGTGAGTGATGCGCAGGTGCGGGTTTGGGAGGTGGATAAGGGCTGGCGGCAGTTGAGTGGGAATCGGCGGGAGGATCCGCTGGGGTTGGAGATTCGGTTGAGTCGGGAGACGGCGCAGGGAGTGGAGAGATATCGGCAGGTGATTGGGTTGTTGGAGTGAGGCGCAAGTGATCCAGATATTCCGACGAATCTGTGTAGGCGCTGCCGAAGGCTGCGATCTTTTGACTTTGATTTTTAAGATCAAAAGATCGCAGCCTTCGGCAGCTCCTACAGTGGTATTTGGGTGCGGTCAGTTGGGGATTGGTTGGCGGTGAGGCCATCATCGCAAGCAGGCTCACTCCCACAGTTTTAAATTTGCGTACAACCCAAGCGGCAAAGCCGCCCCACTCAACAGGATGAGCGTTAGCTCGGCTGCAGCTCTTGATTTTGATCTTGATTCACGCGCGACATCGGAAGGCTGAGTGGAGGGATTCATCCGGGGGTGGGAGCGCAGCGACCGTTTGGCGCAGCCAAATGCATCGAGAGGAGGTGCAGCGAAGCAAACCGTAGGCGATGCGCCCGGATGGATCCCGGAGCGAAGGAACCCCGAGCCCCAGCGAGCGGGCCGGACGTAGGAGCAAGCGTTTTTTTGCTTACTTTTTTTAGGCGTTTGTAAAAAAAGTGAGTCGCCGTAAGGGCGAAACCCTAAGCAGCCATAACCGCAGCAACGGATATGTACTCGGTCATCCCCGCAACAAAGCCAAGATCAAAAGATCGCAGCCTTCGGCAGCTCCGACAGTGGGATTGGATGTAGTCAGTTAGAGAATTGATGGATGGCAGGCAGCAATCGCTGGCAAGCCAGCTCCCACAGGGGTAGTGGTGTTGGCGGGAATGGGTTAACTGAGGACGACTACTCCGCCGGGTAGCTCAGTGAACTTGACGCCATAGGCATCCCGAATCAGCAATGCAACGCCAGCAAGTTGATCAAGGCTGAAGCGGGCCTGGACTCGGCGTTGGCCGAGTTCGCGGTTGAGCAGCAGCAACATGCCGGGGCGATAGCGGTTGATCTCGTCGATCATCTGGCTCAGCGTCGCGCCGTTAAACACCAGAACCTGCTGCCGCCAACTCACCACCGCAGCGGTATCTACAGTCTGAACAGCGCCAACCTGCCGGGCGTCGTAAGTCAATTGCTGCCCCGGTTGCAGCCGCAGACTGCGGCCTTCAACGTCGACTTCAACCGCGCCATCGAGGCAAGTCACGCAAACCTGCTGATCAGTATTACGCAGGTTGAAACGCCCCTGGCTGGCGCGCAGCCACCCTCCTCCTGCCTGCATCGCCAGGGGCAAGCGCGAGGTCTGCACTTCGACTTCGCCGCTGACCAATTCAAACCCCTGCACACCTTCGTCAACGGCACGCTGATTGATCCGCGTCTGAGTATTCAGCTCAAGAAGCACGCCGTCCGCCGGCTCGACGCGCCGCTGCTGGCCGACGTCGGTGATGTAATCGGCACCCAGGCCCTCGAAACCACCGGGGACGGTGCCGCGTATCAAAAAGAACGCTGCCGACGCAGCAATGGCACCGCCGAGAAAGGCGCGCCGACCCAAGCTGCGCGGCGCCTCTAGCGCTTCAACCGCCGGACGCAGTTTGTGCCACAAGACCTTGGCGTCTTCAAAAGCGTGGGCATGCTCGCGGCTCTGCGCACACCATTCGCGTAGCGCGCGGGCATCGGCCACGGTGGCGCGCCCAGACGTCAGCAGGATCAGCCAGTCGCGGGCTTCGCTGTGCAGATTCTCGCTGGCCGATGGCTCGGCAGGTCTCAGTCGAAAGATGTTCAAACGCGCAGATTCTCAACGGATTAATCGGGACACTATTCAGATGACGGTTTTCCGGCCCCGCGACCGAACCGCTGAAACACTTTTCTTTCCAGTTTCGCTGCGCAGTAACCGAGCGCGGCTTTGATTTCCTTCTCGACCATGCGCGTGGAAATGCCGAAACGCTGGGAGATTTCCAGGTGCGGCGCCTCCTCCAGCCGCGCAGCGATGAAGATCCGCCGCCGGCGCGATGGCAGCTCATAGAGCGCGCTGAGCAGCGACTGGATTTCCTTTTGCCCGCCGACCACCCGCGCCGGATCTTGCGCCTCGTCGCTGATTTGCAGCAGCTCTTCGACTTCGCTGCCAGTGAGCAGGCGCGCATCGGCCTGACGCCGGTCCGCTGCGATGTTGAGGGCGATGCGATAGAGGTAAGCGTTGGGCCGCAGCAGGTCGGGCGGCGTCTCCATGCGGTCGACCCGCAGCCAGGTCTCGTGCAGCACGTCGTTGGCCAGGTCTTCCGAGCCCAGACGCCTGCGCAGCCGCACCCGAAAATCCTCATAGGACGCCAGGAACAACTGGCCCATCGAACCTTGTCCGGTGTCTTTCATCCCCCGGAAACTCCTTCCCATTTGGTGCATTCCATGCGTTTCCCTGACGACTCCGGTAACAACAGCAAGGTGACCGGCTGACGCAAGGCACTCGGCGTCGGTCGGTCGATTTTGAAATTGCGAAAGCTTTCCACCAGCGCGGTGTCGCGCCGCCCATCGCCGGTGGAGGTCACCAACCGGTTGTGCTGCACCACGCCATCGCGCCCGACCCAGACCTGCAACACCGCGCGGTAACTGCCCGGACGGGTCAGCGGCGAGCGGCACAGGTTGCGCTCGATCGCTGCCTGCACGGCACTGGCGTAACTGCGGCTGACGGCCGCGCTTTCGGGCGACTGTTTCGCTGTCGGCATCGGCAGGTCTTCGACCTGCGCAGTCTGCAGGGTGAAGGCATCGTTGCTGGCATAACGCGCCATCAAGCCGCTACCGCCTAGCAAACGGCGCAGTGCGTCGGCGGCGGTGAACTCGCCGTTCACCGCCAGCGAGCGCCTGCCGCGACTGAGTTGGCTGTCGACCAGCACCGCAACCCCGGTGGCGCGGCTGTATTGATCCAGTGCCCGGGCCAGATCCTGCGCGGGAATGTGCAGTGTCATGCGCAAGTCCGCCGGCACCGGTTCAGCCGCCGCGTCAGTCGCCAGCCAGCCAAGCAGCAGCCCCAGACAGATCTGGCACACACGCGTGGTTGAACGCTGAAGACCGTCCCTGGAACTGCCTCGCTGCACGGCTGACGCACCCCTGAAAACCGTCATCCTGAGGGCTGTTTATGACTCTGGTGTGACGGCCAGTGCAAAAAAACCATCACGGGATTTGCGCTGTGCTTGCACTAGACTCACGGCATAGCGCGGCCCCTTCGGGTCGGCCAGGAGGCGAGCATGAAAACACTGTGGCGATTCACCCTTGGCGGGCTGTTGCTGATGGCACTGTCGGGCGCTTATGCCGAGGAACCCCTGGGCTGTGTCGAGGTGACCGTCGGCGGTTACAAGGCACCGAATTTCGACTGCCTGAGCCAGCAGATGGGCAACAATCCAGACGGCGTGGCGGCTGCGCAAAAGCGCGAGGAAATGTTGAACGTGCCGGTGCACAAGCGTCCGCCGAATCAGGTTGGCCTCGCCACACCCGCCGCAACCAGCACGCGGATGGGCAATACCTTTGGCACATCGGTCAAACCGCAGCGTCCGCCGAATTAGGGAAAACAAAGTCAAAAGATCGCAGCCTTCGGCAGCTCCTACACCGATCCCTGTAGGAGCTGCCGAAGGCTGCGATCTGTTGATCTTCAATCGCTCGGCGTCTGGCGGAAGCTCACCGCCAGACGGTTCCAGCTGTTGATGGTGGTGACAGCCATCGTCAGATCAACCAGTTCCCCTTCACTGAATTGCTCGCGCGCCTGCTGATAAACGTCATCGGGCACGCGGCTTTCCGACAGCAGCGTCACCGCCTCGGCCCAGGCCAGTGCGGCTCGTTCACGCGGGTTGAAGAAGTTGCTGTCGCGCCACACGGCGATCGCGTATAGGCGCCGATCACTCTCCCCGGCCCGGCGCGCATCTACCGAATGCATGTCGGTGCAGAACGCGCAGCCGTTGAGCTGCGAGGCGCGGATCCGGATCAATTGCAGCAGTGGCGGCTCGATGCTCAGGTTGCTGGTCAGCGCCTCCATGGCAATCATCGCCTTCATAGCCTTGGGCGAAGCGTTGTAGTAGTCAAGACGCGGGGACATGGGCAGGCCTCGGTAAAGGGAATGATGACTTCACCGTAAACCCCCGATGCCGGTGCATTACAGCCCCAATCCCACGAAATACCTGCACACCACTACCCCTCTGCCAAACCCAAAACCCTGTGGGAGCTAGCCCTGCTAGCGATAGCGTCGGCACACCCGACATAACGATGAATGACACACCGCCATCGCTAGCAGGGCTAGCTCCCACAAGGGGTGTTGCGCCAATCCGATCGTTCCCATGCGGAGCGTGGCAACGATCAAAAGGCAAGATCAAAAGATCGCAGCCTGCGGCAGCTCCTACAGGGGGTTGCGCCAATTTCGGGTTTTTTGGGTAGGCAACTATTGTGGATCACACTTCAGCGGTAATCTGGCGGGCACGCCAAACAGCCTCGGGAGCCTCGTCGGTATGGAACTTCACGTTGTGATCAACGGCCGCAAGGATCTCGCCAGTCAGCTGTATCAGCAATTGCGCGGTGCCATCGAATCCGGGCGTCTGGCCGCTGGCACGCAACTGCCGCCCAGCCGCTTGCTCGCCGAGCAGTTGGGCATCTCGCGCAAGACCATTTCCGATACCTACGCGCAACTGACCTATGAAAACTTCCTCACCGGGGTGATCGGCAAAGGCACTTACGTCAACGCCCGCCCGGCGCAGAGCCAACGCAAGCACAGCCACACCGAACTGGCCGGCGCCGATGTCATCGAGAGCTGGCGCAATCTGCCGGTATTCCTGCGCCACCCGACGCTGGAAGGTTCGCTGCGCTACGACTTCATCGGCGGCGCTACCGGCAAGGGCCAATTTCCGCAGGATGACTGGCGGCGCTGTGTCGCCCATGCGATGCGGCAAATGGCCCAGTCCAAAGGTTTCTACAGCGTCACCGAAGGCTTGCCGGCGCTGCGCAATGCGATCGCCCGACACATCGCGTTTTCCCGCGGGATCAATTGTCAGGATGAAGACATTGTCGTGTGCAACGGCGCACAACAGGCGCTGGACCTGATCACGCGGGTGTTGATTCGCCCCGGCAGTCTGGTGGCGATGGAAGATCCCGGGTATCCCCCGGCACGCCTGTTGTTCGGCACCCACGGCGCCGAAGTGGTCGGTATTCCAGTGGATGCCGAGGGTATTCAGGTCGAACACATTCCCGATGGCACGCGCCTGATCTATGTCACGCCGTCACATCAGTTTCCGCTGGGCATGCCGATGAGCCACGCGCGCCGCGAAGCCCTGCTGGCCCGCGCCTATGCGCTGGGCGCGATCATCATCGAGGACGATTACGACAGCGAGTTCCGCTATGAAGGGCGGCCCACCGATTCCCTGTACAACCTCGACCAGCGAGGCATCGTTGCCTACGTCGGCACCTTCTCCAAGACCCTGTTGCCGGAGTTGCGCCTGGGTTATGCGATCCTGCCGCCGGCGATTGTCGAAGCGGTGATCCGCGCCAAACAGCTCACCGATCTGCACGCCTCGACCCTGCCGCAGTGGGCCTTGGCCAAGTTCATCGCCGAGGGTTGCCTGCTCAAGCATATCCGCCGCTGCCATACGATTTATGCGCAGCGCCGCGAACGCATTCTGGCGCGCATGGCCGGTGATTTGTCGCCGTGGCTGCAGGCCGTGCCGGCGAGCGCCGGGTTTCATATGGCGGTGTTCTGCAAGGTGCCGATCGACTTGCCGCTGGTGATCGAACTGGCGAAAAAGGTTGAAGTCGGGCTGTATGCGATCAACGGTTTCTATTATCAGCAGACGCCACGCGACGGTATGTTTTTCGGCTTCGGCGCCATTGAGACGCTGGATATCGATATTGCCCTCGACCGCCTGCGCGACATTCTTCAGCAAGTCACCTGCGCCAATGGCCTAACGGATTAACCGCCGATTGGTTATTGGTGATCCGCTGACGCAGGCCTATTCTGCACAGGCGTTATCCCTCAATGAGCAGGATTCGTCCGGCCTGATTCAGGAGTGTGAGCAATGACCAACGAAGTGATCAATACGGTCCAGGTGCAGGCCGCCGCCGGCCGCTCGGATGAACTGGGCAAGCAATTGCAGAAAATCGTCGATACCCTGCGCCAGACACCGGGCTGCGATTCTTACCTGGTCGACCGCTGCCCCGAAGACAGCCACCGCTGGACGGTCAGTGCACGCTGGCAATCGGAAGCGGCGATGCAAGCGCATTTCAACCGGCCCGAGGCGCAGGGGTTTATCGATCTGATCGATAGCCGGCTGGCCAATAGTGTGGATTTCAACAGTTTCCCCATCGTCTGAAAGCAAGTTCAAAAGATCGCAGCCTTCGGCAGCTCCTACACCGATCCCTGTAGGAGCTGCCGAAGGCTGCGATCTTTTGCTTTTGGGATATTGAATTGGTCACCCGGTCTTCGCGAATATTGGCCGTTTGAATGCCTGACGTTGCGGACTACTGTGATTGCACCCCAACACTCACAGGTAACCCGCCATGAAAATTCTGCCCTGCTTCGCCGCCGCCCTTGCCTTTAGCCTGTCCGCGTCAGCCATGGCCCACGACCCCTCGGAAAAAGTCACCGTGCTGCAAGAGCAACTGCTGAAAAACGCACCCGGCAAGAAAGCCATGATGATCGAGGTCGACTACCAACCCGGACAATCGTCCATCGCCCACAAACACGACGGCACCGCCATGGCATACGTGCTGGAAGGTGAAGTGATTTCCCAGGTCAAGGGCGAACAGCCGATCACTTACAAAAAGGGCCAGTTCTGGTATGAGGCGGCCGGCTCCGAACATCTGGTGTCGAAGAATGCCAGTCAGAGCAAGCCTGCCAAGCTCTTGGTGTTCATGGTGATGGCG
This sequence comes from Pseudomonas fluorescens, assembly GCF_900636825.1. Classification (NCBI taxonomy): domain Bacteria; kingdom Pseudomonadati; phylum Pseudomonadota; class Gammaproteobacteria; order Pseudomonadales; family Pseudomonadaceae; genus Pseudomonas; species Pseudomonas fluorescens. The sequence continues at coordinate 2,520,562 of NZ_LR134318.1, read as the reverse complement.
CCGGACGAGCCGGTCTTGATCCCCTTGAAAAACTGATAGATGCACCCCCAGCCATAAATAAACGGGCGCAAATAAATCATTTGCGCCTGTTTATTTCCTGCAGCGCTTAACGATTCCGGTTTAAAGCGAATAAAACTAGCGCCGCTCTTTCGAGACAGTAAACAGTCAGCTTGGCGGGTTTAGTCTGGATGAACCGCCGACCGTTCAATTATCCAGCGCTCGGCCACTTCGAAGTTCCGACTGATGTTGTTTCACGGGAGAAACACCATGAAACTTGCGCTCACTAGTGTATTGGCGATATCGGTTATAGCCCTCTCTGCCTGTTCCGTTCCAACAGCTCCGAAAGCTGTCTCCTCCCTCGACACCTTACTGCCCCATCCCACCGGCCGCAGCAGTGCGACCCAGGTGAACAGCGGCCCCAATGTAGCGCTCGGCGTCATCTACAGCCCAAGCACCCAAACCAACCGTGAATACCTGCGCCACTATCAGGCCAACGCCGGCACCGGTTTCGGCCAGAGTTTGCTGGTGCAACCGATTCACGACGCCTACGTTGCCAGTTCGAAACCGGACATGGCGGTTGAGTGGGTCAATGCCTCGCTGCAACGCCAGTTCGGTTCTGTCACCGTGTACCCGGACATGCAAAGCCTGCGCGCGGCCAAGCCCGATGTGGTGGCTATCGTCGATACTCACAGCCAGTTGATTACCTCCCGCAGCTCGGATATCAACGCGCAGGTCAGTGCCGATTTTTATGATGCGCAGTTGAACTACATCGGCACCGCAAAAGGTTCGGACGCGCGCGAGTTAACACCGGTGTGGGCGGACTTCAAACGTTCGGAAGAAATCGTCGCGGATATCAACCAGCAGCAGGATGTGCAAGTTCGGGCGTTGCAGAAGTTTGATCAGTCGCTCAACAATTTAGTGGCGCGGCCGGTGGATAAAGTGTCGATGCTCGATAGTAAACAGCGCCAGAAGTTGTATTGATGTAAAGGACGCCATCGCGAGCAGGCTCACTCCTACAGATTCTGTGGAAACCCCGCCTCCACTGTAGGAGCTGCCGCAGGCTGCGATCTTTTGATTTTCAGGATCAAAAGATCGCAGCCTGCGGCAGCTCCTACGGGGGCGATGTGAACCCATAAGATGTAAAAAAGCCCCGGCATCTTGCGATACCGGGGCTTTTTCATTCAGCCGCTACTTACGCCAGTTCTAGCTCGGCGTTAGCAGTTGCCGCAGGCACTACCGCTTGCCCGCTCAACGCCAGGTCCAGCAGTTCACGGTTGGCCACTGCATACATCGCGTAATCCGTGCCGCTTGCCGCGCGGATTTCCACCAGCATGGCACGCCAGCGCGAGATCATGCTTTCGTGCTGTGCCATCCACAGCGCCAGGCGTGCTTCCACTTCCTGAGTGCCGTCGCCCTGCTGCAGGACGGAGATTGTGATCGCTCGTTGCTGCCAGTCGACATCATCACGGAATGCTTCACGGGCCAGGGCCTGCCAGTTGTTTTCCACCGGCAATGCGCTGATCTGTTGCAGGTACCAGGTGATGTCCAGCGCGGAGCCCACAGCGAAGTAAGCCTTGGCCACTTCGGCCGGGTCCTGCCCGGTGACGTCAGCGGCTTCGATGATCGGCAGCAGCGTGTACAGGTGCGAAGTGCCCGCAACCATACGCGCCAGCAACTCCGGCACACCGGCTTCGACGTAAGCCTGATAACGCGCCTGCCAGTTTTCACGGATCTCGCCGCTCAGCAGTTCGTCGAGCTTCAGACCCAGCTCTTTCAGGTGCGGACCAAAGTGCGCGACGTCACGGGCAGCGTTCTGCTCGTTGCGACGGGCACGCAGGAACCAGCGCGTGGCGCGGCGACCCAGACGCATCAGCTCGTCCATCAACTCCAGTTGCACGTCAGCGCTGACCTGGTAGTCCAGCGCTTCAATCTGACGGAACCAGTGCGGGAGGTGGAAAATGTCGCGCACGATCACATAAGCGCCAGCCACGTTCGCCGGGCTCATGCCGGTCGACTCTTTGAGTCGTTGAACGAAGGTGATGCCCATGTGATTGACCAGATCGTTGGCGATCTGGGTGCTGACAATTTCGCGCTTCAGACGGTGACGACGCATGGCTTCGGAGAACTTGCTGACCAGGGTCGGCGGGAACGCCGTTTCCATGTCGCGGGTCAGGTAATCGTCGTCCGGCACCAGCGAGCCCAGCAGCTGCTCTTTGAGGTCGATCTTGCTGTAGGAGATCAGGACCGACAGCTCAGGACGCGTCAGGCCGTGGCCCTCAGCGATACGCTCGGCCAATTGCTCCTCGGTCGGCAGGAACTCGATGGCACGGTCCAGCTTGCCACGGCCTTCCAGATCACCCATCAGACGCTTGTACTCAGCGATGCGCGCGTAGGCACGACGCGCCGCCAACGACAGGGCCTGCGTCTGCTTGTAGTTGTTGCCCAGTACCAGATTGCCGACTTCGTCGGTCATGCTCGCCAGCAACTGGTTGCGTTGCTTGTCGGTCATGTCACCGGCCTGAACCACTTCGTTCAGCAGGATCTTGATGTTCACTTCGTGGTCGGAGCAGTCCACGCCACCGGCGTTGTCGATGAAGTCGGTGTTGGAACCGCCACCATTCAGACCGAATTCGACACGACCCAGTTGGGTCATGCCGAGGTTACCGCCCTCGCCCACGACTTTGCAGCGCAGCTCGTTGCCGTTGACGCGCAGTGCATCGTTGGCCTTGTCGCCGACGTCGGCGTGGCTTTCAGTGCTGGCCTTGACGTAAGTCCCGATACCGCCGTTCCACAGCAGATCAACCGGCGCCTTGAGCAACGCGTTCAGCAGTTCGGTCGGGGTCAGCTTGTCAGCCTTGATGTCGAAGCGTTCCTGCATCTGCGGAGAAATCGCGATGCTCTTCGCGCTGCGCGAGAAGATACCGCCACCTTCGGACATGATGCTGGTGTCGTAGTCGGTCCAGGCCGAACGCGGCAAGTCGAACAGACGCTGACGCTCGACGAAGCTGGTCGCCGGGTTCGGGTTCGGGTCGATGAAGATGTGCATGTGGTTGAAGGCTGCGACCAGTTGCAGCTTGTCGGACATCAACAAACCGTTACCGAACACGTCACCGGCCATGTCGCCGACGCCGACAACAGTGATGCTGTCTTCCTGAACATTGATGCCGCGCTCGCGGAAGTGACGCTGCACGCCGACCCACGCGCCTTTGGCGGTGATGCCCATTTTCTTGTGGTCGTAACCGGCCGAACCACCGGAGGCAAATGCGTCACCCAGCCAGAAGCCGTAGTCGATGGCGATGCCGTTGGCGATGTCGGAGAACGTTGCCGTGCCCTTGTCCGCCGCGACCACCAGGTACGGGTCGTCATCGTCGTGGCGAACCACGTTCAATGGCGGCACCAGTGCGCCGTCTTTCAGGTTGTCGGTGATGTCCAACAGGCCGGAAATGAAGATGCGGTAGCAGGCAATGCCCTCGGCCGCGATCTCGTCACGGCTGCCGCCCAGCGGCAGGCGACGCGGCAGGAAGCCGCCCTTCGCGCCAACCGGCACGATGACCGAGTTCTTCACTTGCTGGGCTTTCACCAGGCCGAGGACTTCGGTGCGGAAGTCTTCTTCACGGTCGGACCAGCGCAGACCACCGCGAGCGACGTTGCCGAAGCGCAGATGCACGCCTTCAACGCGTGGCGAATAAACGAAGATTTCGAACTTCGGTACTGGCTTCGGCAGCTCAGGGATCGCGTGCGGGTTGAATTTGAAGCTGAAGTACGACTTGTTCTGGCCGTTGGCGTCAGTCTGGTAGAAGTTGGTCCGCAGGGTCGCTTTGATCAGGTCAAGGTAACGACGCAGGATGCGGTCTTCGTTGAGCACCTGAACATCGTCCAGTGCCGTCAGAATCGCTTGTTCCAGACGCAGTTGCTTGTCTTCCAGATCGTCTTCGCTGAGTTTGCGCGCCAGATAGAAGCGGGTTTTGAACAACCGGGTCAACTCGCGCGCGATGTCGGTGTGGTTGTTCAGCGTGCTGGCGATGTAACCCAGATCGAAGCCCAGACGAATCTGCTTCAGATAACGCGCGTAGGCACGCAGCAGCGCGACGTCGCGCCAAGGCAGGCCGGCGGTCAGCACCAGACGGTTGAATGCATCGTTTTCGGCATCGCCGCGCACGATGTGGACGAACGCGTCCTGCAGGGTGTCGTTGAGTTGCTGGATGTCGAGATCCAGGCCTTCAGCGGCGGTGAACGCGAAATCGTGAATCCAGAACTCGCGGCCATTGGTGTGGCGCAGGCGATACGGGAACTCACCGAGTACGCGCAGGCCAAGATTTTCCAGAATCGGCAAGACGTCGGACAGCGCCAGCGGCGTGTCGGCGTGATACAGCTTGCAATGCAGCTCGCGCTGACCGGAAACCTGACCGAGCGGCTGATAGAAGCTCATCACCAACGGATTTTTTTCGTTGAGGCTCAGCAGGTGCTGCATGTCGACTACGGCCGAATGCGCGGCGAAACGCTCGCGATAACCTGCCGGGAAGCCTTTCGGGAAGTCTGCCAGCACGTTGGTGCCGTGGGCTTCGCCGAAGCTTTCGACCGTCAACGCAGCGTAATCGTCCTGCCAGCTGCGGCAGGCTTGCACGACTTCTTTTTCCAGCAGCACCGGGTCGATGTCGAGACGGTTTTTCGGGTCAACGCGCAGGATCAACTGCACGCGGGCCAGCACGGATTCGGAGAAGAACGTCCAGAATTCGCAATCGGAAGCCTTGAGGCGCTCCATCAGCACTTGCTGGATCTTCTGGCGAACTTCAGTGGAATAGATGTCGCGCGGCACGTAGGCCAGGCAATAGCAGAAACGACCGTACGGGTCTTTGCGCAGGAACACGCGGATCTTGTTGCGTTCCTGGATCTGCACGATCGACATCACCGTGGTGAACAACTCGTCAACCGGAGTCTGGAACAGGTCGTCACGCGGCAGCACTTCGAGGACCTGCGCCAGTTCCTTGCCCAGGTGAGCCTTGGACTGGAAGCCGGAGCGGCGCTCGATTTCTTCGACCTTGCGGCGGATGAACGGGATGACTCGCACGCTCTCGCCGTACACCGACGAGGTGTACAGGCCCATGAAACGATGTTCCTTGATGACTTTGCCGTCAGCGTCGATTTCACGGATCGACACATAATCCGGGTAAGCCGGACGGTGTACACGGCTCGGGTGCGCGGCCTTGGCGAACGACAGCAGGGTGGGTTCGCGCAGGTAAGCGACGGCGTAGTCTTCGATGCGCAGGTCTTCGTAGGTCAGGCCGTTGCGCAGCAGTTTGGTCAGGCCGAGGAAGGAATTGCGGTCATATTCGATATGGCCACCATCGGCCTGATCGGTGACCACGAATTCTTCGTAGCCAAGGAAGGTGAAGTGGTTGCCCACCAGCCATTCCAGAAAGCTTTTGATTTCGTTCTTTTCGTCGGCATCGATAGCGAAGGCGCTGGTGTCGAGCTTGGCGAGGATTTCCTGCACCTTGGCTTTCATTGGCTCGAAATCGGCGACCGCCACGCGAACTTCACCGAGAACCTGTTCCAGTTCTTTGCTCAGCACATTGAGTTCGGCCGCGTTGGCGCAGCGGTCGATCTCCAGATACATCAGCGATTCGTGCAGCACGCCTTCACCGGTGCTGCCTTTAGGCAGGATTTCCAGCAATTCGCCCTTGCTGCCACGACGCACGCTGAGCACGGTGGTCTGCAGAGTGTGGATGCTGTAGCCGCGGCGGTTGAGCTCGGTGCGAACCGAGTCGACCAGAAATGGCAGGTCATGGTGCAGGACTTCGACGGCGGTGTGGGTCGACTGCCAGCCATGACGCTCGTAATCAGGGTTGTAGACGCGCACTTGCGGTTGCGCGTGATCGAAGCGCTCAAGCAGGCGCCACGCAGAGAGAGTACAGCCAGCGAGGTCGGAGAGGCGACGTTGAGTCAGCTCGTCCAGGGAAATGATGCCGAAGAATTGTTCAGCGAACAGCGCCACTTGTGGCAGTGCCTGTTCACTGATGTGCTGCGCCAGTGCCGCTTGCAGTTGGTGCTGGAAGTCGGCTTTGCTGGCTGCGGTGAAGAACGCCATCTGTGGTACTCCGCTTAAGCTTGTTATTGATGGAAAGCGTCGCGTGCAACACCCCTTTCGGGGCTTGTGTCGCCCTGTTCCTGATTCTCGGGCAGAGGAAACAGGGAGACAGGTGGGTGAAGCTGGACGCGGCCCGAAGGTCACATTCACCTTCCATGAATGAGCATCTGCAAAAGCGACTGCCCGGTTTGCGGCAATGCCTTTACGGGTGCTCATCCGTTGCGCAGCTTAAAGGGTGCGACAATGTGTCTGCTTGCGGTGCTGCGACATATTCGGTCATTGGCACGTAAATGAAGGGTTTCGCCTGGTTCAACACTAGCAGGCGTGAGCTGAAACGCAGGCTCGACGCCCCGGTTTCACGGGACTTTCGTGCCAGAACGATGCTCGATGACGTTACATATCCGGAAACGAAAACCCTGAAGGCCCTTTAATCGACCCTGAGCGTCGCATCCGGTTCAGCGCCAGCGATTGACGCCGATCAGTCCGGCAACTCTTCGAAGGCCCTGAATTTGCTCACAGTGGCGCAGTCGTAGCACATCGTCTGCAGGATCTGCTTGTCCATGCTGGCGTCGATATTGCTCGAATCACACTCGCGGCAGAACAGGCGCAAATGGCTGACCAGATCGCTGTCGAACGCTAGGGCGCAAAAGAACTGCGGAACCAGTTCGTCACGCCAGTACATACCCGGCGATTTGGAAAAACCCGCACCGCAATCCCTGAGCACCACGTCATAAAGCAACCGCTGCATGGCCGTCTGCGGCACGCGGGGATCGCGATGGGCATTCTTGCGCCAGTTGCGCGCGAGCGCGTCCTGCGCCGTGCCCAGCATATTGCGCGGAATGGTGTTGGACGCATGGCTGCGTCCCTTGGAATTGCCGGTTGCATAGAAATGCGCGGCGTTTCTGACCGCAAGGCGGGCGAAGTAATACAGCTGACTCACGGAAAAGTCCTGCAGCAGCTGCCCGACCACTTCCTCGGCGCGGGCTTCGGCGGTGAAGGCGAAATCCACTTCACTGGCCAGCACACGGATGTATTGAATCGAATCTTCACGGGCCAGGCTGAAAATCAATGCATAGATCTCACTCTTCCAGGCCGCCTGAACATTGCCGGACAACTCCTGATATAGCGCGAGGTACAAATTCTCGCGCGTGCTGCGCTCCGGACCATCCAGCGTGACGTTGGGCAGCCAGCGAACGGCGCTGTACTCACGGATGCTGCAGCCCTCGGTGCGATCAAACGCCTTGATGTCGGACTCCGTTGAAACGACCAGCACCCCGCTTTCGTGGAGTCCCTTGAGCAATTCTTCGCAAGCCTCGTGGGTCAGGGCGAGCGGTTCTTCCCGGGATGGCGCATTCAACGGCGCAATCCATTCGACGTGCGCACCGTAGCCGTCGTCCAGCAAGGCAAGCAACGTCAGCTTCTGCACGAAGCCGAGGTTCGCGTATGGCACTGCCGGGGACGGCGCACCATGACGGGCCTCCAGCTCCAGACGATCACGCGCCGCCCGTGCCGCGACTTGCTGCTGGCGTAACTTGAAACATTCGCTGCAACTACACGTGGCGTGTCGACTATTGGCACCCGCAACGCTGTGCTGGTGCTCACAACGTACGCACTTGAACGGGTGTCGCAGCGCGACCGCAGTATCTCTTGCATGCCGGCGAACCCACATCGGTAAATCGCAGTAGGGACAACTGAGCTCGTCACTGACGATTGGAGGCAAGACCTTGAGCAGACTGCGAACCGTTGACGGAATCTTGAATTCGGCCATCAGCGCGGCAGTTTTCTCGCCATCCAGATAGCGCTGGTAGACCTGCTCGATCTGTTCGTCAGACAAGTGCCGGATTTCTTCGGCACGATCGAAATATTGAGGCATTGAAAGAGGTCCTTTTTTTCATTGGCGTGACGCAATCCGTTGCGTGAGAGCGGCGAAATTAACGGCAAACGCGTTGCGATCACAAGCGAAAACTCATGATTCAACCAAGATCGGCACTACTCGGAATTTGCCCTACGCTGTCGACGGATTTTTCCGCATCCTTGAGCGCAACGGGGTGAAGGATTTGTCCTTCTTTGCCACTTTTTGCACATACACGCAGCGCAAACGCCTGGAGACTGGCAAAATCGCGCCTTTGAATAGATTCAGCGCCGCCGCTGCCCAGGAAGCCTCCCATGCAAATGACCACCGCCCTACTCATCGTCAACCCATGCGATGACGAAGAAGACAACATGGCCATGCTCTGCTGCCACAGCGACAAGGGCGATATGTTCCTGATGAGTCGCTACCCGGACGAGGATGAACTGGAGATCACTCTGGATGGCGAGCCTTCGACGCTGGACGGGGTCAAGGTCACGCTGACGTCGAACCTGCTGAAGATCGAAATCGCGGCGGCGGACGCCGATGCGCTGAATGGGGATGATGTGCTGGAGATCAGCTTCAACCCGGATATGGTGGATATCGATGAGGTTGTTGAGACTTTGAAGAATATTCTCGATGGGACCGGGACGTTCATCAGCGAGGTTTGATGGCGCCTGGAAGGACCCTATCGCTGGCAAGCCAGCTCCCACAGGTTTCGGCGGCGTGCTTGCGATTGGTGCAACGCATCGGTCCCTGTGGGAGCTGGCTTGCCAGCGATAGACCCAGAACTGTCACCCGATAAATTTGCTGCTGGCAATGATCAAAAGATCGCAGCCTTCGGCAGCTCCTACAGGGGATCGCATTCCGACCGGAAAGCTGCCAAAAGCCGCGATCTTTTGCGCTTTTCTACAAAATGCCGTTAGTCGCCGCCCCCCGCGATGGATTAAAGTAACGCCCCCAGCCCCGGCGTTATTCGAACGCCCGCGGCCACCCTTTCCAGGAACAGTCACCGATGGAACATCGTGAAGCGCTGCTGGCGCTGCGAACCTTTCTTTCAACGCAGATTCTCGGCCAGGAAAAACTCATCGAGCGTTTGCTCATCGCCCTGCTCGCCGACGGCCATATGCTGGTCGAGGGCGCGCCAGGTCTGGCCAAGACCAAAGCGATCAAAGAACTCGCCGAGGGCATCGAAGCCCAGTTCCATCGCATCCAGTTCACCCCCGATCTGCTGCCGGCCGACATCACCGGCACCGAAATCTATCGTCCGGAAACCGGCAGCTTCGTGTTTCAGCAGGGGCCGATCTTCCACAATCTTGTGCTGGCGGACGAAATCAACCGTGCGCCGGCCAAGGTGCAATCGGCCTTGCTCGAAGCCATGGCCGAACGTCAGGTCAGTGTCGGGCGCAGCACCTACGAGCTGTCGCCGCTGTTTTTGGTGATGGCCACGCAAAACCCGATCGAGCAGGAAGGCACCTATCCATTGCCGGAAGCCCAGCTCGACCGTTTCCTGATGCACGTGAAAATCGGTTTTCCCGACGCGGCCGTTGAACGCCGGATCCTCCAGCAGGCCCGTGGCGAAGCCCTCAATGGCGAGACCAAACCCGAGCGTCGGGTCAGCCAGCAGGCGATTTTTGCCGCGCGCAAGGAAATCCTCGGTTTGTACATGGCCGACGCCGTGGAGGAATACCTGGTGCAACTGGTCATGGCCACGCGCAACCCGGCCAAGTTCGATCCGGAAATGGCCGAGTGGATCGCTTACGGCGCCAGCCCGCGTGGTTCGATTGCGCTTGATCGCTGCGCTCGTGCCCACGCCTGGCTGGCCGGACGCGATTTCGTCAGCCCGGAAGACATTCAGGCGGTGCTGTTCGACGTGTTGCGCCATCGCATCATTCTGTCGTTTGAGGCCGAAGCCGCCGGCATCGATCAGGACCGCGTGGTGCAGCGGATTCTCGACGTCGTCGCCGTCGCTTGACCCCCATGAACGCCGCCCTGCCCTCCGAACCCGGGATTCGCATCAGCCTCGCCGAACTGATCGAGATGCGTCACCGCGTGCGTGAGGTGCAACTGTTTTCCACGCCGAGTCAGCGCAGCCCGCTGATCGGTTTGCACCACTCGAAATTTCGCGGTCGCGGCGTCGACTTCGATCAGGTGCGCGTCTATCAGGCCGGCGACGACGTACGCACCATCGACTGGCGCGTCACTGCGCGCACCCAAGAGCCGCACACCAAGCTGTTCCACGAAGAACGCGAACGGCCGATCTTCATCATGGTCGAGCAAAGCACGCGGCTGTTTTTCGGCTCCGGGCTGATGTTCAAATCGGTGCTGGCGGCGCAGGTCGCAGCGCTGATCGGCTGGGCCGCGCTCGGCCACAACGACCGGGTCGGCGGGCTGGTGTTCGGCGACAACGAGCATTACGAAATCAAGCCGCGCCGCAGCAAACAGAGCCTGCTGCAATTGCTCAATCGTTTGGTCAAGGTCAATCAATCGCTGCACAGCGAGCGCGAGCCGGATCGCGATGCGTTCGGCGTGGCCTTGCGTCGGGCGCGAGAAGTGCTGCGGCCGGGCAGTCTGGCGATCGTCATTTGCGATGAACGTGCGCTCTCCGACAGTGCCGAGCAACAGCTGAGCCTGCTGTCGCGGCATTGCGATTTGCTGATGTTGCCGCTGTCCGATCCGCTCGATCACGCCCTGCCCGCCGCCGGCCTGCTGCGGTTCGCCGAGCGTGGCGCGCAACTGGAAATCGACACGCTGAACTTCGATCTGCGCCAGACTTATCGCGCTCAGGCGGAAGCGCGCATTGCCCGTTGGGAATTGCTCGCGCAGAAGCTGCGGGTATTGCTGATGCCGCTGAGTACGCAAAGCGAAATGGTCGAGCAGATGCGCGAGTTCTTGAACCCGCAGCGTCCGGGGAAAGGTCGATGAACGGCCTTGAGCAATTGCAACCGCTGATTTCGCCGCCGCCGATTGCCTTCTGGCCACCGGCGCCCGGCTGGTGGTTGCTACTTTTGTTGCTGCCGCTGCTGGGCTTTGCTGTGTGGAAACTGCGCCGTTTCATCCCGATGAAGAAACGCCCGGTGGTGCGCGCCGAGCAACCGCTGGATCCAGTGCGCATCGCCGCCCTCGCGGAACTGGCGCAGATGCCCAAACCGTACGATGGCGCACCGGCCGGCGCGTGGCTGCAGCAACTCAACGGCCTGCTCAAACGCCTGTGCCGCAACCATTATCCCTACAGCCAGAGCCACACGCTCAATGGCCGAAAATGGCTGGCATTTCTCGATAACCGTTGCCCCGCCGCCGGTCTGACGCGCTGGATGGTGCTGGTCGAAGGCGCCTACAAACCGGAATGCAAACTCGATGACAAAGCCATCGCCGGCCTGACCCAAGCGGTCGATACGTGGATTCGCAAACATGTTTGAGTTCGCCTGGCCGTGGATTTTCTTGCTGTTGCCGCTGCCGTGGCTGATGCGTCTGGTCTTGCCGGTGGCCGACAGCGGCGAGCCGGCGTTGAAAGTCAGTTTCCTCGCCGATCTCGAAGGCCTCGCCCGCCGCCGCGCCCGCGCCAACTTGCCGGCCTGGCGGCAGCAGGCGCCGTTCATTCTGCTGTGGCTGATCCTGCTGATCGCCGCCGCCCGCCCGCAATGGCTCGGCGAACCGTTGCCGATTGCCGCCAGTGGCCGCGATCTGCTGGTGGCGGTGGATGTATCCGGTTCGATGGATTTTCCCGACATGCAGTGGCAGGACGAAGAAGTCAGTCGGCTGTCGCTGGTGCAGCATTTGCTCGGCGACTTCCTTGAAAGCCGTGATGGCGACCGCGTCGGTTTGATCCTGTTTGGCAGTCAGGCCTATCTGCAAGCGCCGCTGACGTTTGACCGGCGCACCGTGCGCATTTGGCTCGACGAGGCGCGGATCGGCATTGCCGGCAAAAATACCGCGATTGGCGATGCCATCGGTCTGGCCTTGAAACGCCTGCGCCTGCGTCCGGCGCAAAGTCGTGTGCTGATTCTGGTCACCGACGGTGCCAACAATGGCGGCGAAATCAATCCGCTGACCGCAGCAAAACTCGCTGCCAGCGAAGGCGTCAGAATCTACCCGATCGGCATCGGCGCCAATCCCGAGGACAGCGGCTCGACCGGCCTGCTCAGTGTGAACCCGAGCCTTGATCTGGATGAACCGGCGCTCAAGGCAATCGCCGAAATCACTGGCGGCCAGTACTTCCGCGCCCACGACGGCTTGGAGCTGCAAGCGATCAAGGACACCCTCGACCAACTCGAACCGGTGACACAGCAACCGACCCAGGCGCGCCCGGCGCAAGCCTTGTATCACTGGCCTCTGGCGCTGGCGCTGTGGTTGAGTCTGTTGCTGGTCGTCCGCGAACTGTGGCCGGACAATCCGCTGCAACGCTTGTTTACCAAGCAACTGTATTTGCAAAGTCCACTGCCGGACTGGCGTGAGCGCTTGCAGCGTTTGCGTCTGCGGAGGCGCCGATGATCGCGCTCTGGCCGCACTGGTTCCGCCCTTGGTGGCTGTTGCTGTTGCCGCTGCTCGGCTGGCTGATCTGGCAACTCTGGCACCGACAGAAACGCGCCGGTCGCTGGCAGATGATTCTGCCGCCAGCATTTCACGCTGCGCTGCTCAGTGGCGGCAGTGGGCGCCAGAGCAAACTGCCGTGGATCGCCCTCGGCGTGGCTTGGCTGCTGACCATCCTGGCCTTGCTCGGGCCGAGCTGGGAACGCGTCGAACAGACCAGCCAAAAACCCGCCGATCCGCTGGTTGTCGTGCTCGAACTGACCCCGGAGATGCTCGCCACCGACTCGCCACCGACACGGCTCGAACAGGCGCGACGCAAGCTGTTCGATCTGTTGCAGGCGCGCAGCGACGCGCAGACCGCCATCGTCGTATATGCCGGCAGCGCGCACACGCTGGTGCCGCTGTCGGATGACCTGGCGACCAGTCGCAACCTGCTCGACGCGCTCAAGCCGTCACTGATGCCGGAAAGCGGTCACCGCGCCGACCTGGCCGTGAGCAAAGCGTTGGCGTTGCTCAAGCAAGGCGCGCTGGGTCAGGGACGGATTCTGTTGATCGGCTCGTCGCTCAATGAAGAAGAACGGCGCGGTATTCGCCGCGCTCTGAATGGCGAGTCGACGCAACTGCTGATGCTCGGCATCGGCACCGCTGAAGGTGCGCCGATTGCCCAGGAGGACGGCAGCTTCCTCAAGGACGAGCAAGGCGCGATCCGTGTGCCGCAACTTGACAGCCCCGGTCTGGCGACTTTCCTCAACAGCGTCGGCGGCGAGTACCATCCGGCGCGTCTCGACGAAGGCGATCTCGGCGCCCTTGGTCTGCTCAATGGCCCGCGCAGCCTGCGCGACGACGGCCAGACCGTGCGCCTCGACACCTGGGCCGATCAGGGTTATTGGCTGCTGTTGCCGCTGCTGTTGCTGGCCGCTTGTGCCGGACGCCGTGGTTGGCTGTTCTGTCTGCCGCTGCTGTGGTGCCTGCCGCAACCGAGCTACGCTTTCGATTTCGAAGACTTGTGGTTGCGCCCGGATCAGCAGGGTTTGCACCTGCTCAAGCAGAAACGCCCGGCCGAAGCCGCGCAGCATTTTGAAGATCATCAGTGGCAAGGGGTGGCGTTGTACGAGGCCGGCGACTACAGTGGCGCCGCCCAGCGTTTCGCCGAGGGCAGCGATGCCCGCGCCCACTACAATCGTGGCAACGCCCTGGCGAAAAGCGGTGAGCTGGAAGCGGCGATCGACGCCTATGAACAGGCTTTGGAGCTGCAACCGGATCTGCGCCCGGCGCAGACCAACAAGGCGCTGGTGGAAAACCTGCTGAAGCAGAAAAACGCCCCGCCGCCGCCCGAACCGGACAACCAGCCAAACGAAGAAAGTCTGCGCGGCGATGAGCCTTCGCCTACCACCGCGCCCCCGCCGGCGGTGAGCAGCGAAACCCAGAGCGAGGCGCAAGCGACCGAGTCGGCCAGCGAACCGCCGCCAACCGCCCCGCCGCTGCCAGGCCCCAACGAGGTACCGGGCAGCACCGAGGAAGAAGAAACCGACACCGTGCCGACGCTGCGCCCGAGCGAGAACAATCTCGAGGGCGAACAGCGTCAGGCGCTGGAGCAATGGCTGGGGAAGATTCCGGACGATCCGGGCGAACTGCTGCGCCGCAAATTCTGGTACGAACAGCAACAACATCAGGATCAGGAAAACACTCGATGACCCGCTTCACCGCTCTCTTGCTGCCCCTGCTGATCTGCACGGCCTCTGCTCAGGCGGCCGAGCTGTCGGCCAGCGTGGATCGCAGTCGCCTGAACTCCGGCGAGACGGTCGAGCTCATCCTCGAAACGGACGACGTCACCCAGTTCGGCAAACCTGACCTGTCGGCGCTGGAACCGCTGTTCGAGGTGCGCGGCACGCGCCAGGTCAACCAGCTCAACACCCTTAACGGCGACAACCGCGCGACCACGCGCTGGATCATCACTTTGCTGCCGAAAGAGAACGGCAGCGTGGTCATCCCGCCCTTGCAGTTGGGCGAAGCGCAGAGCCAGCCAATCACCGTGCAAGTCATCGCCAGTGACAACCGCGAAGACAAGAACGGCCTAGATCCAGTGTTCATCGAAGCCAGCCTCGATCAGACCAGCGTCTATGTGCAGGCCCAGGCCATTTTGACTCTGCGCATCTACCACTCGGTGTCGCTGTATGACGACAGCAGCCTGAGCCCGCTGCAAATCGCCGATGCGCGCATCGAACAGCTCGGCGACACGCGCACCTATGAAAAAGACATCAATGGCCTGCGCCACGGCGTGATCGAAATGCGCTACGCGATCTATCCGCAACACAGCGGCCTGCTGACGATCGCCCCGCAAACGTTCAGCGCCACGCTGGTCGATACGGCGCCGTCACAGGATGCCTCGGGGCCGAAGCCAGGCAAACTGATGCGTGTCAGCTCCGCGTCGATCCCGCTGACGGTGAAACCGAAACCGCTGACCTACCCGGTCGATGCACCATGGTTGCCGGCGCGCAGCCTCAGCCTCAGCGAAAGCTGGAGCCCGGAACCGGACCACACCCAGGTCGGCGACTCCCTGACCCGCAGCCTGATATTGAAAGTCGAAGGTCTGGCCAGCTCGCAATTGCCGGCCCTGCCCGCCACCGACGTCAACGGCCTGCGCCGTTACCCCGACCAACCGGTGCTGAGCAACCAGAGCAGCGATCGGGGCATCGTCGGCAGCCGCGAAGAACGCGAAGCGCTGGTGCCGAACCGCAGTGGTTTGATCGATCTGCCAACCGTCGACGTGGTCTGGTGGAACACCTTCGAAGACCACCTCGAACACAGCAGTCTGCCCGCGCGCACCCTGCAAGTGGCGAACAACCCGAGCCTGCAAATCGACACCCCGGCCGGCACCCTGCAACCAAGCACGGCAGACAACGACACCCTGTGGTGGTGGAAACTCAGCACCCTGATCCTCGCCTGCACCACCCTCCTCGGCTTCGGCCTCTGGTGGCGCGCGCGCTGGCAACCGGCGATCCACCGCGCCGCGCAAACCGGCCCGAGCCCACGCACGTTAATGGATGACATCAAACGCGCCAGCCAGGCCAACGACCCGCATGCCACGCGCCAGGCGTTGGATGCGTGGGCGCGGCAGCAACCGGAAACACTGGCGGACATGGCAGCGCGGTTCGTGCCGTTATCGGATGCGCTGGATGGGTTGAACGGCGCGCTGTATAGCGAGACCGGGCAGCATTGGCAGGGTGAGGATTTGTGGCGGGCGATTCGCACTATTCCTGCCGCCGAGCGCGTGCAGGATCCCGTGGGTGAGAGTGGCTTGCCGCCGCTTTATCCTAAGTAAAAGCAAAAGATCGTCTGATCGCGGCCCGCGCCTTCGGCAGCTCCTACAAATTATGTGCAGGAGCTGCCGAAGACTCGGGCCGCGAGCGGACGATCTTTGGATGTTGAATCGTCGAAATGACCTGCGGCGTACCGCTGGGACAAGCCCCACCGGTGCAATAATCTGTAAACTCTCCCTCATTTCGCCGCCCTATCATTCCTCGCGGCCATCACCTCTTTTCTGTAGCGGAGTTCACCTTGCGTCTGTTTCACACCTCCGACTGGCACCTTGGGCAAAACCTGCACGGCCAGGAGCGCGATTTCGAGCACGCGTGTTTTCTCGATTGGCTGCTGCGCCAGTTGCAACTGGCGCAGCCGGATGTGCTGCTGATCGCCGGGGACATCTTCGACACGGTCAATCCGCCGGTGAAATCCCAGGAACGCCTGTACGATTTCATCGTCAGCGCTCACGAACAGCAGCCGCTGCTGACCATCGTAATGATCGCTGGCAACCATGATTCCGGCTCGCGGATCGAACTGCCCGCGCCATTGATGCGGCGGTTGCGCACCCATGCGTTGGGCCGGGTTTTGTGGCTCGATGACGGGCAACTGGATGCCGAACGCCTGCTGCTCCCGTTGCCGGATAAAACCGGCGAAATTGCCGCATGGTGCCTGGCGCTGCCGTTCCTGCGGCCGGCCGAGGTGACCGGCGCGCATCTTGGTGACAATTATCTGCGCGGCATCGGCCAGGTGCATGAATGGCTGATCGAAGCGGCCAACGCCAAACGCAAGCCGGGTCAGGCGCTGATCGCCATCAGCCACGCGCACATGGCCGGCGGTTCGGTGTCGGAGGATTCCGAGCGCAGCCTGATCATCGGTAACGCCGAAGCCTTGCCCGCGAGCCTGTTCGGCGAAAGCATCAGCTATGTCGCCCTCGGCCATTTGCACAAGCCGCAGAAGGTCAACGGCGAGGAGCGCATCCGCTACAGCGGCTCGCCGATTCCGCTGTCGTTTTCGGAGATCGGTTATCAGCATCAGATCCTCGACGTCGTCCTCGACGGCGAAACGCTTGTCAGCGTCGAGCCGAAAATGATTCCGCGTTCGGTCAATCTGCAACGCATCGGCCCGGCGCCTCTGGTCGAAATTCTGCTGCAACTGGCAGATTTGCCAAATATCGACCTGCTCGCCGAAACCCAGCGTCAGCCCTGGCTGGAAGTGCGCGTGATACTCGACGAGCCACAGCCCGACCTGCGTCATCAAGTGGAAAACGCCCTGCAAGGCAAAGCCGTGCGTCTGGTGCGTATCGCCGCTGAATACGCTGGCAACCGCGGTGCCGATGGCAGCAATGACGGTAGCACCTTGATCGAACTCGACCAGCTCACACCGCAGGAATTGTTCAGCCGTGCCTGGCTCGACAACTACGGCAACGAGGTCGACGAACAGACGCTGAAAGACTTCGCTGAACTGCTGCAGGACGTGCAAATGGAGGGCGAGCAGCCATGAAAATTCTCGCCATTCGTTTGAAAAATCTTGCCTCGCTGGCCGGGCCGTTTGAAATTGACTTTACCGCCGAACCGTTGGCCAGCGCGGGTCTGTTCGCGATTACGGGCCCGACCGGCGCCGGTAAAAGTACCCTGCTCGACGCGTTGTGCCTGGCACTGTTTGGCGCCGTGCCGCGCTTGAACAACACCGGCCGCGACGCCAAAGTCCCGGATGCCGACGGCGAGATCGCCACTGGCGATCCGCGCACGCTGCTGCGTCGCGGCACTGGCGAAGGCTATGCCGAAGTCGATTTCGTCGGTGTCGACGGGCGCCGCTATCGCGCGCGCTGGGAGGCCAACCGCGCCCGCGAAAAGGCCGGTGGCAAGTTGCAGATCAGCCGCCAGAGCTTGCGCGACATCGATCAGGATCAACTGCTCGCCAGCCAGAAAGGCGAGTACAAAACTCAACTGGAAGCCGCGCTCGGTCTGAACTTCGAACAGTTCACCCGCGCGGTGCTGCTGGCCCAGAGCGAGTTCAGTGCGTTCCTCAAGGCTGACGACAACGACCGCAGCGAACTGCTGGAAAAACTCACCGACACCGCGCTGTACACCCGCCTCGGCCGCCGCGCGTTCGACAAAACCAAAGAGGCCCGCGAAGCGCACAAGCTGTTGCAGGATCAGGCCACCGGCGTTACGCCGCTGACGCCGCAAGCGCGCGCCGAACTGGACGAGCGCTGCGCCGCCGCACAGCAGCAAATGAAAGCGCAACAGGCGCAGCTCAAACAGCTCGAACAACAGCACAGCTGGCTCAAGGATTTGCGCCTGTTGCAGGATTCGCAGCAAGCCGCCACCGAGCAATTGCACAGCGCGCAGCAGCAATGGCAAGCGCTGGCCGGCGAACGGGTCAAGCTGAGCCAACTGGAGCAACTGGCCCCGCAACGGCACCAGTTCGCCCGCAAAACCGAACTCGACACGCTGCTGACGCCGTTGGCCGCGCAGATCACCGCGCACACACAACAACACGCCGAACTGAACGAGCGCCAGACGCAACTGGAGCAAACTCTCGAGACCGCGAAAGTCGCCCTGAGTCAAGCGCAACAACGACAAAGCGAGAACTCGCCACTGTTGCGTCAGGCCTTCGAGGAACAGAGCACCCTCGCTCGTCTGGTTAAGGAAGTTGCACAGAGTGCCGAAACCAAGCTCGCGGCGCAGCAAGCCTGCAACGACGGCCAGAATGCCATTCAGGCCTTGCAGGAAAAGCAGAGCGAGGCCGCCGAACGCTTGCAGCGCATCGCCAGCGAGCTGGAGCAAAGCGCTCATCTGGCGCCGCTGAGCGATGCGTGGAATGCCTATCGCGATCGCCTGCAACAACTGATGCTGATCGGCAATCGCTTGAATAAGGGCCAAACGGAACTGGCGAGCCTCGAAGACAGCGCCGCTCGCAGCGCGCAAGCCCTGACCGCGCAGAAACAGCAACTGGAAGTGCTGTTCAAGGAGGCTGATGCAGAGCCCGATGCCGTCGCCGAACAGATCGGCCTTCTCGGCACACTTCTGCAAGACAACCGCAAGCAACTGCGCGCGTTCGAAGATCTGTCGCGCTTGTGGGCCGCTCAGCAGGACCTCGACAAGCGCAGCGCCGAACTGCAACAACGCCAGCTCAGCGCCCAGCAGGAACGCGAGCGTTTGACGCAGGACGGCGTCAAAACCAAAGCCGAACTGACTGTCGCCGAACAAACCCTCAACGTCACCCGCGAGTTGCTCGAGCGCCAGCGTCTGGCGCGCAGTGCCAGTGTCGAAGAGCTGCGTGCGCAGTTGCAGGACGATCAGCCCTGCCCGGTCTGCGGCAGCAACGAGCATCCGTATCATCAGCCCGAAGCGCTGCTGCAAAGCCTCGGGCGCCACGATGAAAGCGAGCAGGCCAACGCACAGCAGATTGTCGATCAGCTCAAGGAAAAGCTCATCGAATTGCGTGCCGAAGTCGGTGGCGTGATCGCGCAGCAGAAAGAGCTGCTACAGCAACAGGAGCAAGTGGCAGAGCAGCAACGAGCCTTGGCGCCGAGCCTCGAGGCGCATCCGCTGGCAGCGCAGTTGCTCAATCAGGACGCGGACAAGCGCGACGCCTGGCTGACCCGGCAAAACGAGCAACTGAACCAGAGCATCAGCCAGGACGAGCAGCGCCAGAGCGCCCTGCTCACCCTGCAACAGGAAGCCGCGCGCCTGACCCAGCAACTGCGCCAGGCGGAAACCGCGCATCAGCAAGCCACGCAGCAATTGAGCAACCAGCAGCGCGAACTGAGCAGCGACCGTCAGCGTCTCGACGAAGAACTCGCCGCGTTCGCCAGTCTATTGCCCGCTGACACCCTCGAAGCATTGCGGCATGAACCGGCCGCAACCTTCATGCAACTTGATCGGCAGATCGCCGAGCGTCTGGCTCAGCTCGATCAGCACAAGGAAGAACAAGCCGAACAACTGCAGCGCCAGCAGACGCTGGAAAAGCAACAGGACCGTCAGCAGACCCGTGCGCAGCAGTTGCACAGCGCCCAAGCGCAACTCAACGCACTGACCGAGCAGCAGCAGACTTGCCAACAGCAACTCACGCAACTGCTCGGCGAACACAGCAGCGCCGAGCAATGGCAGCAGCAGCTCGAACACGCGGTCGAACAGGCGCGCGGCAGCGAAGCCAGCACCGCGCAAGAACTGCAAAGTGTGCGGACGCAACTCGTCCAGATCGGTGCTGAACTCAAGGCGCAGCAGGAACGCTTGCAAGCGCTGCAAACCGAAGATCAGGACCTGCACGGCAAGCTTGCCGACTGGCGCAGCCGTCATCCGGAGCTGGATGATCAAGGTCTTGAATCGCTACTGAAGGTCGACGATGCGCAACTCACCGAGCTGCGCCAGCGTTTGCAGCACAACGAAAAAGCCATCGAACAGGCTCAGGTGTTAGTGCAAGAACGCGACCAGCGTCTGCTCGATCATCAGGCGCAGCACAACGGCAACCTTGATGCCGAACAATTGGCCAGCGCCCTTGCCGACCTGCAAAACCAGTTCGCCGTCAGTGAGCAGCAATGTGCTGAACTGCGCGCCGAGCAGGTCGAGGACCAGCGCCGGCAAAATGCCAATCAGGCATTGGCGCAGCAGATCGCTGAGGCTTATGCCGAGTATCAACGTTGGGCGCGGCTCAGTGCCCTGATCGGCTCGGCCACCGGCGACACCTTCCGCAAGATCGCTCAGGCCTACAACCTCGATCTGCTGGTGCATCACGCCAACGTGCAGCTGCGTCAACTGGTCAAACGCTATCGCCTGAAACGCGGCGGCAGCATGCTGGGTTTGTTGGTGATGGACACGGAAATGGGCGACGAATTGCGCTCGGTGCATTCGCTGTCGGGCGGCGAGACGTTCCTGGTGTCGCTGGCCTTGGCATTGGGTCTGGCATCGATGGCCTCGAGCACGCTGAAGATCGAGTCACTGTTTATCGACGAAGGCTTTGGCAGCCTTGATCCGGAGTCGCTGCAACTGGCGATGGATGCCCTCGATGGCTTGCAGGCCCAAGGCCGCAAGGTCGCGGTGATTTCTCACGTGCAGGAAATGCACGAACGAATTCCCGTGCAGATTCAGGTGCAACGTCTGGGCAACGGTTTGAGCACGCTGGAGGTGAAATGAACACGCTGTATTCCTTCCGCCGCTGTCCGTACGCCATGCGTGCGCGGATGGCGCTGCGTTATTCGGGCGTAGCGGTGGACATCGTTGAGGTCAGCCTCAAGAACAAACCGGCGCAAATGCTGACGCTATCGCCCAAAGGCACGGTGCCGGTGCTGAATGCGGATGGTGTGGTGATCGATGAGAGTCTGCAGATCATGCGCTGGGCGTTGGCGCAGAATGATCCGGATGACTGGTTGCTGAGCAGCGATTCTTTTGCGGCGCTGTGGATGGAGAAGCTGATACAGGGTAACGATCAGATCTTCAAAATAGCGTTGAATCGTTACAAGTATGCCGAGCGTTATCCTGAGCAGCCGATGGAGGCTTATCGGGCTGAAGGGGCGCTATTTCTGCAGAAGCTGGATGAGCTGCTTGAAGGACGCGATTATCTGCTGGCCGATCATCCGAGCCTCGCCGACATCGCCCTGCTGCCGTTCGTCCGGCAGTTTGCTCATGTGGATCGCGAGTGGTTTGCGCAGACGCCGTATATTCGCTTGCAGGGGTGGTTGCAGCGGTTCCTCGAGTCCGAGCTGTTCACGTCGATCATGAAGAAGTGACCCGACTTGCCTGATCGCTCCAGCGCAGAGCGTGGGAACGATCAAGCATCTTGTTTATTAAAAAATCAAAAGATCGTCCGAAGGCGGCCCGAGCCTTCGGCAGCGCCTACAGGGCTCATGCCAATGCCCGGCACATGCCGAGCGCCATGCAATCCACTTCAAACGGGCCGAGAAAATCGACGGCTATCCTGGCGGGTGGATTGCCGGCCAGCAGCCCCAGCGTGTTCGCCCGTTCGATGTTATGTGCGATGCTGTGATTCGCCTCTATGGCCCGGGCCAGGCCGCCCACCGAGCCTTGACCAAAATCCCAGCAATGACGCGCCGTTGGTCATCAGCGCAAGGCTGGCGATGACCCAGAGTCGGTAACCTTTCATGCGCCGCCGACTCCCGCGAGTTCAGCCCGATCGACCATTACGCTTTGCGAGCGCAGTTCGAACTGAATGCCTGGGTGGGCGACGTCGATCGGAGCGTCGAAGTTGTGCTCCATCTGCGCGCCGATGCTGACGATCAGCACCACGGCCAGGTACAGACCGATGGCCAGGTAGGCGCCGCGTTTGGCGGAAGTGAGGATTGCGCTGGCCATGGTGTTCTCCCGTGGGCAAGCTTCGATGCCCACAGAATCAATCAAAAAAGCCGCGCCAACCACTCAGGGTTTGCCATAGTAAACATCAGCTTCGTTGATTATTTAGCCGCTCTATTTGCTAGCGAGAGAAAACCTATGAGAGCAGAACGCGCACGCGCGTAGGAGCTGCCGAAGGCTCGGGCCGCGTTCGGACGATCTTTTGATTTTGAAAAACAAGATCAAAAGATCGTCCGAACGCGGCCCGAGCCTTCGGCAGCTCCTACAGGGGAACGGTGTGCTCAGGCTTGGGTTTTGTGATCCAGCGCGGCATAGAAGTTGGCGCTTTGTTGGAGGTATTTCTGGGTGTAGCTCTGGGCATGGGATTTTTTGCTGGCGATTTCGACGTTGGCACTGGCTGGCAATACCACGGTGGCGGAGATGGCGGAAGCGGCGATTACGGAGAAGAGATTGAAGTTCATGGCGGTAACCCTCGTGTTCGTTTGGTTGGTTTGCCCGGTTGGGCCGTGAAACAAACGTAACGCTCGAGGGCTGCTCGCTTGAAATCTTTTGTAGCATTAGCCGTTATCAGTGTAATTAATACAATGATGCAGGCCCCGTGCGCCGGGGCCTGTGGCTTATTGTCGCACTAGAAACTTGAGGTCGCTCGGCGCGTCCATCGGCAGTTTTTGCACGGTTTTGCCGAGCAGACCGGTCTTGGCGTCACGCTCGACGACGACAATCTGGTTGCTCTTCTGGTTGGCGATCAAGACGAACTTGCCGCTCGGATCGAGGGCAAACTCGCGCGGATGATCCCCTTCCACCGAACGCTTTTGCAGCTCCTTGAGCTGAGCGGTCGCCGGGTCAATGCTGAAAACGACGAGCTGATTGGCCGTGCCCCGATTGCTCACGTAGAGGAACTTGCCATCCGCCGAGGCGTGCAACGCCGCGCCCGCCTTGTCCGAGGTCGGCTGGCCCGCCGCGAGATCGACCAGTTGAGTCTGGGTCAGCACGCCGTCGTTGTAGTCGAATACCGCAACTTGCGCGCTCATTTCCATGGTCAGCCAGGCATGCTTGCCGTCAGCACTGAACAGCAGATGACGCGGGCCACTGCCGGCCGGCAACGTTACCGAGGCGGTTTTCGCCGGGGTCAGCGGCAAGTCCGGGTTGGCCTTCGGATCGTATTGATAGATGAAAACCTTATCCGCGCCCAGATCGTTGGAGAACATGAAGCGGCCGTCCGGCGAGGACACCGTCGAGTGCACGTGATTGGAAGCCTGACGCTCAGGGTTGACCCGACTGGCCGGGTGCGCGCTCATCTGCACCACCGGTTTCAACTGGCCGTCGGCATCGACCGGCAATACCGCCAAAGTGCCGCCCGGATCTTCCATCACCGAATAGTTGCTGACGAACAGGTGTTTGGCGTCAGCGCTGAGACTTGAATGGGTCGGCTCGTTGCCCAGGCTCTGGACTTGATTGATCAGGCTCAGGGCGTGGGTCTTCGGGTCGATGGCGAAGCTGCTGACACGACCGACCGGGTCAGTCTGGCCCGGGCCGTTTTCGTTGACCACGAACAAGCGCTTCTGGTCTTTCGAGAGGGTCAGCCACGAAGGGTTTTCGGTCTTGACCACTTGCAGCGGCTTGGCGTCGATCTGGCCGGTGGCGCTGTCGAACTGCATGCGGTAGATGCCTTCGCTGGTGCCGGCAGTGTAGGAACCGACCAGCAATTGGAGGGTTTCGGCAGAGGCGCTGGAAAGGCCCATCGCGCCGACGCTGCCGGCCATCAGCAAAGGCCAGAAGTTACGCATTTTCATTATTGTCATCCTCGTCGTCGCTGCTGCTGACTATGCCGCCGAGACACACCAGGCGATGTTCGCCCGTGGTCTTGGTATCACTGGCGTAACCGACGATCAGCCAGCTCTGCAGCGTCTCATCGAACGTCGCCGCCGCGACCTGCGCCGGGGTAAATTCCCAGAACTTCGCTTCACGGCCAACGATGCATTCAATGTGCAGGTTATCGTCCTCGTCGAGGGCGAATTCGAAGGCGTGCAGGCCATCGATTTCGACCATACCGCAGTGTTCGAGGGCGTTGAGAAGGGTTTGGGCAGTCATGGCAAACAGTCTTTCTAGGGGGGAAAGGGCCAATGATAGCTCATGGCGCCCTGCCCCTTGTGCAGGAGCTGCCGAAGGCTGCGATCTTTTGATTTTTGCTTTTAACAACAAGATCAAAAGATCGCAGCCTTCGGCAGCTCCTACACAGGGATTGCGCTGCTGGTTAGATCGCGTCACGCGATGGCTTGCCATCCACCAGACGCTGGATACGCAACGGGTTGGCGTTTTTCAGCGGCTCGGGCAGCAAGCTGTCCGGGTAGTTCTGGAAGCACACCGGGCGCAGGAAGCGATCGATCGCCAGCGTGCCCACCGAAGTGCCGCGCGCATCGGACGTCGCCGGGTATGGCCCGCCATGCACCATCGAATCGCACACTTCGACACCGGTCGGATAACCATTGAGCAGAATGCGCCCGACCTTTTGTTCCAGCAGCGGCGTCAGTTCGGCGAATTGCTCGAAATCAGCCGGCTCACCGATGATCGTCGCGGTCAATTGACCGTGCAGGCCGTGCAGCGCTGCGCTCAGTTGTGCCTGATCGGCCACTTCCACGATGACCGTAGTCGGACCGAAGACTTCTTCCTGCAGCACTTCGTCGCCGTTGATCAACAGGCTGGCATCAGCCTTGAACAACTGCGGCTGCGCCTGGTTGCCCTGCTGCGGATTGCCGGCCAGATGCTCGATGCCCGAATGCGTCAGGAGTTTTTCCAGACCTTTGCCATAGCTGCCGAGGGTGCCGGCATTGAGCATGGTTTGCGCCGGTTGATCGCCAATCGCGGCGGCAACCTGTTGCACGAATGCGCTGAACTGCGGTGAGCGAATGCCGATCACCAGACCCGGATTGGTACAGAACTGACCGCAACCCTGCACCACCGAAGCGGTGAGATCGCGGGCAACAGTTTCCGAACGTGCAGCGAGCGCTTGCGGCAGCACGATCACCGGGTTGATGCTCGACATTTCGGCGAACACCGGGATCGGTTGCGGGCGCGCAGCGGCCATGTCGCATAGTGCGCGACCACCCTTGAGCGAACCGGTAAAGCCGACCGCCTGGATTGCCGGATGCTTGACCAGCCACTCGCCGACGCCGCCACCGTAGATCATGTTGAACACGCCCGCCGGCATGGCGGTTTTTTCTGCGGCGCGAATGATTGCGTCGGCGACCAGCTCAGCGGTGGCCATATGGCCGCTGTGAGCCTTGAATACTACCGGGCAACCGGCGGCCAGTGCCGCAGCGGTATCGCCGCCAGCGGTGGAAAACGCCAGCGGGAAATTGCTCGCGCCAAACACGGCGACCGGGCCTAGGCCGATGCGGTATTGGCGCAGATCCGGACGTGGCAGCGGCTGGCGATCCGGCAGTGCCTGATCGATGCGTGCGCCATAGAAGTCACCGCGACGCAGGACCTTGGCGAACAGACGCATTTGCCCGCTGGTACGACCGCGTTCGCCCTGGATGCGCCCGGCCGGCAGCGCGGTTTCGCGGCAGACCACGGCAACGAAGTCATCGCCGAGGGCGTCGAGTTCATCGGCAACCGCGTCGAGGAATTGCGCGCGACGTTCGGCGCTGAGGCTGCGGTAAGTCGGGTAAGCCGCAGCGGCGGCTTTGGCGGCGGCGTCGACTTCTTCCGCCGTGGCCTGAGTGAAGTCGTGCGGCAGGGCTTCGCCCGTGCTGGCGTCGACCGAGTGCAATTTGACCGTGCCAGCCGCGCTGCGCTGACCGCCGATGTAGTTGTGACCGAGAATCTGAGTCATGGGATCTCCTTAAAGGGTGCCGATGCTGTCCGGTTCAAAAGCCGCCGGAACCGGGACGATGCCGTTGACCAGCGGTGCGCCGAAGTCGGCCTGGCTGATCTCGAAGGTGTCGCCCGGCTGGGTGCGGATGCCATCGGCAAACGACAGGGTCGCAGTGCCGAAGAAATGAATATGCACGTCGCCCGGACGCAGGAACTGACTGTACTTGAAGTGGTGGTATTCGAGGTTCGCCAGGCTGTGGCACATGTTGGCCTCGCCGCTGAGGAACTCGTTCTGCCAGAGCACTTCGCCGTCACGCAGGATTCGACTGGTGCCGGCAAGGTGTTGAGGCAATTCACCGGTGCGAAGTTCCGGACCATAACTGCAACTGCGCAATTTCGAGTGCGCAAGGTACAGGTAATTCTTGCGTTCCATGACGTGGTCGGAGAACTCGTTGCCCACTGCGAAACCGAGGCGATAAGGCTTGCCGTCGTTGCCGATGATGTACAGGCCAGCCATTTCCGGCTCTTCACCGGCGTCTTCGGCGAACGGCGGCAGCGGGAACGGTTGCCCCGGACGCACGACGATGCTGCCGTCGCCTTTGTAGAACCATTCTGGCTGCACACCGGCCAGCCCCGCCGCCGGTTTGCCGCCCTCCACGCCCCATTTGAAGATGCGCATGGTGTCGGTCATCGCCGCTTCGTCGCCGGCCTGCTGGTGCATTTTGTCCCGCGCCGAAGCGCTGCCCAGGTGCGTCAGGCCGGTGCCGCTGACCAGCATGTGCGCCGGGTCCGGGTGATCGAGCGGCGGCAGGATGCGCAGTTGCGCGAGCAGTTCGGCGTAGTCGTGGCTGATGCCGAGGCCGAGTGTCTGCACTTGCTGCTCGAGGGTGTTGCCGGCTTCGATGGCTGCCAGTGCCAGATCGCGCACGCTGCGGGCGTCCTGGACTTCACGGACCTGACCGTTGTCGACCACGCCGACGCGGCGTTCGCGGTTGCTTAATTCGAATTGAACCAGATGCATATGTCCTCTCCTTTATCCATAATTCCGAAACACCGCAAAACCCTGTGGGAGCTGGCTTGCCAGCGATAGCAACCTGTCTGACACATCAATGTTGGATGTGCCGCCGTCATCGCTGGCAAGCCAGCTCCCACAGGGGTGGTAATTGATCCATAGGCGTCAGGTTCGGGTCGCACCGCGCGCACTGGCGGCGAACTGGTCGACTGGCAACACATGTTTGCGCTCAAGTACGCGGTAAACGATGCCGGTCAGCACCAGCCCGAACACCATCACGCCCGAAAGGAAGTACAACCCCGAAGCCAGATTGCCGGTGTATTCCTTCAACGCGCCAATCACGAACGGGCCGATGTAGCCGCCGAGGTTGCCCACCGAGTTGATCAACGCAATGCCCGCCGCCGCACTGGCGCCGGCAAAGAACCGTCCGGGCAAGGTCCAGAACACCGCTGTGCAGGAAAACAACGCAAACGCCACCAGACATAGCGCCGCCAGTTGCGCCACCGGCAACGACAGCCAGGCACTGAGGAACAAGCCGATTGCGCCGAGCACATAAAGGACGGCGAGATGGCCGTAGCGATCGTTCAAGCGATCAGAGCTGCGCGGAATGATCAGCAGACCGATGATCCCGAAAATGTACGGTACCGAAGAAACGAATCCGGTCACCAGGTCGCTGCCGCCAAACTGTTTGATCAGCGTCGGCAGCCACAGGCCCAAACCATAAATGCTCAGGGTCACTGGCAAATAGAACAGCGCCAGCAGCAACACGCGTTTGTCTTTCAGCGCGTGCAGCGGATTGCCGTGACGGGTCTGGCCGTATTCCTGCAAATCCTTTTTCAGCTCACCGGTCAGCCAGTCTTTTTCAGACTGATCCATCCACTTCACCTGCTGCGGGCCGTCCGGCAACCAGCGCAGTACCGGCCAGGTCAGCAGAATCGCCGGGGTGCCGATGACAATGAACAACCACTGCCAGCCGTGCAGACCGAGAATGCCGTCCATGCCGAGCAAACCGCCAGACACGGGGCCGGTGATCATCATGGCGATTGGTTGCGACAGAATGAACAGCCCGAGAATCTTGCCGCGATGGCGTACCGGGAACCATTGGGTGATGTAGTAGAGGACGCCGGGGAAGAAGCCCGCCTCGGCGGCGCCGAGCAGGAAGCGCATCACGTAGAAACTGTGCGGCCCCTGAACAAACGCCATGCCGATGGTGATCGCGCCCCAGGTGATCATGATCCGTGCAAACCAGCGCCGCGCGCCGAAGCGTTCGAGCATCAGGTTGCTGGGAATTTCCAGCAGAAAGTAACCGATGAAAAACAGCCCGGCGCCCAGGCCATAGGCCGCGTCGCCGATGCCGATGTCGGCGCCCATGTGCAGTTTGGCGAAGCCAACAGCGGAGCGATCCACATAGGCGATCAGGTACAGCAGGATCAGGAAGGGAATCAGTTTCAGTGTGATGCGCCGGATAAGCCGCAGTTCCTGGCTCATGAGATCGGTCTCCGATTGTTGTTTTTATAGAACCTCGGGGGACGCCTCTCGCCAAAACAGCCAGGGCCATCCCTCCGTCGAAAACGACTATATAGTAATACTAATTACCCAACAACACTTCCAAAGCGCGGATTTTGAGCTTAGATTAAGCGTCAGCTCGTAAACAATAGTCTTACAATAAGAGAATCGAACATGTCTGATAAGAAACCCACCCTGCGCTCCGCCCAATGGTTTGGCACGGCCGACAAGAACGGCTTCATGTACCGCAGCTGGATGAAGAATCAGGGCATCGCCGACCATCAGTTCCACGGCAAGCCGATCATCGGCATCTGCAACACCTGGTCGGAACTGACGCCGTGCAACGCGCACTTTCGCCAGATCGCGGAGCACGTCAAACGCGGGGTGATCGAGGCCGGTGGTTTCCCTGTGGAATTTCCAGTGTTCTCCAACGGCGAATCGAACCTGCGCCCGACCGCCATGCTCACCCGCAACCTGGCGAGCATGGACGTTGAGGAGGCGATTCGCGGCAACCCTATCGACGGCGTGGTGCTGCTGACCGGTTGCGACAAAACCACTCCGGCGTTGCTGATGGGCGCGGCCAGTTGCGACGTGCCGGCCATCGTCGTCACCGGCGGGCCGATGCTCAACGGCAAGCACAAAGGCAAGGACATCGGCTCCGGCACCGTGGTCTGGCAGCTCAGCGAACAGGTCAAGGCCGGCACCATCACCATTGACGATTTCCTCGCGGCCGAGGGCGGCATGTCGCGTTCGGCGGGCACCTGCAACACCATGGGCACCGCGTCGACCATGGCCTGCATGGCTGAAGCACTGGGCACTTCGCTGCCGCACAACGCGGCGATCCCTGCGGTGGATGCGCGTCGTTACGTGCTGGCGCATATGTCCGGCATGCGTGCGGTAGAGATGGTGCGCGAAGATTTGAAACTGTCGAAGATCCTCACCAAGGAAGCTTTCGAAAACGCCATCCGCGTCAACGCGGCCATTGGCGGTTCGACCAACGCGGTGATTCACTTGAAAGCCATCGCCGGACGCATTGGCGTCGAGCTCGATCTGGATGACTGGACCCGCATCGGTCGCGGCATGCCGACCATCGTCGACCTGCAACCGTCGGGGCGTTTCCTGATGGAAGAGTTCTACTACGCCGGTGGTTTGCCAGCGGTGCTGCGTCGCCTCGGCGAAGCCAATCTGATTCCTAATCCGAATGCACTGACCGTCAATGGCAAGTCCATCAGCGAGAACACCAAGGACGCGCCGATTTATGGCGAAGACGAGGTGATCCGCACTCTCGACAATCCGATTCGCGCCGACGGCGGCATTTGCGTGTTGCGCGGCAACCTGGCGCCGTTGGGCGCAGTGCTCAAGCCGTCCGCCGCCACCGCTGAATTGATGCAACATCGCGGTCGCGCGGTGGTGTTCGAGAACTTCGACATGTACAAGGCGCGGATCAATGATCCTGAGCTGGACGTCGATAAAGACTCGATTCTGGTGATGAAGAACTGCGGGCCGAAGGGTTATCCAGGCATGGCCGAAGTCGGCAACATGGGCCTGCCGGCCAAGCTGCTAGCCCAAGGCGTGACTGACATGGTGCGCATCTCTGACGCGCGCATGAGCGGCACGGCATACGGCACGGTGGTTTTGCACGTTGCCCCGGAAGCGGCCGCGGGCGGGCCTCTGGCGACCGTGAAGGAAGGCGACTGGATCGAACTCGATTGCGCCAGCGGCCGTCTGCATCTGGATATTTCCGATGCCGAACTGGCCGCGCGCATGGCCGATCTGCAACCGCCGCAGCAATTGCTGGTGGGGGGTTATCGTCAGCTGTACATCGACCATGTGCTGCAGGCGGATCAGGGTTGTGATTTTGACTTCCTGGTTGGTTGCCGAGGGGCTGAAGTGCCGCGCCATTCACATTAAGAGCAAAAGATCGCAGCCTGCGGCAGCTCCTACATGGGAATGCGAATCCCTGTGGGAGCTAGCCCTGCTAGCGATTGCGGCCTGTCAGTCAGTCTCCCGTTGATTGACACACCGCTATCGCCAGCAGGGCTGGCTCCCACATTTGGCTTGTGTGTCTGCCTCAAGATTGTGCCGTGCCTGCTATGATGCGCGGCATCTCCATCGCTCAGGATCGCGCCGTTCCCCATGGATTACCGCAAACCCTCCGACCGTAAAAGCATGCACTCGCGCATCGTCCAGGAATTGGGCATGCAGATCGTCTCCGGACGCTTCAAGCCCGACGACAAACTGCCCGCCGAAGCCCTGCTCTGCGAGGAATACGCGGTCAGTCGTCCGGTGTTGCGCGAAGCCACGCGAGTGCTGGTGGCCAAGGGTCTGGTGTACTCCAGGCCGCGCGTGGGCACGGTGGTCAAGGCGCGCCGCGAGTGGCACATGCTCGACCCGGACGTGCTGCACTGGCTGATGCAAAGCAGCCCGCAGAATGAATTCTTCAATGTGCTGACCAGCGTGCGCAGCATCATCGAACCGGCAGCCGCCGCCCTCGCCGCTCAGCATGCAACCGATGCCGACATTGCCGCGATCAATGAAGCGTATCAACGCATGGAAGCGGCGCCGACGCCGGAAGCCTTGTTGCAGCCGGATCTGGATTTCCACAGCCGCATCGCCGATGCGACGCACAATGATTTGCTGGCGAACCTGTGCAACATGTTGGCAGTGGCGATTGCCGAGGCGTTGAAGCATTCCAACCAGCGGCCGAATTTGCATGAATTGGCATTGCCGCGGCATAAGGCGATTCTGACGGCGATCGAAAATCGTGATGCGCTGGGTGCGCGCCATGCGACTTTGGTGCAGCTGGATGATGCGCGTAGTGCGCTCAGCGTTGTGCTTGGCGCTGAGCTTTCTTAAGGCTTCAGACCGCCTGCCCTCACCCTAGCCCTCTCCCAGAGGTAGAGGGGACCGACCGAGGCGTGCTTCGTCATACATCGACCTGAAAATCCGAGTCGATTATGGATTCACAGCAGGACGCTCAAGTCGGCGTAAATCTCCAATATCCCCCAATCAGTCCCCTCTCCCCCCGGGAGAGGGTTAGGGTGAGGGGCTCTTGATCTTCAGCCACAAAAAAAGCCGCAACCCTAAGGTTGCGGCTTTGTCGTTTCAGGCTTGCAGATCAATGCGCAAACAGCGAATTGCCCTTCTGCCCCGCCAGTTTCTCCGGCTTGATCAGGAACTTCGCCAGCGCCGGCAGCAGCCACAGCGCGCCGAACATGTTCCACAGCAGCATGAAGGTCAGCATCAGGCCCATGTCCGCCTGGAACTTGATCGCCGAGAAGATCCAGGTGCACACCCCGATTGCCAGGCACAGACCGGTGAACAACACCGCTTTACCGGTGGATTTCAGCGTCTGGTAATAGGCTTCCTGCAACGGCAGCCCGGCACGCAGGAAACTCTCGAGACGGCTGTAGATGTAGATGCCGTAATCGACACCAATCCCCACACCCAGCGCCACCACCGGCAAGGTCGCAACCTTCACGCCGATGCCCATGAACGCCATCAGCGCGTTGCCCAGTACCGAGGTCAGCACCAGCGGCAGGACGATGCACAGGGTCGCGGCCCACGAGCGGAAGGTGATCATGCACATCACCGCGACGCAGATGTACACCAGAATCAGGATGGTCAGCTCAGCCTGTTTGATGACTTCGTTGGTCGCCGCTTCGATCCCGGCGTTACCGGCGGCAAGAATGAATTCCAGGCCGTCCTTGTTGTTCTCCTTGGCGAATTCCTGCACCGCGTTCACCGCACGATCCAGGGTTTCGGCCTTGTGATCGTTGAGGAACACCAGTACCGGCGCAAGTGAGCAACTGTTGTTGTACAGACCATCAGCGCGGGCGATCGAGTTGTTCAGCACGTCCGGGTTGCGCGACAGGGTTTCCCATTTCAGGTTGCCCTCGTTCATGCCCTTGATCATTTGCTTGGACACGGTCACCAGCGAGATTGCCGACTGCACGCCCTCGGTGTTCTGCATCTTCCACATCAGTTGATCGATCGGCGCCATGGCTTCGTAGCGCGAGCAGCCTTCAGCCTTGGTCTTGACCATCACCACCAGCACATCGGAGCTGGTCGAATAATTGCTGATGATGAAGTTGTTGTCCTTGTTGTAGCGCGAATCCGGACGGAGTTCCGGCGCTCCCTGATCGAGGTCGCCGATTTTCAGGTTCTGGCTGTACCAGAGGCCGCCGCCGAAGGCGATCAGCGCCAGCACCACCGAGATGCGTGCGACTTTCGGGCTGGCGAAGTTCGACAGCAGGCGCCAGAACGGATGTTCGCGGTTCGCGTCTTTCTTGCTCTTGGCAATCGCGCGTTTGCTGATGCCGACATAGGAAATCGCCACCGGCAGCAGGATCAGGTTGGTGAACACGATCACCGCAACACCGATCGAGGCGCCGATCGCCAGTTCACGGATCACGCCGATGTCGATGATCAGCAAGGTAATGAAGCCCACCGCATCCGCGAGAATCGCGATCATCCCCGGCAGAAACAACTGACGGAATGTGCGTCGTGCGGCGGTCAGCGCGTTGTCGGCCTCGCTGGATTGCAGGGCAATACCGTTGATCTTCTGCACGCCGTGCGAAATACCAATGGCGAAGATCAGGAACGGCACCAGCATCGAATACGGGTCGAGTCCGAAGCCGAAAAAGTGCATCAGCCCGAGCTGCCAGACCACCGCCACCAGCGTCGTACTCAGCACCGCAATGGTGCTACGCAGGCAGTTGGTGAACCACAGCAGCAGTATCAGCGTGATGACGAAAGCGATGCCGAAGAACATCACCACCATCACCAGGCCATCGATCAGATCGCCGACTTTCTTGGCGAAACCGACGATATGGATTTTGACGTTGGGGTTCTGCGCTTCGAATTTATTGCGGATCTTGTCTTCGAGTTCATGGGAGAACTTGCGGTAGTCCAGCGCGAGCAACTTGCCCTGGTCTTCCGGGTCCGGGTAGGACTCCAGCAGCGGGATGTCGACGATGCTCGACTTGAAGTCGTTGGCCACCAGACGCCCGACCTGGCCGGACTTGAGTACGTTGTTGCGCAGCAGATCGAGGCTGTCCTGCGAGCCGTTGTAGCTCTGCGGAATCACTTCGCCGCCGGCGAAACCTTCTTCGGTCACTTCGGTCCAGCGTACGCTCGGGCTCCACAGCGACTTCAGACCGGAGCGGTCGACCCCGGAAATGTAGAACACCTCGTCGTTGATCTGGCGCAGGGTCTCCATGTATTCCCTGGAGAAAATATCGCCGTCTTTGGCTTCCACCGAAATTCGCACGGTGTTGCCCAGGTTCGCCAGATCGTTGCGGTGTTCCATCATCTTCTCGATGAACGGATGCTGCAGCGGAATCATCTTTTCGAAACTGGTCGATGGACGGATCAGCGTCGCTTGCCAGAACAGGAACACGCTCACCACCAGACAGATCAGGATCACGGCCGGACGGTTGTTGAAGATCAGGCGCTCGAGAACCGTCGCCTTTTCCTGCTGAGGAGTGATCAAGGAAGTCATAGCCCCGCCTTCTTGTTATTGGTCTCGGCACCGTTTGGCTGGGTGAGGTGCAAGCCGCCCTGCCCGGTCAGAATCAAATTGCCGTTGCCGGCGGCGGTTACCGACGACAGCGAAATGCGATCCGGGCGGTTGAACACGCTGAACGTTTCGCCATCATCGCTGCTGCTGATCACCGAACCGCCGTTGCCGACGATCACGATCGAGCCATCTTCAAGCAGCGTCGCGCCGGACAAGCCGAACTCCAGTGAACCGCGTGCGGCTTTCAGCTCGACCTGCTCCCAAGTGCTGCCGAAATCGCTCGAACGATACAGATTGCCGCGCAAGCCGTAGGCCAGCAGAGTCTGCGGCTGGGCGGTACCGATGACGCCGAACAGCGAACCTTCGTACGGGCCTTCGAGCTTTTCCCAGGTCTGGCCGGCATCGGCGGAGCGGAACATGCTGCCCGACTCGCCAACGATGAACAGCCCGGCATCCTTCACGGCGGCAATAGCGTTGAGGTGGAACTGGTCTTCGTTGTCGAGGCGATCGCTGACATCTTCCCAGTTGTTACCGCCGTCAGTGGTTTCCAACAGCGTGCCGTAAGCGCCCACGGCAAAGCCGCTGCTGGCATCCTTGAACCAGACGTCGAGCAGCGGCGATTCGCGTTTGAGGTCTTCGAATTGTTTGGTCCAGGTCAGACCGCCGTCTGCGCTGGCGAGAATCTGTGCATCGTGGCCGACGGCCCAACCGTGTTTGTCGTCGACAAAATACACAGCAGTCAACAGTTGCCGGGTCGGCACCTTGGCCTGGGTCCAGGTTTTGCCCTGGTCATCGGAATAGAGAATGTGCCCGCGATCGCCGACCGCGACCAACCGTGCGCCGGCGTGGACGACATCGAGAATCAGGCTTTTCGCGGCTTTCGCGGACTCGGTGGCATACACGGCATCGGCCGGTGCCTCGGCGGCAATCACAGGTGTCGACAACATGGCAAAGCCCAGCAGCGAGAGTGCTGTGGCCAGCAACGCGGTGTTGCGTAACGCCGGCGGGCGGCAACGACTCATAGACCTTCCCCTATTTATTATTGTTAGGCCAGTTGGCCTTCAAGGGCGCCGCAAGGGTGCTGCGTGGGTGGCTGGTCAGAAGCATAGTCCTGAAACCCGCAATCCAGAGCCCCTTCGGAAGCTGGCTCATCCTATCGGGCTTTGTAAATGTCTGACAATCGGCGCCACGTTATCTTTTGTTAACCGAAAGCGGCCCGCACAAAACCTTGTAGGAGCTGACGAGTGAAACGAGGCTGCGATCTTTTGATCCTGGGCATTAAAGATCAAAAGATCGCAGCGTTCCGCAGCTCCTACAGATTTTTGCGTGTGATGGCGGGGGATTCGTCGGGTGGATAAAGGGAATCTTGCGAAGGGGACTTGCAGGATCGGTATTATGGTATACCATCAGACGCACAGACACTCTCAATCCCCCAACGGAGCAGCTCATGAGTTTCGAAATTCGCAAGATCGTCAGCTATGTCGAAGAAACCTTCATCGAAGGCGGCAAAGCCACTGACAAGCCAGTGACCATGGTCGGTCTCGCCGTGGTGATGAAGAACCCTTGGGTGGGCAACGGCTTTGTTGAAGATCTCAAGCCGCAGATTCGCGCCAACTGCTCCGACCTCGGCGCCATGATGGTCGAGCGTCTGGTCGGCATCATCGGCGGTGCCGAGAAGATCGAAGCCTACGGCAAAGCGGCCGTGGTCGGTGCTGATGGCGAAATCGAGCACGCCTCCGCCGTGATTCACACCCTGCGCTTCGGCAACCACTACCGCGAAGCCGTGAAAGCCAAGAGCTACCTGAGCTTCACCAACAAGCGCGGCGGTCCGGGTACTTCGATTCAGATCCCGATGATGCACAAGGACGACGAAGGCCTGCGTTCACACTACATCACCCTGGAAATGCAGATCGAAGACGCGCCGCGCGCCGACGAAATCGTCGTCGTGCTGGGTTGCGCCGACGGTGGCCGCCTGCATCCGCGCATCGGCAACCGCTATATCGATCTGGAAGAACTGGCCGCCGAAAAAGCCCAGTAATCACAACAAGAAAGGCAATGCAGGAGCGCTCCATGATTCGGCTCACCGCTGAACTCACCCCGGCTGGCACCAGTTACCTGGCGACCGGCCAAGGCCAGCCCGTGGTTTTGATCCACGGCGTGGGCCTGAACAAAGAAATGTGGGGCGGGCAGATTGTCGGCCTGTCCAGCCAATACCGGGTGATCGCCTACGACATGCTCGGCCACGGCGCCAGTCCGCGACCGGCCAGCGGCACTGATCTGCTCGGTTATGCTGATCAGTTGCTCGAGCTGCTCGATCACTTGAACCTGCCGCAGGCAGCGGTGATCGGCTTCTCCATGGGCGGTCTGGTCGCACGGGCCTTTGCCCTGCATTATCCGGAGCGCCTGCAAAGCCTGGTGGTGTTGAACAGTGTGTTCAACCGCAGCGAAGAACAGCGCGCCGGCGTTATTGCGCGTACCGCGCAGGCTGCCGAGCACGGCCCGGATGCCAATGCCGAGGCCGCGCTGTCACGCTGGTTCAGCCGCGAATATCAGGCGGCCAACCCGGCGCAGATCGCCGCGCTGCGTCAGACCCTGGCCAATAATGATCCGCAGGGTTACCTGACCACCTACGAATTGTTTGCCACTCAAGACATGTACCGCGCCGACGACCTGAGCAGTATCCAGGCGCCGACGCTGATCGCCACTGGCGAACTCGACCCCGGGTCGACGCCGGAAATGGCCGAGCAACTGGCCCGACGCATCCCTGGTGCGAAGGTTGCCGTGCTCCCCGAGCAACGGCATATGATGCCGGTAGAGTCGCCGCGTCTGGTCAATCAGATGCTGCTGGAATTTCTTCAATTCGCACACTCCCGACAAAACCATATAAAGGGGATCGTTGCATGACACTCGCACGCTTCCAGATGTGCATCGGCGGAGAATGGGTAGACGCCCTCTCCGGCAAGACTTTCGAAAGCCTCAACCCGGCCTCCGCGCAAGCCTGGGCCGAACTGCCCGACGCCGATGAAGCAGACGTCGAACGCGCTGTGCAAGCGGCGCAAACTGCCTTCGACGGCCCGGCATGGCGCGGCCTCACCGCCACCGCCCGAGGCAAACTGTTGCGTCGCCTCGGTGACCTGATCGCGGAAAACAAGGAACACCTGGCGCAGCTGGAAAGCCGCGACAACGGCAAACTGATCCGCGAAACCCGTGGCCAGGTCAGCTATCTGCCGGAGTTCTTCCACTACACCGCAGGTCTGGCCGACAAGCTTGAAGGCGGCACCCTGCCGCTGGACAAGCCCGATCTGTTTGCCTACACCGTGCACGAAGCCATGGGTGTGGTCGCCGCGATCATTCCTTGGAACAGCCCGCTGTACCTGACCGCAATCAAACTGGCCCCGGCCCTCGCCGCCGGCAACACCATTGTGATCAAACCGTCCGAGCACGCTTCGGCGACGATTCTCGAGCTGGCACGGCTGGCCCTCGAGGCCGGAATTCCGCCGGGCGTGGTCAACGTCGTGACCGGTTACGGCCCGAGCACCGGCGCCGCCCTCACCCGCCATCCGCTGATCCGCAAGATTGCCTTCACTGGCGGCGCTGCGACGGCACGCCACGTGGTGCGCAGCAGCGCCGATAACTTCGCCAAGCTGTCACTGGAGCTGGGCGGCAAGTCGCCGAATATCATTTTCGCCGACGCTGATCTCGACAGCGCGATCAACGGCGCGATTGCCGGGATCTACGCGGCTTCAGGGCAGAGCTGCGTGTCCGGTTCGCGTTTGCTCGTGCAGGATGAAATCTACGACGAGTTCGTCAATCGTCTGGTCGAACGCGCCCAGCGCATTCGCATCGGCAACCCGCAGGAAGACAGCAGCGAGATGGGCCCGATGGCTACCGCCCAGCAATTGGCGGTGGTCGAAGGTCTGGTCGCTGATGCCATTGCCGAAGGCGCGCGTTTGCGCACTGGCGGCAAGCGTCCGACCGATGTCGGCGAAGGCTGGTTCTATGAGCCGACGCTGTTCGAGTGCGACCGTAACTCGATGAAGATCATGCAGGAAGAAGTCTTCGGTCCGGTGGCTTCGGTGATTCGTTTCAAGGACGAAGCCGAAGCGCTGGCGATCGCCAACGACTCGCAGTTCGGCCTCGCCGCCGGTATCTGGACCCGTGATCTGGGCCGCGCTCATCGCCTCGCGCGTGATGTGCGTTCCGGAATCATCTGGGTCAACACTTACCGCGCAGTGTCGGCGATGGCGCCCATCGGCGGCTTCAAGAACAGTGGCTATGGACGCGAAAGCGGCATCGATTCGGTGCTGGCCTACACCGAGCTGAAAACGGTGTGGATCAACCTCTCCCAGGCGCCAATGCCTGATCCGTTTGTGATGCGCTAGGAGTCCTGCGAAATGATCGAACCCGGCATTTACAAAGACGTCATGAGCTCGTTCCCGTCCGGCGTCACGGTGGTCACCACCCTCGACCCGGATGGCGGCATCGTCGGCATCACCGCCAGCGCGTTCAGCGCGCTGTCGATTGATCCGGCGCTGGTGCTGTTCTGCCCCAACTACGCCTCTGACACCTACCCGGTGCTGCGCGACAGCAAGAAATTCGCCATTCACTTGCTCTCCGCCGACCAGACCGCCGAAGCGTACGCGTTTGCCAGCAAGGGCAAGGAAAAGGCCAAAGACATCAAGTGGCACTTGAGCGAATTGGGTAATCCGATTCTGGCCAAGGCTACGGCGATCATCGAGTGCGAGTTGTGGCGTGAATACGACGGCGGCGATCACGCGATCATCGTTGGCGCGGTGAAGAACCTGATCCTGCCCGAGCAACCGGTGACACCGATGATTTATCACAAAGGCAAGCTGGGCGCGTTGCCCACCCTGACCTGACGGATTCACACAAATCCCCCTGTAGGAGCTGCCGCAGGCTGCGATCTTTTGACTTTGATGTTTAGAAGCAAGATCAAAGGATCGCAGCCTTCGGCAGCTCCTACAGGGGGAGTTGGAGGAATGATGAGTAACGAAAAGTACGAAAAAGGCCTGAAGATCCGTACGCAGGTGCTCGGCGAAGCCTACGTTCAGCGTTCGATAGAGAACGCCGACGACTTCACCCGCCCGCTGCAGGAAATGGTGACCGAATACTGCTGGGGCCATGTCTGGGGGCGTGAGGGTTTGTCGCTCAAAGAGCGCAGCATGATCAACCTGGCGATGATCTCGGCACTCAACCGTCCGCATGAACTCAAGCTGCATGTGCGCGGCGCCTTGCGTAACGGCCTGAGTCGTGAGCAAATACGCGAAATTCTGCTTCAGGTCGGCATTTATTGCGGCGTTCCGGCAGCCGTGGACAGTTTCCGGCTGGCCCGTGAAGCCTTTGCCGAAGCCGACGCCGAGGCCTCCAGTTAACCCTCGGCTGTTTTGATGCCCGTCTGGCATGGACAGCCAAGCTCAAGAGCGGACCCCATGAAACGCCAGCCACTCGACGACAGCTTCAAGGTCAATCGCAACCCCGTTACCCTGCGCGAAATCGTGCTGGACAAACTGCGTAGCGCGATCATGAATTTCCAGCTCATGCCAGGCGATCGCCTGGTCGAACGCGACCTGTGCGACCGTCTCGGCGTCAGCCGCACTTCGGTGCGCGAAGCCTTGCGTCACCTCGAATCCGAAGGTCTTGTCGAATTCGCCGACGCCAAAGGCCCGCGCGTGGCGATCATCACCCTTGACGATGCCGTCGATATTTACGAATTGCGTTGCGTACTCGAAGGCCTGATCGTCCAGCTGTTCACCCTGCGCGCCAAAGCCAAAGACATCAAAGCCCTTGAAAAAGCCCTTGATGACAACCGCAAGGCGCTCAAGGACGGCGAGCTGCAACAGGTGATCGACTCGGTGCAGGGTTTTTACGACGTGCTGCTCGAAGGCTCGGGCAACCACGTCGCCGCCACGCAACTGCGCCAGTTGCAGGCGCGCATCAGCTATCTGCGCGCGACCTCGGTCTCTCAGGAGAACCGGCGCGGCGCGAGTAATCACGAGATGGAAAAAATGGTCGAGGCGATCAAAAGCGGCGATCCGCTGGCGGCGCATCAGGCTTGTGTCGATCACGTCCGCGCAGCCGCTACCGTTGCCCTCGACTATCTCAAGCGCAAGCAGGAAGAAACCGGCGTCGCCGTCAAAGGCACCCCGGCGATCACCCTGCCGATCGCGCTGAAAGAACCACGCATAGGTCAATGACATGTTCAGCCCGAGCTTTTGCCCGAAATGCGGTGGCCCTGACCTCGGTCAGCAAATACCCGCGGGCGATACGCACGAGCGCCTGATGTGCCGCGGCTGCGGCTATATCCACTACGTCAATCCGAAAATCATTGCCGGCTGCATCATCGAGCAGGACGGCAAATACCTTCTCTGCCAACGGGCGATCCCACCCCGCCCGGGCACCTGGACGCTGCCGGCCGGGTTCATGGAAAGCTTTGAGACCACCGAGCAGGCGGCGTTGCGCGAAGTTTGGGAAGAAAGCGGCGTGCGTGCGGAAATCGTCTCGCCGTATTCGATCTTCAGCGTGCCGAAGATCAGCGAGGTGTACATCATCTTTCGCGCCATCGCGGTGGAGATCACCGGTCAGTTCGGCCCGGAGACCATGGATTACAAGTTCTTCGCGCCTGAAGACATCCCCTGGGAGCAGATCTACTACCCGGCGATCCGGCAGATTCTCGAGCGCTATATCGAAGAGCGCCAGGCGGGGGTATACGGGATTTACATGGGTAACGACGACAGCGGCAAAATTCACTTCATGCGCTGAAGCTCCACGAACTCGATTGTAGGAGCTGCCGCAGGCTGCGATCTTTTGATCTTGCTGTTAAAGGCAAATCAAAAGATCGCAGCCTGCGGCAGCTCCTACAGGGGTTATGTGGCTGGGGCTCAGACGCCCTCGACGATAATGATCTCCGCCCTCGCCCATTCTTCCCGGTAACTTTTCGCTTCCTGATACGCCGCCGAGCGATAGCACGCCACGGCTGTTTCGTAGCTCTCGAATTCGATGATCACGGTGCGCTGCGGCGTCTGCCGTCCTTCCATCGCCTCACTGCGCCCGCCTCTCGCCAAAAACTTCCCACCGAACGCGGCAATCGCCTGCGGTGTGCGCTGGGTGTATTGGCTGTAGTGCTCGGCATCAGCTATATCCACATGAGCAATCCAGTACGCCTTCATAGTGACCTCTTTGTTGATTCTGTATTATGGTATACCAATATATTTCCAACGAACCCTGAGAGTCCAGCATGGCCTTCAACAGCATCGAAGAAATCATCGAAGATTATCGCCTCGGCAAAATGGTTCTGCTGGTCGATGACGAAGACCGCGAAAACGAAGGCGACCTGTTGCTGGCCGCCGACCGTTGCACACCAGAGGCTATCAGTTTCATGGCCCGCGAAGCACGCGGACTGATCTGCCTGACCCTCACCGACGAACACTGCCAGCGTTTGGGCCTGGAGCAAATGGTGCCAGCCAATGGCAGCGTGTTCAGCACTGCGTTCACCGTGTCGATTGAAGCGGCGGTTGGCGTGACCACTGGCATTTCCGCAGCGGATCGTGCCTGCACCGTGGCCGCCGCGGTCGCGCCGAATGCCCGCGCCGAGGATCTGGTGCAGCCTGGCCATATCTTCCCGCTGCGCGCCAAGGAAGGCGGCGTGCTGACCCGCGCCGGGCACACTGAAGCGGGTTGTGATCTGGCCCGCCTCGCCGGTTTCACCCCGGCCTCGGTGATCGTCGAAGTGATGAACGACGACGGCACCATGGCCCGCCGCCCGGATCTGGAAGTATTCGCGCGCAAGCACGGGATCAAGATCGGCACCATCGCCGACCTGATTCACTATCGCTTGAGCACCGAACACACCATCGAACGGATTGGCGAACGCGAGTTGCCGACGGTGCACGGCACGTTCCGTTTGATCACCTTTGAAGACCGCATCGAGGGCGGCGTGCACATGGCAATGGTCATGGGCGAGCTGCGCCGCGAGGAGCCGACGCTGGTGCGTGTACACGTGATCGATCCGCTGCGTGATCTGGTCGGCGCCGAGTACAGCGGGCCGACGAACTGGACGCTGTGG
Source organism: Pseudomonas fluorescens (assembly GCF_900636825.1). Lineage (NCBI taxonomy): Bacteria > Pseudomonadati > Pseudomonadota > Gammaproteobacteria > Pseudomonadales > Pseudomonadaceae > Pseudomonas > Pseudomonas fluorescens. Next base: position 2,478,543 of record NZ_LR134318.1, on the reverse strand, counting down.
GCGGCGCTGCAACGGGTCGCCGCGGAAGGACATGGGGTTGTGGTGGTGCTGGCCAATCATGAGTCGTCGCAAGCGCTGCTGGAACGCGTGCCGCAATTGACGCAGCCGCCGCGCCAGTTCAGTCGCTCGCAATCGCGAATTTACTCGGAGGTCGGGACTGGGGCGCAGATTCTGCAGAACCTGGGGGTGGGCAAATTGCGCCATCTTGGCCCGCCGCTGAAATATGCCGGCCTGACCGGGTATGACCTTGAGGTGGTCGAGAGTATTCCGTTCACTGAATAACGCCACCCTCACCCCAGCCCTCTCCCGCAAGAGAGGGAGCTGACTGAGTTGTTTAGTCGCTATACACCGACCTGAAATACCGAGCCGAACTCAATTTTTAAAAAGCCCCCAATCGGCCCCCTCTCCCTCGGGAGAGGGCTGGGGTGAGGGGCTCGGATCTGACATTCACAAAAAAGCCCAAGCCGAACGCATCAAAAACCCACCGTCGCCAGATAACCGGTAAGGCAAAGTGCTTGCACAAAGTTTGGAATACCATAATATGATATTCCATAGACCGGACACTCCAACGAATCGTACATCTACTGCTCCCGATAGGCGGGCAACAACGCAAGCCCGCTCAAAAACACAACAATGAGGGCGTGAACATGGTGTTGAACAAAGCTGCAACCGCGATCTTTTTTGCGGGACTGCTCAGCGTTACCGGCCAGGCTGCAATGGCTGCCGAAAGCGTGAATTTTGTCAGCTGGGGCGGTAGCACCCAGGATGCGCAGAAACAGGCCTGGGCCGATCCGTTCAGCAAGGCCAGCGGCATCACCGTCGTCCAGGACGGGCCGACCGACTACGGCAAACTCAAAGCCATGGTCGAAAGCGGCAACGTGCAATGGGACGTGGTCGATGTCGAAGCCGATTTCGCCCTGCGCGCCGCTGCCGAAGGCCTGCTCGAACCCCTCGATTTCAAAGTGATCCAGCGCGACAAGATCGACCCGCGCTTCGTCAACGATCACGGCGTTGGCTCGTTCTTCTTCTCCTTCGTCCTCGGCTACAACGAGGGCAAGCTCGGCGCCAACAAGCCGCAGGACTGGAGCGCGCTGTTCGACACCAAGACCTACCCCGGCAAACGCGCCCTCTATAAATGGCCAAGCCCCGGCGTGCTCGAGCTGGCGCTGCTGGCCGACGGCGTGGCGGCGGACAAGCTCTATCCGCTGGATCTGGATCGCGCCTTCAAGAAACTCGACACCATCAAGAAAGACATCGTCTGGTGGGGCGGCGGCGCGCAGTCGCAGCAACTGCTGGCGTCCGGCGAAGCGAGCATGGGCCAGTTCTGGAACGGTCGCGTTCACGCCCTGCAGGAAGACGGCGCACCCGTCGGTGTGAGCTGGAAGCAGAATCTGGTCATGGCCGACATTCTGGTGATTCCAAAGGGCTCGAAGAACAAGGACGCGGCGATGAAGTTCCTGGCCAACGCCAGCAGCGCCAAAGGTCAGGCTGACTTCTCCAATCTGACCGCTTACGCCCCGGTCAACCTCGACAGTGTGGAGCGTCTGGATTCGACGCTGGCTCCCAACCTGCCGACGGCCTACGCCAAGGATCAGATCACTCTTGATTTCGCGTACTGGGCCAAAAACGGTCCTGCCATCGCGACACGGTGGAACGAATGGCTGGTCAAATGAAAATCGCGGCCACTGCGCCCCGTCCCTCCACTGCCGCCGGGAGCGCCGCTGGCGCTGCCGGTTCGGCTTTCAAGCAACGCTGGCGCGGCGCCGGCAACCTCGTCCCGGCGCTGCTGTTCCTCGGCCTGTTCTTTCTCGCGCCGCTGATTGGTTTGCTGTTGCGCGGCGTGCTCGAACCTGTGCCGGGTCTCGGCAACTACGAACAGTTGTTCGCCAACTCGGCCTATGCGCGAGTGCTGCTCAACACCTTTTCGGTGGCCGGGCTGGTGACGCTGTTCAGCCTGCTGCTGGGCTTTCCGTTGGCCTGGGCAATCACCCTGGTGCCGCGCGGCTGGGGACGCTGGATCCTCAACATCGTGCTGCTGTCGATGTGGACCAGCCTGCTCGCCCGCACCTATTCATGGCTGGTGCTGTTGCAAGCGTCGGGCGTGATCAACAAAGCCTTGATGGCGATGGGCATCATCGATCAACCGCTGGAAATGGTGCACAACCTCACCGGTGTGGTGATCGGCATGAGCTACATCATGATCCCGTTCATTGTGCTGCCACTGCAGGCGACCATGCAGGCCATCGACCCGATGATCCTGCAGGCCGGCTCGATCTGCGGCGCCAGTCCGTGGACCAACTTCTTCCGGGTATTCCTGCCGCTGTGCCGGCCGGGTCTGGCCTCCGGTGGATTGATGGTGTTCGTGATGTCGCTCGGTTACTACGTCACCCCGGCGCTGCTCGGCGGTGCGCAGAACATGATGTTGCCGGAGTTCATCATTCAGCAGGTGCAATCGTTCCTCAATTGGGGCCTGGCCAGTGCCGGCGCCGCGTTGCTGATCGCGATCACGCTGGTGCTGTTCTACTTCTACCTGAAGCTCCAGCCGGAATCCCCGGTTGGCGCCAGTAACGCGAGGTAAGCCGACATGCTCCTGACTCCCAATGCCATGAGCCGCCGGATGCGCTTCGGCTTGTACGCCACTACCGGGTTGATCGGTCTGTTCCTGCTGTTGCCGATCGTGTTCATCGTGCTGCTGTCGTTCGGTTCCTCGCAGTGGCTGGTATTCCCGCCGCCGGGCTGGACGCTGAAATGGTATGGCCAGTTCTTCTCCAACCCCGACTGGATGAACGCCGCTGCCGCCAGTCTCAAGGTTGCCGTGCTGACCACGATCTGCGCCGTCGCCCTCGGTTTGCCGACTGCGTTTGCGCTGGTGCGCGGGCGCTTTCCCGGTCGCGAGATGCTCTACGGCCTGTTCACTCTGCCGATGATCGTGCCGCTGGTGATTATTGCGGTGGCGGTGTACGCGCTGTTTCTCAAGCTCGGCTACACCGGGACGATGTTTGCGTTCGTCGTCAGCCACGTGATCGTCGCGCTGCCGTTCACGATCATCTCGATCATCAACTCGCTGAAGCTGTTCGATCAGTCGATTGAAGACGCGGCGGTGATCTGCGGTGCCTCGCGCTTGCAAGCGGTGTTCAAGGTGACGTTTCCGGCGATCCGTCCGGGCATGGTTGCCGGCGCCCTCTTCGCCTTCCTGGTTTCGTGGGACGAAGTGGTGCTCAGCGTGATGATGGCGAGCCCGACTCTGCAAACCCTCCCCGTGAAAATGTGGACCACATTGCGCCAGGACCTGACCCCGGTGATCGCCGTCGCTTCGACGTTGCTGATCGGCCTGTCGGTGTTGGTCATGGTGATCGCCGCCGCGCTGCGCCGGCGCAACGAAATCAGCGCCTGAGCGCCCAGGAGTACGACATGAGTGCCGTGATCAAAGACGCATCCCAGCAGAACGACAAACCCCTGGTCAGCCTGCGCAACCTGAACAAGCACTACGGCGACTTTGCCGCCGTCGACAACATTTCGCTGGATATCAAGGACGGCGAATTCCTCACCTTTCTCGGCTCCAGCGGCTCGGGCAAAAGTACGACGTTGTCGATGCTGGCCGGGTTCGAAACACCGAGCAGCGGCGAGATCCTTGTCAACGGCCAGTCACTGGTCAATGTGCCGCCGCACAAGCGCGACATCGGCATGGTGTTCCAGCGTTATTCGCTGTTCCCGCATCTGTCGGTGCGCGACAACATCGCGTTCCCTTTGGCGATCCGCAAGCTCGCTGCGGCCGAGCGCGAAAAACGCGTCGATGCGATGCTGAAGCTGGTGCAGCTGGAGCAATTCGCCCATCGCCGCCCTTCGCAACTGTCTGGCGGCCAGCAGCAACGTGTCGCCATCGCCCGGGCGCTGGTGTACGAGCCACGCATCCTGCTGATGGACGAACCGCTGGGCGCGCTGGACAAGAAGCTGCGCGAGGATTTGCAGGATGAGTTGCGCCAGTTGCACCGGCGCCTGGGCATCACCATCGTTTACGTGACGCACGACCAGGAAGAGGCCATGCGGTTGTCGCAACGCATCGCGATTTTCAGCCACGGCAAGATTGTCGGTCTGGGCAGCGGTTATGACCTTTATCAGAACCCGCCGAATGCGTTCGTTGCGTCGTTTCTCGGTAATTCGAACTTCCTCAAGCTCAAGGCGCAAGGCAATGCAGCGGCGAGTTTTGAGGGCCAATCGTTGTCGATTCGGCTGACGGCAGGATTGCACACCGATCAGGATGTGCTGCTGATGGTGCGGCCGGAGAAGGCTGTAGCGTTGAGCGTGCAGCAAGCGATTGATGAGCCACTCGCCGCTGGCTGGAATGAGGTTTCGGCGAATGTTGTGGAAGTGCTGTTTCTGGGTGAAAGCCAGACCTGCAGCGTGGTGACAGCGGGCGGAACGTCGATGACGGTGAAAGCGCTGTCGGCGGCGGGCATGCCGCTCAAGGCTGGCGATCCGGTGCGGGTGCGCTGGGCGACGGCGGATGCCTGCGTCTACACCGAGTGGACGGAGAGTGATTTGAACAAGGCTGCAGGTGCTCATTGATTGCGGTGAGTCAGCTGCATTTACCCCCTCACCCCAGCCCTCTCCCCCAGGGGGGCGAGGGGGAAAGGGAGCCGATATTCATGCTGTTCAACATGTAAGTTCGACTCGGTATCGCACGTCGGCGTATCCCGCAAGAACCCCTCGGTCAGTCCCCTCTCCCTTTGGGAGAGGGTTAGGGTGAGGGCGAGCGAGCGACGCGGTATCAGCCAATGGCTCGGTACCCTTCAATCTCATCCGGCCACGCGGTGAGGATTTCGAACCCGGTATCGGTCACCGCGACCATATGCTCCCACTGCGCCGACAACGAGCCGTCCTTGGTCAGCACAGTCCAGCCATCCGGCATGTTTTTCACGTGACGCTTGCCGGCATTAAGCATCGGCTCAACAGTGAAGATCATCCCGGCCCTCAGCTTCAGACCTTGATCAGGAAAGCCGTAATGCAGGATTTGCGGTTCATCGTGGTAGACCTTTCCGATGCCATGCCCGCAATACTCGCGCACGACACTGAACCCCTCCGCCTCCGCCAGCGTCTGAATCGCATGGCCGATATCGCCCAGCGTCGCGCCCGGCTTTACCGCGCGAATGCCGGCGCACATCGCGTCGTAGGTGGTCTTGATCAGATGCTGCGCTTCAGGCGTTGCTTCGCCGACCACATACATGCGGCTGGTATCGCCGAACCAGCCGTCCTTGATCACGGCGATGTCGAGGTTGACGATGTCGCCGTCCTTCAACGGAGTGCCCGACGGAATGCCGTGGCACACCACATCGTTGACCGACGCACAGACGGTTTTCGGAAAGCCGTGATAACCGACATTCGCCGGCACCGCTTTCTGCACATTGACGATGTAGTCGTTGCACAGTCGATCCAGTTCATCGGTGGTCACGCCAGCCTTGACGTGGGGTACCAGCATCGCCAGCACTTCGGCAGCGAGTTTGCCGGCAGCGCGGGATTTTTCAATGTCGGCCGGGGTGTTGAGCTTGATCTGGTTTCTCATGCGCTGACGGCTTCCTGAGTCAGTTGATGCAAATCCAGTCCGCCGTTCTGTTCGGCGCGGATGAGCAGGCGGCAAATGGCGCTGTGGTCGAGGTTGGGGTGCAACTCGGCGAGCATGCCGATGCGCATCCAGTGTTCGGCCTGCGCGTTGATCGAGCGGCTGAGAGCGTTGCTGGATATACGCAGGTTCTCGTGCATGTCCTCTGAAATCTTTACAATGCCCATATATGGATCCGATACGATGTGTATATGGATCGTATATTAGCCAGGCCTCGGCCAAAATTGCAAACGCACGACGACGAAGCCTGCCCTTGTAGGAGCTGCCGAAGGCTGCGATCTTTTAGCAATCAAGATCAAACGATCGCAGCCTGCGGCAGCTCCTACAGGGCAGGTAAAACCGCCAATGCCCACGCACGGGCAGATTCGGCTCCCCTTCAGCGGCCTGATCGACTACCATGCCGCCGCCGGTTTCCAAATGGGATTAATAGGGAATCCGAGGTGCTCTCACAGCATCAATCGGAACTGCCCCCGCAACTGTAGGTGCTGAGCCCGCTTCACGATTGCCACTGGGTCACACCCGGGAAGGCCGGAGCGTTGGCGATGACGCATCAGTCAGGAGACCTGCCGGCACGTTGACTGACTAACCGGCGGGGTGTCCGGGAAGGACATCGTGCCGTGCGTCGCTCTGTGATGCCGGCCTTGCGCGGTTTTCCATGACCGTGTTCGCTGGTGTGTTTTCCAATCCGTACCCTCCCCGCTCCCCGTACGGTTCCATTGGAGACTGCCGCATGCTGCTGCCCCGCGTTGCCACCCTGATCACCGGTCTGAGCTTTTGCACGCTGGCCCATGCGGCCCCCACTCACTACCCGTTGACCGTCGAAAACTGCGGCAGCACCCTCGCGTTCCCGCACGCACCGACGCGCACCGTCACCATCGGTCAGGCTGGTACGGAAATGCTCTACGCCATGGGCCTGGCCGACAAGGTCGTCGGCACGTCGCTGTGGTTCAACAATGTGCTGGCTGCCTACAAGCCGCAGAACGACAAGATCGAGCGTCTGGCCGACAACGAACCGAGCTTCGAAGCGGTGATCGGCAAGCGCCCGGAACTGGTCGCCGTAGAACTGGAATGGATGGTCGGGCCACAAGGCGCGGTCGGCACGCGCGAACAGTTTCATGAGCTGAAAATCCCCACCTACCTGCTGCCCTCCGATTGCGAAGCCAAGGACAATCTCGTCGGAGCCGACGGCACGCGGCTGGCGCCGTTTCGCATCGACACGATCTACAAAAGCGTGAGCCAACTGGCGCAAATCTTCGACGTGCAGGAGCGTGGCCAGCAACTCAATGATCAGCTCAAGGCCAGCCTCGCCAAGTCGATTGCCACCGCGCATGGCAAGCAGTTGAAAGACGTCAGTGCGCTGGTGTGGTTCTCCAGCGCTGAAATGGACATCGAGCCGTTTGTGGCCGGCCACAAAGGCGTTCCCGATTTCATGCTCACGACCCTCGGCGTGCGCAACGTTGTGCAGTCCGATGAAGAATGGCCGACGGTCGGCTGGGAAACCATCGCCAAGGCCAACCCGACATTTCTGGTGATCGCGCGCATGGATCGTCGACGGTTCCCTGCGGACGACTATGAAAAGAAACTCGCCTTCCTGCGCAGCGACCCGGTGACGCGCAACATGGACGCGGTGAAAAACAACCGCATCGTCATCCTTGACGCCATGGCCCTGCAGGCCAGCCTGCGCATGTTCGAGGGCCTCGAACAACTGGCCACGGCCCTCCACGGTTACGACCTGTCGAAATGAGTGCAAGCCTGATTCGCACGATTCTGGCCTTGGCAACGCTGTTGATTGCAGTGATTGCTGGCGTGGCCATCGGTGAAACGCCGATCGAGCCGGGCATCGTCCTGCAGGTGCTGGCAAACAAACTGTGGGCGGCTGGGTACGCACTCGATCCGATCGACGAAGGCATCGTCTGGAACTACCGCCTGACCCGCGCGTTGGTGGCAGCGGCCTGCGGTGCCGGGCTGGCGACTTGCGGAGTGATTCTGCAATCGCTGCTGCGCAATCCGTTGGCCGATCCGTATCTGCTGGGCATCTCCGCCGGCGCTTCGACGGGTGCGGTGATGGTCGCGTTGCTCGGCGTGGGCGCTGGCGTGATTTCACTGTCGGCCGGGGCTTTCGCCGGGGCGGTGACGGCGTTCCTGTTGGTGATGGTGCTGGCGCGGATCAGCGGCTCGAGCAATGGCACCGGGCAAATCATCCTTGCGGGGATTGCCGGATCGCAGCTGTTCAATGCGCTGACGGCATTTCTGATCACCCGCTCGGCCAGCTCCGAACAGGCCCGCGGGATCATGTTCTGGCTGCTGGGCAACCTCGGCGGCGTGCGCTGGCCATCAGTGTGGCTGGCAGTCCCGGTGGCAGCGTTCGGGTTGGTGGTGTGCCTGTGGCATCGACGGGCGCTGGATGCGTTTACGTTTGGTGCGGATTCGGCGGCATCGCTCGGCATCCCGGTGCGCCGCGTGCAGATTCTGCTGATTGGTTGCGCGGCGCTGGTGACGGCGGTGATGGTGTCGATTGTTGGTTCCATCGGTTTTGTCGGCCTGGTGATCCCCCATGCGGCGCGACTGTTGCTCGGCACCGGGCATGCCCGTCTTCTGCCCGCCAGCGCGCTGGGCGGTGCGGTGTTCTTGATAGCCGCCGATGTGCTGTCGCGTACCTTGATCAAAGGCCAGGTGATTCCCGTCGGGGTGATTACCGCGCTGGTCGGTGCGCCGGTGTTTGCCCTGATTCTGGTGGGCCGGAGGTCGGCTCGATGAACACAGTGATGAGTTGCTCAGGGTTGAGCTTCAAGGTACGCGGCGCCGACTTGCTGCAAGGTGTCAGCCTCGAAGTTCAGCGCGGCGAGACGCTGGGCATCGTCGGGCCGAATGGCTCGGGAAAGTCGACCTTGCTCAAGCTGCTCGCCGGGTTGCGCGAACCCAGCGCTGGCGAGGTGCTTTTGCAAGGTCAGCGCCTCGACAAAATGGCCCGGCGCAGCATTGCACAAACCCTCGCCGTGGTCGAACAACAGGCCGACACCGACGATGGCATTCGCGTATTCGACGCCGTCGCGCTGGGCCGCACGCCGTGGCTGTCGGCGCTGCAACCGTGGTCGCGCGGCGACGACGCGATTGTCCAGCAGGCGCTGGCCGACGTCGACGCCGTGCATTTGCGCAATCGCCTCTGGCGCAGCCTGTCGGGCGGGGAGCGACAACGGGTGCACATCGCCCGGGCACTGGCGCAGCGGCCGCAGATCCTGTTGCTCGACGAGCCGGCCAATCACCTCGACATCCAGCATCAACTGAGCATTCTCAACGTAGTGCGAACGCTGCCGGTGACCACGCTGATTGCCCTGCACGACCTCAATCAGGCACTCAATTGCGATCGACTTGCGGTGCTGGAACGCGGGCGCCTGGTGGCGACAGGTAAACCGCTCGACGTGCTGACACCGCAGCGGTTGCAGGACACGTTCGGCGTCAGGGCGCATTACCTGACAGACCCGTTTGACGGTGCGCAGATCCTTCGCTTCCACGGATAAACGCGTGCATGTGCGTGGTTTGCCAGACCGGGTCCGGGTCGACCGCAATAATCTCGAACCCCTGCCGCTGCCAGAAGGCGATAGCGCCCGGTAGAAACGGATGGGTGTGCAGGTAAATCACTTCCACTCCATCGGCGAGCGCCCGCTCCTTCAGCGCTTGATACAGCGCCGCCGCCAGACCCGAGCGACGTTGCGACGGCAGGACGAACAGGCGCACGACTTCCACTGTTTTGAGGCCGGGATACGACAGATTCGGGAAGCGTCGGTCATACGGCAAATAGCCGATCGAGGCGACAATCTGCCCCTTATCGCGGGCAATCAGAAAGCAACCTTCGCCGTGCAGATACACCTCGGCGAAGCGTGCCAGATCATCGGGGGTGCCGGTTGCGCTGAGCTTGGGAAACAGCTCGGCGCGGGCGTTGAGGGCAAAGGTCAGCACATCGGCAATGTCGGCGGCGGCCACTGCCTGAATAGTCGGTCGATCACTCATGTCGCAGAAAACACCTGGAAATGGCTGGCCACCTTAACAACAGGGATGCCAGAAATCTCCAGCACAGCGCAAATCCCTGTGGGAGCGAGCCTGCTCGCGAAAGCGGCCGTGCATTCAACACCGATGTGAACATGTAGGAGCTGCCGCAGGTTCGGGCCGCGTTCGGACGATCTTTTGATCTGATCTTTTGAAGCAAAATCAAAAGATCGCAGCCTGCGGCAGCTCCTACAGGGGATGGTGTTGCAGGGTACGCAGTTGCCGGGCGGGGCTGAACATGTGCAAGAACGCCGCTTCGCTCTCGGCCCAGCCGCCGGGTTTCAGGCCGCAGTCCGGGTTGACCCAATCCAGCTAAAGCTTCCACTACGCATGCCGCAACGACAGCCTTTCTTCCGGTTCGCTGACCGCTTGAGCCAACACCGCCACTTCCGTGCACTTTCGCACGGCAACCGCCAGCCAGCTCTTCAGCTCAACATCGAGCGCGTCTTCACGATCCACGTCCACCGGGCTGTGCAGCAGCGAGCATGAAGGCGCGACCCACAGCCGATCGCCCAGCCGCTCGTGCGCATGGCGAACGGTCGCCAGCACATTTTCCAGATGGCAAGGCCAGTCATTCCGGCCATTGACCACCCCCAGCGACAACACTTTATAAGCCGGCAGACGGTCAAGAATGGTCGGGTACTGTTCCGGTGCCCGCACCAGATCAATGTGCAAACCATCGACTGGCAGGTTCGCCGCCAGACCAAGGTTTTCTTCCAGACCACCAAAGTACGTGGCCAGCAGTTTTTTCAGCGGATCACGCTGGATCTGGTTGTAGGCGCGCTCGAATGCGTTCTTCCATGTCTGAGGCAGATCGAGCACCAGGATCGGCTCATCGATCTGCACCCACTCCACGCCTTGGGCGGCAAGACGCGAAAATATCTGCCCGTACAGCGGCAGCAAACGGTCGAGCAATTCCAGTTTGTCGAAGTCGGCCCCCTTGGCCTTGCCCAACCACAAATACGTCAGCGGACCAAGGATTACCGGTTTGACGGCATGCCCCAGCGCACGCGCTTCCTCGACTTCTTCGAACAACTGATCCCAGCCCAGCTGGAATTGCTGATCGAGGCTGAATTCCGGCACGAGGTAGTGGTAATGGGTGTCGAACCACTTGTTGATTTCCTGCGCATGGGCGTCGCCACAGCAGCTGTCGCTGATCCCGCGAGCCATGCCAAACAGGGTCCGCAGCGTGGCCTTGCCATCCTGCGGACGGAAGCGCTCGGGGATCACTCCGAACATCAGCGAGTGGTTCAGCACCTGGTCGTACCAAGCGAAATCGCCGACCGGCAGCAATTCGATGCCAGCGTTTTTCTGCAGGGCCCAGTGCGACTTGCGCAGCTCGCGTCCGACTTCACGAAGGCCCGCCTCGTCCAGTTCGCCTTTCCAGAACGCCTCTTGGGCTTTCTTCGATTCGCGGTCGCGGCCGGTGCGCGAAAATCCAAGGGAATGGGCCAATGCCATGAGGTAAAACTCCAGGTGCTTATTCGATGGCGGCCATTGTCGCCACCGGAATGGCATGAGACAAACTCAATATATTCCTGATCATCACAAGTTTCATTCATACCCCACTGTCCCTGTAGGAGCTGCCGAAGGCTGCGATCTTTTGATCTGGCTCTTTAAAAACAACATCAAAGCGCCATGCGAGTTTTTAAGTTGCGAGCACTGCCGACCCGGCCTATGTTGCTTGCAAGAGGACTGCCTGCGCATGAAGCGCTATGACTCACCGAAGGAAACCGACATGTCAAAAGATTCCCGCCCTGCCGTGCTTGGGCTGATCGGCAATACCCCGTTGGTGCGCGTGACCCGTTTTGATACCGGGCCGTGCACACTGTTTCTCAAACTCGAATCACAAAACCCCGGCGGCTCGATCAAGGATCGCATCGGTCTGGCCATGATCGACGCGGCGGAGCGCGACGGGCGTCTGCAACCCGGCGGCACCATTGTCGAAGCCACCGCCGGCAACACCGGACTCGGCCTGGCACTGGTCGGGCGCGTCAAGGGCTATCGCGTGGTGCTGGTGGTGCCGGACAAGATGTCCACCGAAAAAGTCCTGCACTTGAAGGCGATGGGCGCCGAAGTGCACATCACCCGCTCCGACGTCGGCAAGGGTCATCCCGAGTATTACCAGGACGTCGCCGCACGCTTGGCGAAAGACATTCCCGGCGCGTTTTTCGCCGACCAGTTCAACAACCCGGCCAACCCACTGGCCCACGAATGCAGCACCGCACCGGAAATCTGGGCACAGACCGAACATGATCTGGATGCGATCGTGGTGGGCGTTGGCTCGGCCGGCACGTTGACCGGGCTGACCCGATTCTTTCAACGCGTGCAGCCGAATCTGGAGATGGTCCTGGCCGACCCAATCGGCTCGGTCATGGCGCAATACAGTCGCGACGGCTCGCTGCCGAAGCCCGGATCATGGGCCGTCGAAGGCATCGGTGAAGATTTCATTCCATCGATTACCGACCTGTCGAGCGTGCGCCACGCCTACTCGATCAGCGATGCAGAAAGCTTCGACCACGCCCGGCAACTGCTCAAGGCTGAAGGCATTCTCGGTGGTTCGTCGACCGGCACCCTCTTTGCTGCCGCGCTGCGCTATTGCCGCGAGCAGACCGAGCCGAAACGCGTGGTCAGTTTCGTCTGCGACACCGGCACGCGTTATCTGTCGAAGGTCTACAACGATCAATGGATGACTGACCAGGGCCTGTTGCAACGCAAGGGCTATGGCGATCTGCGCGACCTGATCGCCCGGCGCTTCGAAGACGGCCGCGTAATCAGCGTCGGCCCCGATGACACCCTGCTGACCGCGTTCCAGCGCATGCGCCTGGCGGACGTTTCGCAACTGCCGGTGCTGGTGGAAGGCAAACAACTGGTCGGGGTGATCGACGAATCCGACATCCTTCTTGGCGTGCATGAAGATGCAGCGCGCTTCAGCCAATCGGTGTCCAGCGTGATGACCGACAAACTGCAAACCCTTGCCCCCGGCGCCAGCCTTTCCGAGCTGGAATCGGTGCTCAGCCGTGGTCTCGTCGCCATCGTCGCCGATGCCTCAGGTTTCCATGGGCTGATCACCCGCACCGACATGCTCAACCAATTACGGAGATCCCTCGCATGACTCAACACGACAACAAATCGCAAAGTTTCGCGACCCGCGTCATCCACGCCGGGCAAGCGCCGGACCCGAGCACCGGCGCGCTGATGCCGCCGATCTACGCCAACTCCACCTACTTGCAAGAAAGTCCCGGCGTGCATAAGGGTCTGGATTACGGCCGCTCGCACAACCCGACGCGGTTTGCGCTGGAACGCTGCGTGGCGGATCTTGAAGGTGGCACTCGCGCGTTTGCGTTTGCCTCCGGGCTGGCGGCGATTTCCACGGTACTCGAATTGCTCGATGCCGGTTCACACATCGTCTCGGGCAACGACCTGTATGGCGGCACGTTTCGCCTGTTCGACAAGGTCCGTCAGCGCAGTGCCGGGCACCGCTTCAGCTTTGTCGACCTGACCGATCTATCGGCATTCGAAGCGTCATTGCAGGATGACACGCGGATGGTCATGGTCGAGACGCCGACCAATCCGTTACTGAGCCTGTCAGACCTGGCCGCCATCGCCCGCATCTGCCGCGCACGCGGCATCATCTGCGTCGCCGACAACACTTTCGCCAGCCCGTATATCCAGCGGCCGCTGGAGTTGGGCTTCGACATCGTCCTGCATTCGACGACCAAATACTTGAACGGCCACTCGGACGTGATCGGCGGTATTGCCGTGGTCGGGCAAAACGCTGAACTGGCCGAGAAACTGGGCTTTTTGCAGAACGCCGTCGGCGCAATTGCCGGGCCATTCGACGCCTTTCTGACCCTGCGCGGGGTGAAAACTCTGGCGCTGCGCATGGAGCGCCACTGCAGCAATGCGCTGGAACTGGCGCAGTGGCTGGAGCAGCAAGCGCAGGTCAAGCGCGTTCACTACCCAGGCCTGCCGTCGCACCCGCAGCACGAATTGGCCAAGCGCCAAATGCACGGTTTCGGCGGCATGATTTCCGTCGATCTGAACACGGATCTGGCCGGTGCCCGACGCTTTCTCGAGAATGTGAAGATCTTCGCCCTAGCGGAAAGTCTCGGCGGTGTGGAAAGCCTGATTGAGCACCCGGCGATCATGACCCACGCGACCATTCCGGCGCAGACCCGCGCGAAGCTGGGGATCGGCGACGGTCTGGTGCGCCTGTCAGTCGGGGTTGAGGACCTCGACGATCTGCGCGCCGATCTGGCGCAGGCGCTGCAATCGATCTGAGCCCGCAGGAACGACAAAGCCCGCACGAGGCGGGCTTTGGTGTTCGAGCAGGCGGCCAGTGCTGGTCTCTGGCTTACAAGGTTTATCGGGCTTCCCACAGTACCGGGCCAGTTTGAACGGGTACGGCCTCGGCTGCTTCACACGGCATAAGGGCTGGATCTCAGCACGGAGATCTTTCTAACCGTGTACCTTTCGGAGCGCGCCCCACGCCCCCTTGCTATCCGATTGCGCATCAGTCTGCGTCTTCGCCTACCTTGTTGAGCCTAGCAAAGGCTCACTGCCGCGACTCAGCTTTTTTAGATTGATTTCAGCCGTGCCTAGGCTGAGCAATAAGGCAAACGCCTAAGCCCGTTGATCCGCTGAGCATGCCGCTGGCGTGCAGCGATCTATACTCGTTCAGTTCGATACCGATGACGTCGACACTCGTGCGCCTGACGGTGCGCCCGTGCCTTTCGCCAACCAGAGTGGGCGTGGAGATGATCATGAAATACAGATTGCTGTCAGGCGTGATACTGACGGTCGCGGCGACCGTTGCAATACCCGGCGCGTGGGCCGCCCAGCCCCAGGCGCTGGCTTCAGACGGGGCCGATCATGTGAGGGCCGGGGCTGTTGCTTCAGATGGCTCTGATCATGTGGGCGCGGGCGCCGTGGCTTCTGATGGTTCCGACCGCGTTGGCGCGGGTGCCGTGGCTTCTGATGGCTCCGACCATGTTGGCGCGGGTGCCGTGGCTGCTGATGGCTCCGACCACGTTGGCGCGGGTGCCGTGGCTGCTGATGGCTCCGATCATGTTGGCGCGGGTGCCGTGGCTGCTGATGGCTCCGACCATGTTGGCGCGGGTGCCGTGGCTGCTGATGGTTCCGACCATGTTGGCGTCGGCGCACTGGCCGCAGATGGCGCTGATCGCACCGGGGTTAACCGCGTCGCCTATTCGCGCGCGGGCGTCGGCTCTGATCGAGTCGCCTCGGCATTGATGTCTGGTAGCTACTCCGATCAGTTCAACAGCCCTCAGTAATCCTCGGCGCAAACCATTTTTTGCGCGAACCGGCGGCCTGGCCCCAGGTGCTAATTGTGGGAGCCAGCCCTGCTGGCGATGGCGGCGGATCAGTCAATCCAAATGCCGCCTGCGCCGGCCCAATCGCCAGCAGGGCTGACTCCCACAGGGATTTGCGCTGCGTTCGAAATTGCTGGCATCCCGCAGAACCTGTGGGAGCCAGCCCTGCTGGCGATGGCGGCAAGTCAAACAGTGCGCGGCCTATATCAAGCGCGGGATTACGGGTCGACTTGCGCCATCAACTCCGGAACCGATTCCTGCCGTTTCGCATAGCGCTGCGCCAACACCGCGCACACCATCAACTGAATCTGATGAAACAACATCAGCGGCAGGATCAACACGCCAATGGTGCTGCCGGCAAACAACACTTGAGCCATCGGCACGCCGGTGGCCAAGCTCTTTTTCGAGCCGCAGAAAAGAATCGTGATGCGGTCTTCCAGGCTGAAGCCGAACGCTTTGCTGAGCAGGGTCGACGCCAGCAGTACCAGCGTCAGCAGAATGCAGCACACCACAACCAGACCCATTAGCTCGACAAGCGGGATCTGATGCCAGATACCTTCATTGACCGCCTCGCTGAAAGCACCATAAACCACCAGCAGGATCGAACCCTGGTCGACAAACTTCAGCCAGTTCTTGTTGCGCCCCACCCACGCGCCGATCCAGCGTCGGGCGATCTGTCCGGCGATGAATGGCAGCAGCAGTTGCACGCTGATCTTCACAATCGCATCGAGGGTCGAGCCGCCGTCGCCGTGGACATTCAGCAATAGCGTCACCAGCAACGGCGTGAGGAAAATTCCGAACAGACTCGACGCCGCCGCGCTGCAGATCGCAGCCGGAATGTTGCCCCGGGCCAGTGAGGTGAACGCGATCGCCGACTGAACCGTGGCCGGCAATGCGCAGAGGTAAAGCATGCCCATGTACAGCTGATCACCGACCAATGGCGACAGTAGCGGTTTGAGCGCCAGACCGAGGAGCGGAAACAGGACGAAGGTCAAACCGAACACCAGTAAATGCAAACGCCAGTGGCCGGCGCCAGCGATGATCGACTCGCGGGACAACTTGGCGCCATGCAGGAAAAACAGCAGGGCGATGGCGATGTTGGTCAGCCAGCCGAAGCCGACCGCGACTTGTCCGCTGGCCGGCAGAAAACTGGCGAGCAGCACGACGCCGATCAAGGTCAGGGTGAAGTTGTCGGGAAGAAATCTTGGGCGCGTCATGGTTTGCTCATCCGGGGGTTGCCAGCACGTGGTTGCGACTTTAACGTGGCCGCCAATTACCGACTAACGCCGAAGATCCTCCAGATGCCGCCAAAAGGACACGACAAGAGCGTCAGACGCAGTGTTCCCGGGCTGCCCAGCCTGCCGCGTCCGTTGTATGGCCGCACCGAATCGCTGCCCAATCGTGCGCTGACCCGACGTCACAGCCACCCGTGGGTGCAGTTGTCGTACGCGATTCAGGGCGTGCTCGAAGTGCAGACCAGCGTCGGCCGCTTCGTTGCGCCGCCCGAGCGGGCGGTGTGGATCCCGGCGGGAATGCCCCATCGGGTATTCAGTTCGCCGCACACTGAAATGCGCAGCCTGTATATCGATTGCAGCGTTGCCGGCTGGGCTGTCGAGCGTTGTCATGTGCTGGGTGTCAGCGATCTGCTGCGAGAGTTGATTCGCGCGTTCAGCGAGGTGCCGGTGGAGTATGACCAGAGTGGCGCGCATGGACGGCTGGCTCAGGTGATCCTCGATCAACTGGCTGACGCTCCGCAGATCGACCTGATGTTGCCGCTGCCCCAGGACGCGCGGTTGCGACAGATCTATCAAAGCCTGGAGCAACATCCGGAACAGCAGACCACGCTCAGTCACTGGAGCGAGAGATTCGGCGTCACCGAGAAAACCCTGACCCGGTTGTTTCTGCGTGACACCGGCCTGACCTTCCGCGCCTGGCGCCAGCGCTTGCGCCTGCTCGGGGCGCTGACACCGCTGGAACGCGGCGAGCGGGTGACCGACGTCGCACTGGCTTGCGGATATGAATCGACTTCCGCCTTCATTTCGGCCTTCAGACAGCAGTTCGGAGAGACGCCTGGAGAATTTTTCCGCTGAATAGCCCGATAATTATCGAACTTGCGCGAGCCTTTATTTGAAGTTCAAGGTAGAGTGACGCCCATCGAAATGTTCTGCTCGCTGCACAATAACAACGATGAACAACCCATTTGAGAACTTGACGGCGGTAATCCCATGATCGAAGTCACTGAAGTGTCCATTGCCCAATTGCGCGCAGCGCTGGCGTCCGGCCAGACCACCTCGGTCGAGCTGGTGCAGGCGTATCTGGCGCGGATCGATGCCTACGATGGGCCCGACACCCCTACCGCGCTCAACGCCGTGGTGGTGCGCAATCCCGACGCCTTGAAAGAAGCGCAAGCCGCCGACGAGCGTCGCGCCAAGGGCGAAACCCTCGGCCCGCTTGATGGGATTCCCTACACCGCCAAAGACAGTTATCTGGTCAAAGGCCTGACGGCGGCGTCCGGCAGCCCGGCGTTTGTCGATCTTGTGGCCCATCGCGACGCGTTCACCATCGAGCGCCTGCGCGCGGCCGGGGCGATTTGCCTGGGCAAGACCAACATGCCACCGATGGCCAATGGCGGCATGCAGCGCGGTGTATATGGCCGCGCCGAGAGTCCCTATAACGCCGAATACCTGACCGCTCCGTTCGCTTCCGGCTCTTCCAACGGTGCCGGGACCGCCACCGCCGCCAGTTTCGCGGCGTTCGGTCTGGCCGAAGAAACCTGGTCGAGCGGTCGCGGCCCGGCGTCGAACAATGGCTTGTGCGCCTATACGCCGTCGCGCGGGGTGATTTCGGTGCGCGGCAACTGGCCGCTGACGCCGACCATGGATGTCGTCGTGCCGTATGCGCGCACCATGGCCGACCTGCTCGAAGTGCTTGATGTGGTCGTCGCCGAAGACAGCGACACCCGTGGCGATCTCTGGCGTTTGCAGCCTTGGGTGCCGATCCCGAGCGTCATGTCGGTGCGCCCTGCTTCCTATGCTGAACTGGCAGTGAAGGCCGACGCACTGGCCGGCAAGCGTTTGGGTGTGCCGAAGATGTACATCAACGCCGACCCCGACGCCGGTACCAGCACAGAGCCAGGCATCGGTGGCCCGACCGGCCAACGCATCAACACCCGCGAGTCGGTGATCGATCTGTGGAAACAGGCGCGCGCTGCGCTGGAAGCTGCCGGCGCCGAAGTCATCGAAGTCGATTTCCCGCTGGTTTCCAACTGCGAGGGCGACCGTCCCGGTGCGCCGACCGTGTTCAATCGCGGCATCGTTTCCAAAGAGTTTCTGCATCACGAATTGTGGGATCTGTCGGCCTGGGCCTTTGATGATTTCCTGCGCGCGAACGGCGATCCGAAGCTCAACCGTCTGGCCGATGTCGATGGGCCGAAAATATTCCCGCACGATCCCGGCACACTGCCCAATCGCGAAGGCGATCTGGCGGCCGGCATGGACGAATACGTGCGCATGGCCGAGCGCGGCATTACGCCGTGGGATCAGATCCCGACCCTGGCAGACGGCCTGCGAGGCCTGGAGAAAACCCGCAAGCTCGATCTTGAAGACTGGATGGATGCGCTGAAACTCGATGCCGTGCTGTTCCCGACGGTGGCCGATGTCGGCCCGGCGGATGCCGACGTCAATCCACAATCGGCAGACATTGCCTGGAGCAACGGCGTGTGGGTCGCCAACGGCAACCTCGCGATTCGCCACTTGGGCGTGCCGACGGTGACGGTGCCGATGGGCATCATGGCCGACATCGGCATGCCCGCCGGGCTGACCTTTGCCGGCCGTGCCTATGACGATTCGACGTTGCTGCGTCTGGCGTCGGCGTTCGAATCGACCGGCTGCAAGCGCCAGGTGCCGCCGCGCACACCACCGCTTTCCTGAGCAAAACCGGGTCGGAGCTGATCAGTCCCGACCCGATTGCGCACTGCCCTCCTCGGAAATTCTGGCGCGCGCCGCCGATGGACATTTCGTTTTTAACGAACTGTTGCCTCGGAATATACGATTTTTCTTTGCGCCAAACTCGTCGCTAGCATGGCCTCGTCTGACTTGAACCAATAAGACAGGGAGCGTGACATGCCCGCTACGAACATCAATATCGGCGAGCCCTGGATGTGGGGCGCCTTCATCGTTTTCGTTCTTGCCATGCTGGCACTGGATCTGTTCGTCTTCGGCGGGCGCAAGGCGCATCGCGTGTCGGTACGTGAAGCGTTGTCCTGGGTGATTGCCTGGTGCCTGCTGGCGCTGAGCTTCGCCGGCCTGCTCTGGTGGTATCTGCACGGCACATTCGGCAGCGAAATCGCCCAACAGAAAACTCTCGAATTCCTCACTGGCTATTTGATCGAACAGTCGCTGTCGATCGACAACATGTTTGTCTTCGTGATGATCTTCAGTTATTTCGCGGTGCCGCCAGAGTTGCAGCGCCGGGTGTTGTTGTACGGCGTGCTCGGCGCGATCGTGATGCGCGCGGTGATGATTTTCGCCGGGGTCTGGCTGGTGTCGCAGTTCGAATGGCTGCTGTATGCGTTCGGGGTGTTCCTGATCATCACCGGGATCAAGATGCTGGTGTTCGCCGAGCACCAGCCGGACCTCGACAACAATCCGTTGCTGCGCTGGGTGCGCGGGCATATGCGCATCACCAGCAGTTTTCATGGCGAACGTTTTTTCATTCTGCAGAACGGCGTGCGCTGGGCGACACCGATGTTTCTGGTGCTGGTGCTGATCGAGGCCAGTGACCTGATGTTTGCGGTCGACAGCATCCCGGCGATCTTCGCTGTCACTACCGATCCGTTCATCGTCTTCACCTCGAACATCTTCGCGATCATGGGCCTGCGCGCGCTGTATTTCCTGCTGGCAGACATGGCTGACCGCTTCCACCTGCTCAAATACGGCCTGGCGATCGTGCTGGTGTTTATCGGCGGCAAAATGGTGGTGATGCCCTGGTTTCACATGCCGGTGGAATGGTCGCTGGCGGTGGTCGGCGGGGTGATTTTGAGTTCGGTGTTGTTGAGTCTGGTGGTCACCAGAAAACAAAACCAGACCGAACCCCTGTAGGAGCTGCCGCAGGCTGCGATCTTTTGACTTTGATTATTAAAAACAAGATCAAAAGATCGCAGCCTGCGGCAGCGCCTACCGGGGAATTTCGTCTGGACGGAGATTATTTATCGGATTTGATGCTCGTCCACACCCGAGTGCGTACGCGTTCAAGTTTCTGCGGCAATGGCTGGACCACATAGAGCTTTTTCAGCGCTTCGCTGGTCGGCGTCAGGTTCGGGTTGCCGGTGATTTCCTTGTTGATCAACGCCATCGAATCCTTGTTCGCATTCGGATACCCGAGGAAATCACTGATCGGCGCGATCACTTTCGGGTCGAGCAAGGTGTTGAGGAATTCGTGGGCTTCGTCGACATTCTTCGCGCTTTTCGGAATGGCGAAGGTGTCGAACCAGATCGGCGCGCCCTCCTTCGGCAAGCGCCAGTCGACCACCACGCCGTTGTTCGCCTCTTTGGCGCGATTGCCGAACTGGTAGAAACTGCCCGAGTACCCGATGGCCACGCAGATGTCGCCGTTGGCGATGTCGGTCATGTATTTCGCCGAGTTGAAGTAGGTCACGTAAGGCCGGATCTTCATCATCAGCTCTTTGGCTTTTTCGTAATCGGCGGGGTTTTGGCTATTCGGATCGAGCCCGAGATAATGCAGGGCCAACGGCAGAATTTCCGTCGGCGAATCGAGCATCGCTACGCCGCAGGCTTTGAGCTTTTCCATATTCTCCGGTTTGAACACCAGATCCCAGCTGTCCACCGGCGCATTGTCGCCCAGTGCTGCCTTGACCTTGGCGGGGTTGAAGCCAATCAGCACGGTGCCAACCATATAAGGCACGCTGTATTGGTTGCCGGGGTCGTTTTTCTCCAGCAGCTTCAAGAGTTCCGGATCCTGATGGCTCCAGTTTGGCAGTTTGGATTTGTCGAGTTTCTGGAATACGCCGGCCTTGATCTGGGTTTCGAGGAACTGGTTCGACGGCACGACCAGGTCGTAGCCAGAGTTGCCGGTAAGCAATTTGGCTTCGAGGGATTCGTTGGTGTCGAAGGTGTCCCAGGTCACTTTGATGCCGCTTTTCGCGGCGAAATCCTTGGGTACCGAGGGCAGAATGTAATCCGCCCAGTTGTACACCCGCAGTTCGCGCTGCTCAGCCTGGACAGCGCCGGCCAGCAGCGTCAGCCCACACACGGTGGCGCCCAGAATGCGTTTCATCGTGACCATGGTTGTTTCCCCAAAATGCGGCGTGAGTTCGATGGTTTTTATGTTCTGTACACGGCAGCGGCTTGAAAGGTAGCCAAGGGCAAAGGTTCAGCGTTTGATTATGGCTTCGATTCTTGCTGACAGCGTAGCTGGATCACAGTGGGGGATTGGCCAAAAGGGGATTGATCTGGCCAATATGACTGACCACTCGAATGCGCGAGCTTTGAGCACATCTTGTGGCGAGGGGATTTATCCCCTCGCCACAGGGGAGTTGCGACAATTTGATTCAGGAGCGATAGCTCAGTTTGGCCGCCCTGCTCTGCTGCGCCTGACCGCGGGTCGCCAGGCAGTAATACAGCGGCACGGTAACCACCAAGCCCACCAGCCATGACAGATCCGCACCTTCAACCAGATTGGCGTAAGGCCCGACATACAGCGAGGTGTTGGCAAACGGCAATTGCACGATGATGCCGATGAAGTAGGCGACAATCGCGTGCAGGTTGAATCGTCCGTAAATCCCGCCGTCTGCGCGGAAGATCGAGGCGATGTCATAGTTGCTACGCTTGATCAGGTAGAAGTCGATCAGGTTGATCGAAGCCCACGGCACCAGCACCAGCAGCAGCGCCAGAATCAGCCCGATGAATTCGGAAATGAAATCCGCTGACGCACCAAGCGCAACCACGCAGCAAGCGGCCAATATCACGCTCGACAGCATCACGCGCACCTTGATGCTCGGCGTCCACTGACTGGCGAAGGTCTGGATCGAGGTGATGATCGACAGCACCGCACCGTACAGATTGAGCGCGTTGTGGCTGATGATATTGAGCAAAAACAGCACCATCAGAATCGGCCCCAGCCAACCGGTCGACTGTTTGACCGCGACCATCGCCTCGGTGCCTTCCGGCGTCGCAAGTACCGCCACCGCGCCGAACGTGAAGGACAGAATCGTGCCCAGCGTCGCGCCCAGATAGGTCGCCCAGAACGGCTTGGCGATGCCGATGTCGGCCGGCAGATAACGCGAATAGTCGGAAACGTACGGCGAGAAACTGATCTGCCAGATGATCCCCAGCGACACCGTCGCCAGCCATCCGGAGAGGTTGAAGCTGCCACGGGTGAAGAAATCCGCCGGCAAGTCATGGGCGAAGATGTAAACGAAGCCCGCCAGTAACGCGCCACCCATCACCCAGGTGCCGATACGGTTGAGCGTGTGAATGAAGTTGTAGCCGATCACGCCGATTGCCGTGGCGGCGAGCGCACCGATCAGAATGCTCAGCGGTGCTGGCACCGAAGGCGCGATGCCGACGATGGATTTGCCCGCCAACACGATGTTGGAAATGAAGAAACCGATGTAGATGATCGCCGCGAAGAACACGATCAACAGCGCACCGTAACGGCCGAACTGGCCGCGACTCTGGACCATCTGCGGAATGCCCATGCGCGGCCCCTGCGCCGAGGCCAGCGCAATTACCACACCGCCGATCATGTGGCCCAGCGCAATCGCCAGCAGGCCCCACAACAGATCGAGATGGAACACTTGAACCACCATGGCGCCGGTAACGATGGGCAGTGGCGCAATGTTGGTGCTGAACCAAAGGGTGAATAGGTCGCGGGCCTTCCCGTGGCGTTCCGCGAGTGGGACGTAGTCGACCGTATGGTTCTCGATCAACGGATCTTGCCGGGTCATCTGGGACATATGCATGAACTCGAGTTTGTCTGTTCTTATCTTTGTATGAAGCCAAACCGGGGGAACTCTTTGGTCACCCCTCAGATGCCGACCATATTATGGTATTCCAAACTTTGCACAAGGCTGATCCGGCAATTTCAATGCGATCTGATCCGTTATCCTCGCTGATCCAGCTTGCTGATTACCAGTTGAAACCCCCGTAAACATTGACTTTCCGACGAGTGCCGTACGTTTATCGGTTCACCTGAAAATCCCTTGCAAAGAATGTATTACGGTATACCATCAGACCTACAAACTCATAAAAACCGCGTCACAACACCCCGAGGACCACCCAATGATCGATGCTGCCATCTACAAACAAGTCATGGGCTCGTTCCCGTCCGGCGTCACTGTCATCACCACCCTGGACGATGACGGCCAGATCGTCGGCCTCACCGCCAGCGCATTCAGTTCATTGTCGATGGACCCGGCGCTGGTGCTGTTCTGCCCCAACTACAGCTCCGACTCCTATCCCGTGCTGATCAAGAACAAGCGCTTCGCCATCCATGTGTTGTCTGGCGGCCAGCAGAGCGAGGCCTATGCCTTCGCACGCAAAGGCAAAGACAAGGCGCAAGGCATCGAATGGACGTTGAGCGAGTTGGGCAACCCGATCCTGGCAAATGCAACGGCAGTGATCGAGTGCGAACTGTGGCGTGAATATGAAGGGGGCGACCACGCTATCATGGTCGGCGCAGTGAAGAACCTGATCGTCCCGGAGCAAGTGTCCGCGCCATTGGTGTATTGCCACGGCAAGATGGGTGCGTTGCCTGCGGTGGCCTGATTCCCTGTTCAATACATAACCTGTGGGAGCTGGCTTGCCAGCGATAGCGTCAGTTCAGTCAGCATCAATATTGACTGTAATGACGCCATCGCTGGCAAGCCAGCTCCCACAGGTTTTTATGTGACCCGAATGAATATCAGGTACGGAACCGGCTAACCAACTGATTCAACGTCTGCGACAACGCCGTCAGATTCTGCGCGTCTTCGCGGGTTGAATCTGCCAGGCTCGCCACCAACTGCGCATCGCCATGGATCTGGCTGATGTGCCGATTAATGTCCTCGGCCACTTGATGCTGCTCTTCCGCCGCCGTGGCGATCTGCGTGTTCATGTCGCGGATCACGTCCACCGACTCGCGAATCAATTCAAAACTCGCCCGCGCCTCGTTGATCGACACCACCGTGTCCTGCGACACCTCAAGGCTGGCGTGCATCTGCTTGCCCATCTGATGCGTGCGTCGCGCCAGATTGCCGAGCAGTGCATCGATTTCGCCAGTGGAATCCGCCGTGCGTTTGGCCAGTGCGCGCACTTCATCGGCGACCACGGCAAAACCACGGCCTTGCTCCCCGGCCCGCGCCGCTTCGATCGCCGCGTTGAGCGCGAGCAGATTGGTTTGCTCGGCAATCGAGCGGATGGTGCCGAGGATCGACTGAATGTCGTTGCTGTCCTGCTCCAGTTGCTGCATCGACTCGGCGCTGTTGCCGATCTCCTGACTCAGGCGCCCGACATTGTTCACCGCTGCATCGATCTGCTGTTGCCCGGCGTGCGCCTGGCGTTGTCCGTTATCGGCGGAATCTGCCGCTTGGCTACAGGAGCGCGCGACTTCGTTGGACGTGGCGACCATTTCGTGGAATGCCGTGGAAACCATGTCCACCGCCTCGCGCTGCCGTGCAGCCACCTCGGCCATTTCCGCCGAGACTTCGGTGGCGCTGCCGGAGCTGCTGTGAATCTGCCCGGCCGCTTGGCCGATGCGCTGGATCAAGGTGCGGATCGCTTCAAGAAACTGATTGAACCAGCCCGCCAGTTGCGCCGTTTCATCCCGCCCGCGCACCGCCAATCGAGCTGTCAGGTCGCCTTCACCCTGGGCAATGCCTTCAAGTCCACTGGCGACGCCACGAATCGGCTTGACGATCAAACCGGCGAACCACGCGCCGGCCATGGCGAACAACACCGCGCATACCACCGCGATAGCGCCGATGATCCAGGTCAGGCGAGTGGCGCCGGCCATGACTTCACTGGCCTTGACCACACCGACGAAGCGCCAGCCCAGCGCCTCCGACGGCCAGACCAACGCCATGTAGCGTTCGCCGGCCAATTCCACTTCGACCAGACCTTTGCCGGCCTCGGCCAGTTGTTTATAGCCATCGCCGAGATCATTGAGCTTCTTGAAGTTGTGCGCCGGATCACTCGGGTCGACCAGCACGGTGTTGTTGGCTTCCATCAGCATCAGGTAACCGCTCTCGCCGAGGCGGATTTGCTTGACCAGATCGGTCAATTGCTTGAGCGACACATCAATATTGACCACCCCCGCATTGCTGCCCAGCTGATTGTTGAAACTGCGCACAGTGCTGACCAGCACGACATCGTCCGCCGCCCAGTAATATGCGTCGGTGCGCAGGGTTTTGCCGGGGTTGGCCATCGCCGTCTTGTACCAGGGCCGCGTGCGCGGATCGTAATTGGCCAATTGCGGATCACCTGGCCAGAACAGATAACCACCCTCTTGCGTCCCCAGCGATAGATAGGTGTAAGCCGGATGAGCCTTGGCCAGACCGGCGAACAGCGTGAACACCTGCTGATCCTGCGGCCCCATCGGGGTTTTTGCGGCGTCACTGCTCGAGTAGCGTTTAAGACTTGCATCTATCCCCTGCAATTGCTGGTGGTCAGCCAAATACGCGACGTTTTGGCTGATACCCTCAAAAAACAGCTGCATGGCGTTTTCGACCTGGCGCACCTCCCTGCCGGTGCTGTCGACAAAATTGTCCCGCGCCCCATCGCGCACATTCAGAATAATCAGCACGGCCACCAACAGCACCGGCAGACTGGCGATCACTGCGAACGCCATAGTCAGTTTTTGTTTTATGTTCATTTACTGCGCCTTCCTTGTTCGAAGTGTCGGTCAGAAATATTTTGCGGATATCCCGTATTATGGTATACCAATATTCAATCAGCCGAACAGCCGTCATCGAAGGCGTGCTTGAATGGTGAGAAGACTCGCGAGCGTCTATCGCTCATGCCAGTGACACAGGCCCGCAAACGACCGGCCATCAACAAAAGATCCGAGGTAGCGTCATGAAATTTTCCCTGTTCGTACACATGGAACGCTGGGACGAAAGCGTCAGCCACCGCCAACTGTTCGAAGACTTGACCGAACTGACCCTGATGGCCGAGGCCGGCGGTTTCAGCACCGTGTGGATCGGCGAACACCACGCCATGGAATACACCATCTCGCCGAGCCCGATGCCGCTGCTGGCTTACCTCGCGGCGAAAACCACCACCATCCATCTCGGCGCCGGCACCATCATCGCGCCGTTCTGGCACCCGTTGCGGGTGGCCGGTGAATGCGCCTTGCTCGACGTGATCAGCAACGGTCGTATGGAAGTCGGTCTGGCACGCGGCGCTTATCAGGTTGAATTCGACCGCATGGCCGGCGGCATGCCTGCCTCATCCGGTGGCCAGGCCCTGCGCGAAATGGTCCCGGTCGTCCGCGCCCTGTGGCAAGGCGACTACGCCCACGACGGCGACATCTGGAAATTCCCGACCTCGACCAGCGTGCCCAAGCCGATCCAAAAACCCAACCCGCCGATGTGGATCGCCGCCCGCGACCCGGACTCGCACAACTTCGCCGTTGCCAATGGCTGCAACGTGATGGTCACGCCGCTGATGAAAGGCGACGAAGAAGTTCTCGACCTGAAGAACAAATTCCAGACCGCGCTCGACAACAACCCGGACGTCCCGCGTCCGCAATTGATGGTGCTGCGCCACACCCACGTGCACACCGCCGACAATCCGGACGGCTGGAAAGTCGGCGCGAAAGCGATCTCGCGTTTCTATCGCACATTCGATGCCTGGTTTGGCAACAAGCAAACCCCGGTCAACGGCTTCCTCGACCCAAGCCCGGAAGAGAAGTTTGCCGGACGTCCGGAGTTCGAACTGGAAAGCCTGCACAAGACGGCGATGATTGGCACGCCGGAAGAAATCATTCCGCGCATCAAGTACTACCAGGAACTGGGGGTGGATGAGTTTAGTTTCTGGTGTGATAACAGCTTGCCGCATGCGGAGAAGAAGAAATCGCTGGAACTGTTTATCAAGCATGTGGTGCCGGCGTTTCGGTAAAAGTTCCTGAACTCACAGGACGATAAATGGAAAACGCCCCGGTTGATCTGGGGCGTTTTCGTTTTTTGCTTATAGTCAGGATGGAAAAGCGGACACTCCGGCGCTTCTAATCATTCATGTCCGTCAGACTTTTTGACGTTATCTTTATGTTTGACCGTTCATCGGAACTGGCAAAGCACCAAAGCGCAGTCAGTGCGCCACACCGAACCGGGTAGCCACCTCATCCGGCCGCAGCGTCCGGCCGTCCTCGGCCCGCAATTCGAGCTTGCGAAGCGGCTGGCGATTTTGCGCATCCACCATCACCGAACCCGGCTCGCCGGGCGCGTACATGAACTCCCCGCCCCATTGCGACAGCGCGACGATCACAGTCTGCAAGGCCTTGCCTCGTTCTGTCAGAACGTATTCCTTGTAAGCGCCACCCTCGGCGGCCGGCACGGTTTGCAAAATGCCCTTCTCGACCAGCCCTTTGAGCCGCGCACTGAGAATGTTTTTGGCGATGTCCAGGTTCTTCTGGAAATCACTGAAACGGCGAATGCCCTCCAGCGCATCGCGAATGATCAACAACGACCACCAGTCGCCGATCAGATCCAGTGTGCGTGCGACCGGGCAGGCATTGCCTTGCAGGCTTTTGCGTTTCACCTAAAGCTCTCCGTTGAAAAAACCGCTGACTGACACGAGTTGCATCATACAACTGTGTCGCAGTTGAGCCAGCGGTTAAACCCAGCACTTGCGTACAAGTGGCGCGAGCGCTTTGCGCGGATAGTGAATCGGCCATTCCGGCTTTCATTGACGCCTTCGACGCAGGAGTTTGCATGAGCACATTCACCACCCAAGACGGCACCGCGATTTATTACAAAGACTGGGGCAGCGGCAAGCCCGTGTTGTTCAGCCATGGCTGGCCGCTGGACGCTGACATGTGGGAATACCAGATGGAGTATCTGAGCAGCCGCGGCTATCGCACCATTGCCTTTGACCGTCGCGGTTTCGGTCGCTCCGATCAGCCGTGGACCGGTTATGACTACGACACCTTTGCCGATGACATCGCGCAACTGATCGATCATCTGGATCTGCACGACGTGACATTGGTGGGCTTCTCCATGGGCGGCGGCGACGTCAGCCGCTACATCGCCCGCCATGGCAGCGAGCGCGTGGCCGGACTGGTGCTGCTGGGCGCGGTGACCCCGTTGTTCGGCAAGAAAGCTGATTTTCCGCAAGGGGTCGACACGTCGGTGTTCGACGGCATCAAGGCCGGTCTGCTGAAGGACCGCGCGCAGTTCATCGCTGACTTCGCCGCGCCGTTCTACGGCACCAATCAGGGCCAGAAAGTCTCTGACGGCGTGCTCACGCAAACCCTGAATATCGCGTTGATGGCGTCGCTCAAAGGCACCGTGGATTGCGTGACCGCGTTCTCGGAAACCGACTTCCGTCCGGACATGGCAAAAATCGACGTGCCGACGTTGGTGATTCATGGCGATGGCGATCAGATCGTGCCGTTCGAGACCACCGGCAAGCAGGCGGCCGCACAAATCAAGGGCGCCGAGCTGAAAGTGTATGCCGGCGCACCGCATGGTTTCGCAGCGACGCATGCGCAGGCGTTGAATGAAGATCTGTTGGGCTTCCTCAATCGTTAATTCTTCCAGACTCACGCACCCTGTGGCGAGGGAGCTTGCTCCCGCTGGACTGCGTAGCAGGCCCTTTTTTGCTGAATCAAAAGAGGGCCGCTTCGCGGCCCAGCGGGAGCAAGCTCCCTTGCCACAAATTGCTCATCTGCTGAATGCCACACCTGCTGACTGCAACCCCCAAAGCCCCGCATTCAAAGGCCTACAGCCCTCTGCATCAGAATTTTATCTTCACATCCCAGCTTAATAATATTTTACCGATACCCCCCCTCTCCCTAGTCTGACCTCAAGCCAAACGGACAAGCCAACAGCGGCCCGAATCCAACTGCCTTGCTAGGAAGGATGTAGAGATGACCCCTGAAATAATAAAAACAGACACGCTGATCGTCGGTGCCGGCCAAGCGGGCGTGGCGATGAGCGAGCACCTGAGCAAACTCGGCGTGCCGCATCTGGTGCTTGAGCGCAATCGCATTGCCGAACGCTGGCGCACCGGGCGCTGGGACTCGCTGGTTGCCAATGGCCCGGCGTGGCACGACCGCTTCCCGGGTCTGGAATTCGATGACGTCGACCCCGACGGTTTCGCCGCTAAAGAGCGCGTGGCCGATTACTTCGAAGCCTATGCGAA
Organism: Pseudomonas fluorescens; assembly: GCF_900636825.1. Classification (NCBI taxonomy): domain Bacteria; kingdom Pseudomonadati; phylum Pseudomonadota; class Gammaproteobacteria; order Pseudomonadales; family Pseudomonadaceae; genus Pseudomonas; species Pseudomonas fluorescens. The sequence goes on along the minus strand of NZ_LR134318.1, from coordinate 2,449,186 downwards.
GAAATTCAATGCGCCGATCCGTACCGGCGTTGAAGTGAAAAGCGTGGTGCGTAATGTCGGCCGCCCAGGCTTCACCGTCGAGACGTCCGAAGGTGTGATCGAAGCCAGCCGGGTGGTTGCCGCCACAGGCCCGTTCCAGAAACCGGTGATCCCGGCAATTGCCCCGAAAGACGCGCGTCTTCTGCAGATTCATTCCGCTGATTATCGCAATCCGCAGCAGTTACCGGATGGCGCGGTATTGGTGGTTGGCGCGGGCTCGTCCGGGGTGCAGATCGCCGATGAACTGCAACGTTCGGGCAAGCAGGTTTACCTCTCGGTCGGTGCCCACGACCGCCCGCCTCGCGCCTACCGCAACCGCGATTTCTGCTGGTGGCTGGGTGTGCTCGGCGAATGGGATCAAGCGGCGATGAAACCGGGCCGCGAGCACGTGACCATCGCGGTCAGCGGCGCTCATGGCGGCCGGACTATCGATTTCCGCGGCCTGGCCCATCGCGGCATGACGCTGGTCGGCGTCACCGAAGCGTTCAATGACGGCGTGGTCACGTTCAAACAGGATCTGCTCGGCAACCTCAATCGCGGCGACGAAAATTATCTGGCGTTGCTCGATGCGGCCGATGCCTACATCGAGCGCAACGGCCTTGATCTGCCGGAAGAACCTGAAGCGCGGGAAATGTTTCCCGATCCTGAGTGCGTGAAAAATCCGCTGGTCGATCTCGATCTGGCTGCAGCCGGCGTGACGTCCATCATCTGGGCTACCGGGTTTGCCGTGGATTATTCCTGGCTGCAGGTCGCCGCGTTCGACGACCGCGGCAGGCCCGTGCACCAGCGCGGCGTGTCGAGCGAGCCGGGGGTTTATTTCCTCGGTTTGCCGTGGCAATCGCGCCGGGGCTCGTCGTTCATCTGGGGCGTGTGGCATGACGCCAAACACGTCGCTGATCACATCGCGACCCAGCGTAAATACCTCGAATATCGCGACGCCGAACAGCGTGAGGCCGAACTGCATTCGCCAGCGCACACCAAAATCGCCGACACCATCGACGCTTGATTTCCTCTTTCGCTCCGGCGTCGATTGGCGCCGGCGCAAGCCTTCTGCAGGAGCTGCACATGAGCAAGCCAACCCACACTCGCATTCGCATGTTCAACACCAAAGACACTTACCCGAACCAGACTCTGGACAACGACCTGTGCCAGGCCGTCCGCGCCGGCAACACCGTGTATGTGCGCGGTCAGGTGGGCACTGATTTCGACGGCAACCTGGTCGGTTTGGGTGACGCGCGGGCGCAGGCCGAACAGGCGATGCGCAACGTCAAGCAATTGCTGGAAGAAGCCGGCAGCGACATGAGCCACATCGTCAAGACCACCACCTACCTGGTCGACCCGCGCTATCGCGAAGCGGTGTACGGCGAAGTCGGCAAGTGGCTCAAGGGCGTGTTTCCGATCTCTACCGGATTGGTGGTGTCGGCACTCGGGCAGCCGCAGTGGTTGATGGAGATTGATGTGATTGCGGTGATTCCTGAGTAAGCAGGTTTACCGCGTTATGGCCATCGCCAGCAGGGCTGGCTCCCACAGGTTTTGTGAACAACACAACTCCACTATGGGAGCTAAGCCCTGCTCGCGATGAGGCCAGCCCAGACACACAAGGAGTTAAGTAGATGACCTTTTCAATCGCAGCCCGCTGCGCCGACACCGGCCAGTTCGGTGTCGCCATCAGTTCCTCGAGCATCGCCGTTGGCGCGCGCTGCCCATGGCTATTGCCGGGCGTCGGCGCCGTGTCGAGCCAGAACATCACCCTGCCGTCCCTCGGCCCGGAAGTCCTCGCGTTGCTGGAGCAAGGCTTGGCCCCCGACGATGCGCTGGACCAAGTGCTCACGCGCAATGGCTACAGCCAGTTCCGCCAGATCACCGCGATCAATCATCTCGGCCAGACCGCCCACTTCAGCGGTGCGCAGACCCTCGGCGTGCACAATGCGGTCAGCGGCGAACAATGCGTCGCTGCCGGCAACATGCTTGCTGGCCGCTCGGTGATCGAAGCGATGGTCAGCGCTTTCGAAAACGGCGAAGGCCAACTGGCCGAGCGCCTGCTCAAAGCCCTGCACGCGGCCCAAGCCCTCGGCGGCGAAGCCGGCCCGGTGCATTCGGCGGCGGTGGTGGTTGTCGGCGAACAGACCTGGCCGATCGTCAACCTGCGCGTCGACTGGGCCGATGAAAACCCGATCGGGCAACTGCAAAAACTATGGGAAGCGTACGAGCCTCAACTGCAGGATTACATCGACCGCGCCCTCGACCCAGCCAAAGCGCCGGGTTATGGCGTTGCCGGGGATGATCGATGAACAGCGTCGAGCTGCTCAGGGCGCTGGTGGGTTTCGATACCACCAGCCGCGAATCCAACTTGCAACTGATCGAATTCGTCCGCGATTACCTGGAAGGTTTCGACGTGCCCTGCGCGCTGATCTACAACGATGAGCGCAGCAAAGCCAATCTGTTCGCCACCCTCGGCCCGGCGGATCAGCCGGGCATCGTGCTGTCCGGGCACACCGATGTGGTGCCGGTGGATGGCCAGCCGTGGACATTTCCACCGTTCCAATTGACGGAGCGCGACGGCAAATTGTTCGGCCGCGGTACGGCGGATATGAAAGGCTATATTGCCTGCGTGCTCGCATTGGTGCCGGCGCTGAGCCAGGCGTCATTGCGCATCCCGGTGCACATCGCCCTGTCTTACGACGAAGAAGTCGGCTGCCTTGGTGTGCGTTCCTTGCTCGACGTGTTGCGGCAGCGTCCGGTCAAACCGCTGCTGTGCATCATCGGCGAACCCACCGAACTGAAACCGGTACTCGGCCACAAGGGCAAACTGGCGATGCGCTGCGATGTGCACGGCCATCCGTGTCATTCGGCCTACGCGCCACTGGGCGTCAACGCTATCGAATACGCCGCCGAACTGATTGCCGAACTCGGCCGCCTCGGCCATCAATTGCGCGCGCCGGAACATCAGGACCCGCGCTTCGATCCGCCCTACAGCACCGTGCAGACCGGCGTGATCAGCGGCGGCAAAGCGTTGAACATCGTCCCGGCCGATTGCCGTTTCGACTTCGAAATCCGCGCCCTGCCCTCGCAGGATCCAGCGCTGGTTGCCGAAGCCCTCAAAGCTTACGCCGAGCGCGAAGTTCTGCCGCGTATGCGTGCGGTCAGCGCACACAGCGATATCCGTTTTCGCGAGCTGTCGGCGTATCCCGGGCTGGTCACCGACGCGCACAGCCAGGCTGCCGAACTGATCGCGGCGTTCTGCGGTTCGAAGGATTTCGGCACGGTGGCGTTTGGCACCGAAGGCGGACTGTTCGATGCGGTGGGCATTCCCACGGTGGTCTGTGGGCCGGGCAGCATGGATCAAGGCCACAAACCCGATGAGTTTGTCAGTCTCGATCAAATACAGGCGTGCGATGCCATGCTTCAGCGCGTGTTGGCGTTTATCCGCAATTGAACCGGGCTCGACTGCGCTCAAGGGTGCAGTCGGGCCAACTCCTCACGGCAGTGGTCGACAAACAATTGCACCGGTTTGGTCAGTTGCGCCCGCCGCAGCCACGCCGCCGACAACCCCGAACCGGTTACGGTTTCGGCCAGCGGCACGCACACCACTTGCTGGCCGTCATAGGTGTAATCGCTGAAGGGTCGGGTCACCAGAATCGAAAAGCCGAAACCGTTGGCGACCATGCCGCGCACCATCTCGATCGACGGTGAGCTGAAGACGATGTTCGGCGTCAATCCGCGCTCCTCGAAGATGCTCACGAAGTAGGTTCGACTCGGCACCACATCGAGCAGAATCATCGGTTCGAGCACCAGTTCATGCAGCGAGACTTTGGCCTGTTGGGCGAAGCGATGGTTCGCCGGCAGCAACGCGTAAGGTTGCTGCGGCGGCATCAGCGGTGTGGTCTCGATCGTGCTGTCGAGGTCGTGTTCGAACATCATCGCCACATCGATGCTTCCGGCGGTCAGCGCCTGCACCAGTTCCTGCTGCTCGCCATCGCGAATGCGGATTTCCACCCCCGGCCAGCGCGCCTTGAAACCGGCGATCAGGCGTGGCAGGTACAGCGGCGCAACGGTTTCGAAACAGCCGACATCGATCTGCCCCGAGACTACGTCGTTGTCCGCCAGGGCGTTCTGCTCGAACTCATGGGCCACCCGCAGCAGCTCCTGCGCCTTGCGATAGAAGCGCGAGCCGCTTGGTGTCAGCGAGACGCCTTGGGCGTGGTGACGAATGAACAGCTGCACGCCGAAGCTCTCTTCCAGATGCTTGATCGCCGTCGACACTGACGGCTGCGCGATATAGAGCTTGCGCGAAGCCTCGGCAACGCTGCCGCAATCGGCGGTGGTGACGAAGTATTTGAGCTGGCGCAGGTTATAGGCAGCCATGGGAATCTCCAGAAGATCAAAGGATCGCAGCCTTCGGCAGCTCCTACAAAAAGCCGTGTGAATCCAGATAAGAGAGAAGCCTGAACATACCGGAGCTGCGCGTAACCCGGAGCATATTTTTTTTAACGTCTGAAGCAACAAACTTACTAATTTATCTATCCCGAGCCTTTGCACATGATCGCTTCAACAAGAAATGCGCCGCCCGTGCCGGCGCTTGCCGAAGTACGTCCACGTACTCATCCTTGCCTTGGAGTTCGTCATGGCTATCCCCGAAGCAACCTCCGCTCCGCTCATTGAAAAACACACGATAGGCTACGTGCCCCCCGAAGATCGCCATGGAAAGGTCAGGGATCTGTTCACGCTCTGGTTCGGCGGCAATATCGCGCCGTTACCGATTGTCACCGGTGCTCTGGGCGTACAGCTGTTCCATTTGAATCTGGTCTGGGGGATCGTCGCGATTCTCGTCGGCCATCTGGTCGGCGGCGTGCTCATGGCACTGCATTCGGCGCAAGGCCCGCAGATGGGCATTCCGCAGATGATCCAGAGCCGCGCCCAGTTCGGCTCCCTTGGCGCACTGCTGGTGGTGCTGATTGCTGGCGTCATGTACATCGGTTTCTTCGCTTCGAACATCGTTCTCGCCGGCAAATCGTTGCACGGTGTGGTCGACAGCGTGCCAGTGCCGGTGGGCATCGTCATCGGCGCAATCGGATCGGGGATCATCGGCATCATCGGTTACCGCTTCATTCACGTGCTCAATCGCATTGGCACTTGGGTGCTGGGAATCGGCATCGCGGTGGGTTTCATCTACATCTTCACCCACATTCAGACCGACGATTTCCTCACCCGTGGCAGCTTCAACCTCTCCGGCTGGCTCGCGACCGTGTCGCTGGCGGCGTTGTGGCAGATCGCGTTTGCGCCTTACGTGTCCGACTACTCGCGTTATCTGCCGGCCGATGTGAAAGTCTCTTCGACCTTCTGGACCACATACCTCGGTTCGGCGCTGGGCTCGAGCCTGGCGTTCATTTTCGGCGCCGTCGCGGTGCTGGCGACGCCGGTGGGTATGGACACCATGGACGCGGTCAAACTCGCCACCGGTTCCATCGGTCCGTTGATGCTGGTGCTGTTCCTGCTCAGCGTGATCAGCCATAACGCCCTTAACCTGTATGGCGCGGTGCTGTCGCTGATTACCTTGGTGCAGACCTTCGCTTACCGCTGGATCCCGACTGCCAAGAGCCGCGCGGTGATCTCGATCATCGTGCTGCTGGCCTGCTGCTTTGCCGCCGTTGGGGCCTCGAAGGATTTCATCGGCCACTTTGTCGACATGGTGCTGGTGCTGCTGGTGGTGCTGGTGCCGTGGACCGCAATCAACCTGATCGACTTCTATGCGATCCACAAAGGCAAGTACGACATCCAATCGATTTTCCAGGTCGACGGCGGTATTTACGGTCGCTACAACCCGCAGGCTTTGCTGGCGTACGTGGTCGGCATCGCCGTACAGATTCCGTTCATGAACACGCCGCTCTACGTCGGCCCGGTCTCGGCGCACATCAACGGCGCGGATCTGTCATGGCTGGTGGGCTTGCTGGTGACCTCGCCGCTGTATTTCTGGCTGGCCAATCGCGACACGTCCTATCGTCGACGGATGATGGCTGGCATGGCGAGTAGCCTTTAAGGTCGACTCAGCGCAACAAATGGCCCGCCTGCTGCGGGCCATTTTTTTTGCGCTGTGCTATTTGTTGAGGCCTGATGACACAATAAGAGGGCAACCCAATGCTGCGCATACTCGGCAGAGCCTCATCGATCAACGTGCGCAAAGTGCTGTGGACCTGCGCCGAATTGCAGATCCCGTTCGAGCGTGAAGAGTGGGGTTCGGGGTTCAAATCGACGCAGACGCCGGAGTTTCTCGCGCTGAATCCTTGCGCCATGGTGCCGGTGATTCAGGACGGCGATTTCACCTTGTGGGAATCGAACACGATCATCCGTTATCTAGCGTCGCGCTACGGCGGCGCAGCAATTTATCCGGCTGATCCGATTACCAGAGCGCGTGTCGATCAGTGGATTGACTGGCAAGCCTCAGAGCTGAACCGCTCATGGTCATATCCGCTGATGGCGCTGGTACGCAAATCGCCGGATTACCAGGACAGCGCCGCGCTGGCAGCGGGATGCCGGGACTGGTCACGCAACATGCAAATCCTCGACCGGCAACTGCACAAGACCGGCGCCTATGTCAGCGGCGACACGTTTTCATTGGCGGATATCCCCATTGGACTGTCGGTGAACCGCTGGTTCGAAACGCCCCTCGCGCATCCAGAATTCGCCGCCGTGCGTGCTTACTACGACCGCTTGAATCTGCGCGAGGGCTATCGACTGTATGGGCGAAACGGCACGCCGTGAGCGAATGGCTTTCACGGATGATCACTGCTCGGCGCGCACCACGCCACGCTCTTCAAGCAAGCGCACAAACATGCTCAGGCTGCGCGATACCGTGCCCCGCCGCCACACCAGCCAAGTCGTCAGATAACGGAAATCCGCGTGCAGCGGCCACACGCTGACGGTGGCGCTGCCCGGCATGCTTTGCAGCATCTTGCGCGGCATCAAGGCCAGGCCCGCCCCCGCACTGACGCAGGCGAGCATGCCGTGGTAGGACTCCATTTCAAAGATCTTGCCCGGTACGGCGGCGTCGGTGCTGAACCATTTTTCGAAGTGATGACGGTAGGAGCAGTTGGAACGAAAGGCGTAAATATTTTCGCCATTCACATCTGCCGCACGCTCAACCGGTGAATGATTGAGCGGCGCGATGATGACCATTTCCTCTTCGAACGCCGGCACGCCTTCCAGCGTCGGGTGCAGCACCGGGCCGTCGACAAACGCAGCCGCCAGCCGCCCGGAAAGTACGCCGTCAATCATCGTCCCGGATGGCCCGGTAGACAGGTCGAGGTCGACTTTGGGGTGCAACTGGTTGTACGCCGCCAGCAGTTCGGGAATACGTACCGCCGCTGTACTTTCCAGCGAACCCAACGGGAAAGCCCCCTGCGGTTCCTGCCCCGCCACCGTCGCCCGTGCCTCCAATACCAGATCGAGAATGCGCCGTGCGTACTCGAGAAAACTCCAGCCCGCGGGTGACAGGCGCAAGCGGCTTTTCTCGCGAATAAACAGATCGACGCCGAGATCCTGCTCCAATTGCTTGATTCGCGTGGTCAGGTTCGACGGCACGCGATGAATCTGCGCGGCGGCGGCGCTGATGCTGCCGTGTTCGGCGACCGCTTTGAAAATCTCGAGCTGCACCAGATCCACAGTCATTCTCCAATCGTGAAAGAAACGATCTTTATTATTCAGTTTCCAGAAAACAAACACCACCCTACTCTAGGCCCATCCGACGAACACGCAGGACAACGCCATGAGCCAGATTTCCAGCCAGACCCACGCCATCTCGATCAACCCAGCCACCGGCGAGCAGATCGGCCATTACGCCTTTGAATCCGCCGCTGCACTCGATGCCGCATTGACCCGCGCAGCCTTTGGCTTCGGCAAGTGGAAACGCAAATCCCTGCAGGATCGCTCCCGTCTGCTGACCGCTCTGGCCGGCGCGCTGCGTGAAACCGCCGAAGCCATGGCCACCATGATTACCGAGGAAATGGGCAAGCCGATTGCGCAGGCCCGTGGCGAAATCGAGAAATGCGCCAAGCTCTGCGAGTGGTACGCCGAAAACGGCCCGGCCATGCTCGACGCCGAAGCGACGCAGGTTGAAGGTGGCAAGGCGCGCATCGAATATCGTCCGCTGGGCCCGATCCTCGCGGTGATGCCATGGAATTTCCCGATCTGGCAGGTGCTGCGCGGTGCCGTTCCGGCGCTGATCGCCGGCAACACCTACGTCCTCAAGCACGCTCCGAACGTCATGGGCAGCGCTTACCTGCTGCGCGACGCCTTTACCCGTGCCGGGTTTGCCGACGGCGTATTCGAGGTGATCAATGTCACGCCTGAAGGTGTGTCCACTGCCATCGCTGATCCGCGCATTGCCGCTGTCACTCTGACCGGTAGCGTCCGCGCCGGTATGGCCATCGGCGCTCAGGCCGGTGCAGCGTTGAAGAAATGCGTATTGGAATTGGGCGGTTCCGATCCGTTTATCGTGCTCAACGATGCCGATATCGACGAAGCCGTGCATGCCGCCGTGGTCGGCCGTTATCAGAACTCCGGCCAGGTGTGCGCCGCTGCCAAGCGCTTGATCATCGAGGAAGGCGTGGTGGAAGAATTCACCCGCAAGTTCGTTGAAGCGACCCGCAAGCTGAAAATCGGCGATCCCCTGGACACTGACACTTACATCGGGCCGATGGCACGCTTCGACCTGCGTGATGAACTCGACCAGCAAGTGCGCGCCACCCTTGAGGAAGGCGCAACGCTGCTGCTCGGTGGTGGCAAAGGCGCAGGCGCTGGCAATTATTACGAACCGACGGTGCTGGCCGACGTGACCGATCGCATGACGTCGTTCAAGCAAGAGCTGTTCGGCCCGGTCGCCTCGATCATCACTGCCCGCGACTGCGCGCATGCCGTTGCCTTGGCCAACGACAGCGAGTTCGGTCTGACCGCGACGATCTACACCGCCAACGTGCAACTGGCGCAACAACTGACCAGCGAACTGGAAACCGGCGGCGTGTTCATCAACGGTTATTCCGCCAGCGACCCGCGCGTGACTTTCGGTGGCGTGAAGAAAAGTGGTTTCGGCCGCGAGCTTTCGCACTTCGGCGTACGTGAGTTCTGCAACGCGCAAACCGTATGGCTGGATCGCAAGTAAGTCAGCACCACCGCCCCGTGTAGGAGCTGCCGCAGGCTGCGATCTTTTGATCTGAAAAACAGGATCAAAAGATCGCAGCCTGCGGCAGCTCCTACAGGGGGGTGGACATTTAGAGGTATTTCAACCAGGTGACATCGCGGCGCCGGGCCTTCAGAGCCGAGAACCAGCGTACCGCCGGGTATAGCGTGATCGCTAGAATGATCGCGGCGAGCCACACCGCCGTCACCGACGAAAAACCGAAGTAACTGCCCTGATTGAGGCCAAACAGGGCCACTGTGATCAGGTACAAAACCTTCAACACGTACAGGTGCAGCAAATAGAAAAACATCGGCGCCGAACCGAACACAGTCAGCCAGCGAATCCACCGACGCCCTTGCACGCGCTCGAACGCCAGTAACAGCAACAACCCGACGCTCACGGTCAATGCGATAAACAGCAGCGACGGCGGATACTTGGTGATGTTGAAAAAACTCATCACGCTGTGCAGCCAAGTATCGCCCACCGCCCACGGTTTTTCGCCATAGCCATTGAGCAGGCGCAGCCCGACAAACCCCATCAGCCCCACCACCCCGCCAATCAGCAATCGACGCTGTCGCACACCCGCCTCAACGCCACGGGCGAACCACGGCCCCAGCGCATAACCCAGACCGATGACACCGATCCACGGCAGCACCGGATAGGACGTGCGCAGGCGCAGGGTCTCGCTGACATCGATCCAGCCGCGGTCATGCAATATCGCCCACGGCACATGCAGCGCCGACTCGACCGGGAAATGCAGACCATCGAGCAGATTGTGCCCGGCGATGATCGTCAGGCTGAGCGCCAGCAACAGCCCGCGCGGCAGCCAGACCAGCAGCGACAAGGCGATCATGCTCAGGCCGATGGCCCAGATCACTTGCAGATAAATCACGCTGGGCGGCAACTGAAAGGTCCAGGCAAAGTTGACCAAGGTGAACTCGAGCACCACCAGAAACAGACCGCGCTTGAACAGAAACGCACTGACATCGGCCTTGCCCGCGTATTTCTCTCCATACAGCCACGCGGACAGCCCGGTGAGCAGCACGAACACCGGCGCGCACAAATGCGCCAGGGTACGGCTGAAAAACAGTGCCGGCTCGGTGCTGGCGATGTCCATCGGATCGCTGACCTGGCGGTGCAGCAAGAAGGTTTCCCGCACGTGATCCAACAGCATGAACAGGATGACCAGGCCCCTGAGGGCATCAATGGACAGCAGTCGGCCAGCAGACAGCGGGGCAGAACGTGGAGGCGCAATCGTCATGAGCATTTCGCAATCGAAGGGGAAAACAGGTGCCCGAGCAGAACACCCTGAGGAAATTTGCGTTACCTTATAACACTAAAATCGTGAAAACCCACGCCCAATCGATCGCCATTCTCAGCAAAAGCGATGCCGATACCGTCCGGCTAGTTGCCCAATCGCGTCAGGCTTCTATAGTGATCAAGTCCCCCCGCCCTCTGTGGCCTGTTGTCGAGCGTGGTCCATGGTCAACACCGAACACCTGATCATCTGCGAACATTGCGACTGCGTGTACGAAAAAGTCACGCTCGCCAAACATCAGAAAACCGCCTGCGTACGCTGTGGCGGCGTGCTGCAGCGCTACAACGGCTTGACCATCGAGCAGCGTCTGGCACTCACGCTGACGGCGGCGGTGTTGTGGCTGTTCGCCAATTTCTACCCGGTCATGAGCATCAGCATGAAAGGCCTGAAAAACAGCGCGACCCTCTGGGACTCGGTGCTGGCATTGAGTCAGGGGCCAATCACATTTATTGCCATGGTGGCGGCCATCGCCATCATCATTGCCCCGGCGTTTCAGTTGGTGTTGTTGACTTGGGTGCTGGGCTTCGCGCTGGGCTCGCAGCGCGCGCCGGGCTTCAAAGTGTGCATGCGCTGGCTGGAAACCCTGCGCCCGTGGAGCATGCTCGAAGTGTGTTTGCTCGGCGCGATGGTCGCCGTGTTCAAACTGGCCGGATTGCTCGATGTGTTGCCAGGCATTGGCCTGTTCGCGCTCGCGGCGCTCAGCCTGATGATGATCCGCATCGCCGGCCGCGATATCCGCGACCTATGGGACATTCTATGAAGCGACTTTCCATGAAGCGTCCACCGACCGCCAGCGAACTGGGCCTGTGCCTGTGCCACAGCTGCGGCCTGGCCTGCGACATGACCGACGAACCTCACCAATGCCCGCGCTGCGACGCCCCGCTGCATCGGCGCAAAACCAATTCGCTGACACGCACGTGGGCCTACATGCTCGCCGCGCTGGCGTTTTACGTGCCGGCCAATCTGCTGCCGGTGATGAACACCGTCATGCTCGGCAATGGTGCCGACAGCACGATCATGAGTGGCGTGCTGGAATTTTGGGAAGCCGGTGCGTGGGACATCGCGTTGATCATTTTCATCGCCAGTATTGCCGTGCCGGGAATCAAGTTCGTCGCCCTGACCTTGCTGTTGGTCACGGTGCAACGCGACAGTGCCTGGGCGCGCAAAGAGCGCTCGAAGCTGTACCGCTTCGTCGAGCTGATCGGCTATTGGTCGATGCTCGACGTGCTGGTGGTCGCGCTGGTTGCGGCGCTGGTGAAGTTTCAGGCGTTGGGGGATATCGAACCACGACCCGGCATTCTGTTCTTTGGCCTGGTCGTGGTGTTCACCATGCTCGCGGCAATGAGCTTTGACCCTCGCCTGATCTGGGACAAGGACAGCGACGAAATCCTCAGCGACGCAGAACCTCAAGCAGCACCTGCAACGGATGGCGCAGTGCCTGATCCGACTGGCGCTTGACCTGGCTGCGGCAGGAATATCCGGTCGCCAGCGCTTCGCCCGTCTGCGTCGGCGCATCGATTTGGCGCGCCCATGACTGTTCATAAATCAGCGCTGACGTATGGCGATTTCGCGCCTCATGCCCGTACGTTCCGGACATGCCGCAGCAGCCGGTCGCCTGCGTGGCCAAGGTCAGACCGGCGCGCTCAAACACTTGCTCCCACTGCCGGGTCGCCGCCGGGGCGTTGGTTTTCTCCGTGCAGTGAGCCAGTAGTCGATACGCCGCTGCATCACTCTGCGCCCCCCGCTCGGGCATGACCTTGAGCAGCCACTCCTGAATCAGTGCCACTTGCGGACAGTGATCCATCCCCGGCACTTTCAGGTATTCCTGGCGATAGACCAGAGTCATGGCCGGATCGAGCCCCAGCAACGGCACGCCGATGTCCGCCAGTTCCTGCAACTGGCGGGCATTGCGCAACGCCGCACGATTGAATGCCGAGAGGAAGCCCTGCACATGCAGCGGTTTGCCATTGGCACTGAAAGGCGCCAGGTAAACCTGATAGCCGAGCCGCGTGATCAGTTCGCACAGATCGGCCAACAACGGGGCTTCGAAGTAGCGCGTGAACGCGTCCTGAACGATGACCACGCTGCGCTCACGTTGCGCCCCAGTCAGCGCCGACAAGGTCGAAACCGTTGCCGGTTGCACCTGCCAGCGGCGCATGGCCGCGTGAAAATCGAAACGGCTCAGCAGCGGCACATCCACCATGCCGCCAAGCCGCTCCAGCCAGCCGCGAATCCATCCGGCGCCCATCAAGCCGTTGTACAGCACAGGAATCCGCGCCATGTACGGAATGCTGTATTCCAGCGAAGCAATCAGATAGTCGCGTGCCGGACGCAGATAACGGCCGTGATAAAGCTCAAGAAACCGTGAGCGGAATTCCGGCACGTTGACTTTGACCGGGCACTGTCCCGCGCAGGACTTGCACGCCAGGCAACCGGCCATGGCGTCATAGACTTCATGGGAAAAGTCCGCCGACTGCGCGCGCGTGTTGCGCCAGCGCTGCCACAACGTGGCGAAAAACGCCGGTTTGCGGATCGCATCAGACAATACATCGACGCCGGCCTCGCCCTGCAATCGCAACCATTCGCGGATCAGCGAGGCGCGGCCCTTCGGTGATTGCGCGCGCTCGCGGGTGGCTTTCCATGACGGGCACATCGCGTCGTCGGGGTCGAAGTTGTAGCAAGCGCCGTTGCCGTTGCAGTGCATGGCCGCGCCGTAGTCTTGCCAGACTTTTTCGCCGATCTGCCGGTCGAGTTCGCCGCGCAGAGTGACTTCGTCAATTTTCAGCAAGGTCGCGCGGGTATCGGCCGGCGTGGCGATCTTGCCCGGATTGAACTGGTTGAACGGGTCGAACGCCGCCTTCAACGCTTGCAGCGCCGGATACAGTTCGCCGAAAAACGCCGGGGCATATTCCGAGCGCAGGCCCTTGCCATGCTCGCCCCACAGCAGCCCGCCGTAGCGCTGGGTCAGCGCGGCGACGCCGTCGGACACCGGACGCACCAGCGCCGCTTGGTGCGGATCCTTCATGTCGAGAATCGGCCGTACGTGCAGCACGCCCGCATCGACGTGTCCGAACATGCCGTACTGCAAACCGTGGCTGTCGAGCAGATCGCGCAGCTCGGCGATGTACTCGGCCAGATGTTGCGGCGGCACCGCGGTATCTTCGACAAACGGCTGCGGCCGCGCTTCGCCGGCCACGTTGCCGAGCAAGCCCACCGCGCGTTTGCGCATGCCGTAGACCTTGTTCACCGCCGCATGGCCGATTGCGAGCGTGTGACCCAGGCGCTCCACCGTTGGGTCGTTTTCAAGGTGTTCGAGAAAGGCTTCGACGCGGCATCGCAAATCTTCGGAATCGTCGCCGCAGAATTCGACGAGGTTGATACCCAGAGTCGGGCGCTCGGCGTTTTGCGGAAAATATTCGGCGACGCCGTGCCAGACGATGTCCTGCATCGCCAATAGCAAGACTTTCGAATCGACGGTTTCAATCGACAACGGCTTCAACGCCATCAGCGCTCGCGCATCACGCAATGCGTCCATGAACCCGGCGTAGCGGATGTTCACCAGCATCGTGTGTTTGGGAATCGGCAGCACGTTCAGCCGCGCTTCGACGACAAAACCCAGCGAACCTTCCGCGCCACAGAGCACGCTGTTGAGGTTGAAACGGTTGTCCTCCTCACGCAAATGCGCGAGGTCATAGCCGGTGAGGCAACGGTTGAGATCGGGGAATCGTTGCTTGATCAGATCGCCCTGTTCATCAATGATCTGTCGGGCGCAGCGATAGACTTCACCGACGCGATCTTCGCGTGCGCACAGCGCTTGAAGTTCCTCTTCCGCCAAGGCCTGACCGTGCAGGCGCTCGCCACCACGCAGGATCATTTCCAGTTCCAGTACATGGTCGCGGGTTTTGCCGTAGGTACAACTGCCCTGCCCGCTGGCATCGGTGTTGATCATGCCGCCGACGGTGGCGCGGTTGGAGGTCGACAGCTCCGGCGCGAAGAACAGCCCGGCAGACTTCAGCGCCGCGTTGAGTTGATCCTTGACCACGCCCGCCTGCACTCGCACCCAACGTTGTTCAACATTGATTTCGAGGATGCGGTTCATGTGCCGCGACAGATCGACGACGATGCCATCGGTGAGCGATTGGCCGTTGGTGCCCGTGCCGCCGCCGCGCGGGGTAATCACCACGTGTTGGTAGGCCGGCTCGGCAATCAGCCGCGCGACCCGCGCAACATCTTCGGCGTCCAGCGGAAACACCGCTGCTTGCGGCAGGCGCTGATAAATCGAATTGTCGGTCGCCAAGACCACGCGGCTGGCGTAATCGGCGCTGATTTCCCCGCGAAAGCCGCTGGCCTTGAGGGCTTCGAGAAACGCTTGGTAGTCGCGGGTCAATGCGCTTGCGGGGGACAGCTGGGCAATCATCGGTCAGAAAATCTCGGTCAAATCGGGCTACGCGGCGGTAAACAGTTGTACGCAACGAATGATTGCGTCAGGCTCCGCCATCTGATGTCACCCATGTTCATTGCTGACAGGCATCGGGACAACCGTAAAATCCGCCCACTATCCATGACGTTTACGAATGAATCCGCGCACGCTTACACCCTCCATGTCGTTATTGCTGGCGTTCGAAGCGGCGGCACGGCACGAAAGCTACACCCGCGCCGCCCATGAATTGTCGCTGACGCAAAGTGCGGTCAGCCGTCAGGTGCAGATTCTCGAAAAAATGCTCGGCATGCGTTTGTTTGCGCGCGAAGGACGGCGCGTGGTGCTGACCGATGTCGGGCGCATGTACCAGCGAGAACTGGCCGAGGCGCTCGGGCAGATACGCAGTGCGACGCTGCAGGCAATGGCGTTCGGTTCCGGGATCCACAGTCTGCGCCTGGCGACGCTGCCGACCTTCGGTTCGAAGTGGTTGCTGCCGCGGCTGAAGGATTTCTATACCGCGCACCCTGGCATGACCGTGCACTTGCATTCGCGCATCGAAACCATCGACTTCGATACCAGCGAGATTGACGCGGCGATCTGTGTCGGCGCCGGCGAGTGGCCAGGCCTGACCGCCCTGCCCCTGCACACCGAAGAATTGGTGGTGATTGCCAGCGCGCAACTGAGCGAAACCGAGCGCATCGGCGCCGAGACTCACATCGCCCGGCAGTTGCTGCTAAATGTCAGCAGCAACGCGCAGGCGTGGTCGGAGTGGTTCAGCCAGCATGACCTGCCCCATCGCAGCATGCGCATCGGTCCGAGTTTTGAAATGACTTCGCATCTGATTCAGGCGGTGCGGGCGAACATGGGCGTGGGCCTGGTGCCGCGGATTCTGGTGGAAGATGAGCTGCTCAACGGTGAACTGCTGCAGCTGGGGCAACCGATCACCAGCCGGCGCCGTTATTACCTGGCGTACCCGCCGCGCAATGAAAATCTGCCATCGTTGAAGGCGTTTCGGGATTGGCTGCTGGAGACGCTTTGACAGGTCCGGCGCCATCGCGAGCAGGCTCACTCCTACAGGGGAACGCATTTCAAAATGTAGGAGTGAGCCTGCTCGCGATAGCGTCGAACCAGACACCTCAGAACCGGGGCTTGACCGCCTTCCAGTCCGGCTTATAACGCTGCATCTGGCGCACATCGTCGCGCTGGCGAATGCCGCAGGTCAGGAACTGATCATGCAGCTTGCCCAGTTGATCATGATCCAGTTCCAGCCCAAGCCCCGGTGCGCGAGTGATTTTCACGCAGCCATCGACAATCGGCAGCTTGCCCCCCTTGATCACCTCTTCATCCGGCTCCTGCCACGGGTAATGGGTGTCGCAGGCGTAATCCAGATTCGGCACCGCCGCTGCCACATGCGCCATCGCCATCAGACTGATGCCCAGGTGCGAATTGGAATGCATCGACACCCCGAGACCGAACACATCGCACATTTTCGCCAGCGTCTGCGTGTCGCGCAGGCCGCCCCAATAGTGATGGTCGGCGAGGACGATTTGCACGCTGTTCTGCTCGACGCTGCGGCGGAACTCATCGAAATCGGTGACGACCATGTTGGTCGCCAGCGGCAGTCCGGTGCGCTTGTGCAGCTCAGCCATGCCCTCCAGGCCAGGGGTCGGATCTTCGTAATACTGCAAATCGTCACCGAGCAATTCGGCCATGCGAATCGACGTTTCCAGCGACCAATTGCCGTTGGGATCGATGCGCAACGGATAACCGGGAAAGGCTTTTTTCAGCGCCTTGATGCACGCCACCTCGTGCTCCGGCGGCAACGTCCCGGCTTTGAGCTTGATGCTTTTGAAGCCATACGCCTCAATCATCCGCGCAGCCTGCGCGACGATCTGCTGCTCGCTGAGTGCCTCGCCCCAGTTGTCCGGCTTGTATGGCGAATCGACGTGCTGTGCGTACTTGAAGAACAGATACGCACTGAAAGGCACTTCGTCGCGAATCGCGCCACCGAGCAGATCCACCAGCGGTACATTCAGGTAACGCGCCTGCAAATCGAGGAAGGCCACTTCGAACGCCGAATAGGCATTGCTCACCGCTTTGCTGGCGTGAGAGCCGGGCGCCAATTCGGCACCCGCAATGCTTGCCGGTTTGTTGGCGGCAACCGTGGCCTGCACAATCGCCCGCAATTGATTGAGGTTGAACGGATCGAGGCCGATCAGTTGCGTCTGCAATTGCTGCTGGATGGCCAGCGCCGGGGCATCGCCGTAGCTTTCGCCAAGGCCGATGTAGCCATTGTCGCTTTCGATCTCGATGATCGAGCGCAGGGCGAACGGTTCGTGGATGCCGCTGGCGTTGAGCAGTGGCGGATCACGAAAGGCGATCGGGGTGACGGTTACGCGGGTGATTTTCAAGATAACGCTCCTGACAGATCAACAATCGATTCAATGGCTCGCGGCCGGGCTGGCCGTCGCGACAACGGCGGTTTCGTCATGGGGCTTTGCCGGCGTTTTACCTTTGGCACCCGGCGCTGTGCGGGCGAAGAAAATCACCACCGCCGCGATCAACGACGTCGCCGCCAGGCCATACAGGCCGCCTTCGATAGAGCCGGTGGTTTGTTCGAGAAAGCCGAACGCGGTTGGCGCGACGAAGCCGCCGAGGTTGCCGATGGAGTTGATCAAGGCGATCACCGCAGCGGCGATACGCGCATCCAGATAGCTCTGCGGAATCGGCCAGAACAGTGCCGAGGCAGCCTTGAAACCGATCGCAGCAAAGCAGATGGCGACGAAGGCGAAAATCGGCCCGCCGGTGGTCGACATGAACATGCCGAAGGCTGCGATCACCAGCGTCAGCGCCACCCAGGCCTGCTGGAATTTCCATTTGCCGGCCATCGCCGCGAAGCCGTACATGGCGATGATAGAAATGATCCACGGGATCGAATTGAGCAGCCCCACCTGGAAGTCGCCCAGATTGCCCATCTTCTTGATCATGCTTGGCAACCAGAAGGTGGCGCCATAGATGGTCAAAGCGATGGAAAAATAGATGAAGCAGAACAGCGCGATCTGCCGGTCCGCCAACAACTTGAACATCGACGGCTTGGCCACCTGCACGGCTTCGCGGGCACGCTGTTCTTCAGCGATGGCGCTGACCAGCGCTTCGCGCTCTTCTGCACTGAGCCACTTGGCTTGGCGCGGATGCGATTGCAGCCAGAACCAGACAAATGCACAGAGCACCACCGAGGCCGCGCCCTCGATCAGAAACATCCACTGCCAGCCGTGCAGGCCCAGGCCACTGACGTGCAGCAACGCACCGGACACCGGGCCCGAAATCACCGAGGCGATCGCCGAACCGCTGAGGAACACCGCCATGGTCTTGCCGCGCTCCGAGGCCGGCAGCCATTGGGTGAAATAGTAAATGATTCCCGGAAAGAACCCCGCCTCCGCCGCACCAAGAATAAAGCGCAGCACATAGAAACTGGTTTCGCCCTGGACGAATGCCATGGCCATGGCCGCTGCGCCCCAGGTGAACATGATCCGGGTCAGCCAGACCCGCGCGCCGTAGCGCTGCAGAAGCATGTTCGAAGGCACTTCGAACAGCGCGTAACCGATGAAAAACAATCCGGCGCCGAGCCCGTAGGCCGCAGCGCCGATACCCAGATCGGTTTCCAAATGGCTGCGCACAAAACCGATGTTGACCCGATCAATGTAATTGACGATGAACATCACCACGAACAACGGCAGTACGTGGCGCTTGACCTTGGCGGCGGCACGGGCAAGTACCGTGACGTCCGGCGGACTCTGGAGGTTTTTCAAGGGGCGACTCCCGATCTTGTTTTTTTAGGGACGGCGTAGAGCGATGAACCGATCATGGACGGCGATCATTGATCCCGTCTAATCTAACTTGGCATTCGATTGATACCCGGATTAGATCAATGTTCGAACTTACCCAGCTGCGCTGCTTTACCACCGTCGCCACGGAACTTAACTTTCGTCGCGCCGCCGAACGATTGAACATGACGCAGCCGCCGCTAAGCCGGCAGATTCAGTTGCTCGAACATCACCTCGGCGTCGAGTTGTTCACGCGCAGCACCCGCAGCGTTGCGCTCACCGCCGCTGGTCGGGCGTTCTTCGTCGAAGCGCAGAACCTGCTCGAGCGCGCCCAACAGGCAGCCGTCACCGCCCGACGCTTCGCTGAAGGCGACATCGGCTCGGTGAACATCAGTTTTGTCGGCAGCGCGGTGTATGAGTTTTTACCGAAGGTCATCGCCGAGGCTCGCTTGAAACAGCCGCAGGTGAAGATCGATCTGACGGAGATGAACACCTACCAACAACATGAAGCCCTGCGTGCGCGCCGCATCGATCTGGGCATCGCCCGCGCGCCGTTGCTGGAGCCTGGGTATGCCACCGAATGTCTGGTGCGTGAGCCGTTTGTGCTGGCGGTGCCCAGCGCTCATCGATTGGCGAGTGCGGCTGACGTGTCGGTCACCGACCTGGATAAGCAGCCATTCCTGATGTATTCCCATGCGGCTTATCCGCCGTTCAACGAACTGCTGACCGGCATGCTGCGTTCGGCCCGGGTCGCACCCGATTACGTGCAGTGGCTGGGGTCATCGCTGACGATTCTGGCTTTGGTCAACGCCGGCATGGGCCTGGCGCTGGTGCCGCGCTGCGCAACCAGTGTGGTGTTCAGAAATGTGGTGTTTCGCGATATCGATCTAGGCGAAGGGGTGCAGAGCGAACTGCACCTGATCTGGCGGGAGAACAACGACAACCCGGCGTTCGCGATGCTGCTTGAGGCGATTCGCCGGGCTGTGGCGGAGGGTTGGGGATCAATAGATTGATCAGCTTTTCAGCGGCGGTGGGCCACTCGGTGCCTTCGGCTGTGCATTTGCAACAGGTTTCCCGTCGGAGGTGTAACGACGTGCCACCCAGGCTGGCATAGGTTGAGCTGCTCTCGCGGTCACAATGAATCCTCCAATTGCGGGCCGAATTCCACCCATTTGACTTTGCCGGAATCTATCAGCAAATACTCGGCACCAAAAGGCACTTCGACCCCTTGGGCGTCTAACCAACAGGGATTTTGCATGACGAACTGACCACTGCCGGACTCGGGTGGCCACTCGACAGGCCAGCCAAATACGCGTCTCTCGTCGGTCAGGTGCAGCGTGATGAGCCGATGATGTTGGGCGAAGATGCTGAACCATTCACTGGGGTAGGAAGTTTGTTTCGTTACGTTTCGACTACGCAGCCATGCATGTAATTTGTCATTCGTGGCCAGGTAACAGGAAAGCAAACCCAGGGTCACCGACAGAACAAACGCCCAGACGGCCTCGGCCCTCGCATCCCATCTCCCAACCGAAAACCCTTTCGCGCCCACCCACATACAAATTGCCCCAATCCCCAGCACCGCGCCATGAATCACAAACGTGAAAATCAACGCCTGCACAATCTGTCCGAACGTGTCCGGACGCTTGAACGCCGTCAGCGAGTAAAAAATCCACGCTGACAGAAATCCGGGAATCAAATACTGCAACAGCGGAATAACTTCTTTGACCAGATCATCCATGATCGAGGCTCCTCGCGGGTCGCGCTGGTCTGAACGCGACCAGCAGGCAAAGCCTAGTGCACGCTGGGAAAAACCTGTCGCACAACTGTCACCGCTCGTTACGCAACCTCGGTAAAATCCACAACCACAGCGTACGAGGCGCCAAAAAAAAGCAGAAACCGATGCTCCGGTTTCTGCTTTTTGTCCATCCGCGAAACTCGTTAAAGACAATCGCGAACCGATTGGCGCAACGACCCGGACTTGGCCCAGGGCGGTCCCTGATACAACGACACCCTGCTGCCGTCCTTGTATTTGACGATATCGAGAATCTCGTCGGCCGTGATGATGCTCGGCGCGGTGATGCGATAGCCGTTGGAGATGGAAGTTTGCGTCGTTTTGGCGACATCCTGCTGCCACAACGGTAATACACACGCGGCATAGTCTTTGGGAGGCTTGTCACTGGTCTTGCTGACATTGGGCTCACCCGGCACCAACGACGCCGGCAACGAGCATCCCGCCAACATGGCCAACGCCAAACTCCCGATCCACATCCGCATAGTTGTTTCTCTGATCTGAAAAAAAGCGAATGTAACGTGTAACCGGGACGACATCCATCGTGGCAACAGGCTGGCAGCGAAGAATGGGCAGTTTTTCACGACCATTAGGTTCGATGACAGACACCGCCGCCCCGGCCGGGAAAATGCGACTACTCTTTTCTACCGAGAATGTTCTGGAGGTGATCATGCGACTCAATGAATACGAACACGAACTTCAGCGAGACTTGCAAAGCGTTGCATCGGACTTGAGATGGTCGGCCGTCGATCTCAAACGTATCGCCGAACAACTGCGCAAATCCGGCAACGAAGCCGACGCGCAAACGGTCTTGAGATCCTGCGAGGTTCTGCAAAGCGACGAGGAGCGCTTGCAACTGTATGCCAAGGAAGTGAAAGCGCGCGCCATCAGTCGGACCAAAGTCCACTGAAGCCGTTGAATCTCTCTCCAAACGAAAGCCCCGGCAATGCCGGGGCACGTTTACTGCGACCCATCAACCTGAATTGTGACTTTGTCCGCGCGCCGAGCGTTTTTTGTAGCCGGGCAGTGCTGCGGCATAGGCTAAAGCTTCCTCCCTGCTGGCAAATGACGCCAGTCGATCGCCTTGGGTACAGACTCGCCACGGGCCGTTGTTGATGTTTATGACGTCGTAGCCGTTCATGTGCATTTTGTTCATGACAGGCGTGCTCATGGGCACCTCCTTTACGCAAACGTTGGGTTCGGCTTCACGGCTCAACCTTACACCCGCTCTACTCCTACGTGCCAACCGGACGTCGCTCCACCGGTAACGAAGGGGACTTATTCGTTCAGGCAATCACTCCAACTTCTTATGGAACCTTCAAACGCGGCCCCGGCTCGAATATTGCAGTTTCATTTCAGTTTTGTGACAGCAGCAAACAGGTAACAGATGAAAGTACGTGCAACCGTCATTTGCGAACAGGATCGCCACATTCTTCTGGTGCGCAAACCCCACTGCCACTGGACATTACCCGGCGGCAAGGTCGAACCCGGAGAAACCCGGGCGGGTGCTGCCGTGCGTGAATTACAGGAAGAAACCGGTCTTGCTGCCGACGATGTGCTGTATCTGATGGAAGTGCAGACGGGGCGCACGCAGCATCATGTCTATGAAGCCTCCGTGTCGAACCTTGATCAGGTCCGCCCGCAAAACGAGATCATCGACTGCATCTGGCATCCGCTCGACGCCGTGCAGAATCTCAGCACCAATGAAGCGACACTGCGCATTGTTCGGGCATTCCAACGACGTCTTTAATCGCTCACCCGGCGAACGCCCGGCGACCGGCGCTCATTTCCGTGCGCAGCTCACCAATGAAGTTGGAGATGTCGCGGATTGTGACGAGATGTTCCGGAGAAACACCGTTGAGGAGTAGATCGACCCGACCGCTGTCGGGCTCGTAGACCTTGATCCGCAAAAGCCCTTGTGCCGACGGGGTGCACTCGCATTTGAGTGCAGGAAAGCCGGACTCGACGATGCGGCAAATGTCGGCAATGGCAAGCATGGGCGAACGCCTCGCAGGCGATGAGTCGATCCGATCGATAGAGCATAGATGAGCAACTCATTACTGCTCGGTGCAAATGGCCAAATGGATCACAATTTGCGGCGCGAATACTAATGAGCGTCGTGATCCCAAATCCAGTTCCACATCCCCGGCAATTCCACCGGCTCCTCGCTTTTCTCAACCGTGCGCGCCAGCGCGGCTTTCTGCAATGCCGCGTGATCATCATAAAACGGCTTGTCCGCCAGTTTCACGCCAGTGGCGGCCGCGCTGTCGAGCAAGATTTGCAGATACTCACGTGTATGCCGCGCGGTATAGCGATTAAGGTCATGGAAGGTCACGACCACTGGAATCACCCCGTCTACCGTGGGCAATTCACCCGACGCGACGCGTTCACGAACTTGCGACAGTTGCCGCAACAGATTGGCCCGACGCCGAGGGCTGGCATTGAAGCCCCAGATTTTGCCGTCGTTGGCACTCAAGTCCGTCAGCAGCACGTGCAACCCGTGGCGTTGATAGGCGGCAAAGGTGCGCTTGTCATAATTCCAGAACGGCGGACGCAGCAGCGTTGGCGGCGCGCCGGTGATTTTCGCGATATCCGCCGTACCGTTGGTCAGCGACTCTTCGAGTTGCTCAGGGCCAAGCGAACGATGGTTGCTATGCCAGTGAGTGGCCGTGTGAAACGCGAGGATATGACCTTCAGCGGACTCGCGTCGCATCAGGCTGCGGCCGATCTCACTGTTACCGGCTCGGGGTGCGCGGGTCTGGACAAAAAATACCGCTTTGATATTGGGCTGCAGCGGATTGTTCTTGAGGCTATCAAGCACCGTTGCCGTCGGGTTCCAGAAACCGGAGGCGCTGGGACCGTCGTCGAAGGTCAAGAGGAAGCGCACCGGTGCCTGGCTTTCCAGACGAGTCTCGGTCTGCGCGGTCAGCTCGACCGGCGCAGCGATGCAGCCGGCCAGCCCCAGGGAAATAAATGCTGCAGCAACGAGTTTCAATCCAGATGTCATGTTTTGCCTTGAGCCTCACGGTGCGAGGCATGCTGTCGGTCGGCAAAACTCCCTCGCCCCTATCCATCCCTGCGCGCCCATCTGCGAGCCGAGGTTGGATAGGGTACACAGGGTTTGGTTCCGGCGCTTGAGGAACTCGAAAGTACACCGACTCGGCGGCGTTACAGCCAGTGTTTCATTCACGAAACACCGCGCTTGAAACAGACGTTTGATCGAATCAACCGCTTGTCTGACAACTGGATCGTCATACATACATTCGGCCGCACTACCGCTAGCATGCGCGCCGCCCTTCCGATTGGTATACCAGTTGACCAAAGAGTCAACGAAATCAGGAATTCCCTACAACTTTTCAAGCCCTTGCAGAGAAATATGTTGCGCGACGATTTTGCAATCAAACAGGTCAGCGGCCTGGAGTGTATTCATCTGTCAAAGACAGAACGCTTTGAACTCGACTGTTTTATCGGCCACTACATCAAGACTCGAAACCTGCGTGCCGTCCCGGATATTGAACGTATCCTGCGCAGCACGCTCGAGACCTACCCCGGCCGTCCGCCGGTAATGGTCAACGAGCTCAACGCGTGGATCGACCGAACCTTGGGATATCGGGCATCACACCC